>JADJWH010000004.1:328191-656383 GCA_016716465.1 Gammaproteobacteria bacterium
TACGATCGGGTATTCGGCGATCTTCTCCAGCGTCAGAGGCGTATCGCGCAGGATGGGCAACCCCGGTGGCGCGATCACGCAATGGTGCCATTCATAACACGGCATCACCACCAGATCCTCGAACTGGTCCATTGCCTCGGTAGCGACGGCGATATCGGCAACGCCCGAGGCCGCCAGCTGGGCAATCTGAGTCGGATTGCCCTGATGCAGATGCAGCCGCACATCGGGGTAACGCTCGGTAAAGATCTTGATCACCCGCGGCAGGGCGTAGCGCGCCTGGGTATGGGTGGTCGCGATCGAGAGGCTGCCGGTCGCGTCACTGGTGTATTCATACCCGACTTGCTTGATGTGCTCGAGATCGCGCAGTACCCGCTCCGCCATCGCCAGCACTGCGCGTCCGGGTTGCGTTATGCCCACCAGACGCTTCCCGTTACGCTCAAAGATCTGGACGTTCAACTCCTGCTCCAGCTGACGGATCTGATTGCTGATCCCGGGCTGGGCGGTATGCAGGGCATTCGCGGCGGCGGAAATATTCAGGCCACAACGTGCCACCTCGCGCAGATAACGCAATTGCTGAATATTCATGCCGGCACCATATATACAAATTTGTTATATAAATATAATACATCATTATTTTTTTGAATATAGATTGAGTGTTATAGTTTTTTCGCTCGATCAACCTTGCCGCCTCATCATGTCGTTCTGAAGCTGAACCTGGGTTATCGTGCAACTACCTGAGTTTATTAAGATAAAGCGCTTGAGTCTGGCGCCTGACCGGAACAGACGGGTGGCACGATGGACACACTGGCCTTCATCCTGACCGGATTTGGAGTCGGCACCTTGGTCGGACTGACCGGCGTAGGGGGCGGCTCATTGATGACGCCGCTGCTCATATTCGTTTTCGGGATCGCGCCGGTAACGGCCGTAGGCACGGACCTCCTGTTTGCCTCCATCACCAAGGCAACCGGGGTATGGCATCACCGGCGCGCAAAAAATATCCGCTGGAATATCACGGGGTTGATGCTCGCGGGGAGTCTGCCCACCTCGATGCTGGTGGTGTACTATATGGAGCGGTTTACGCCCTCGACAACAGAGCTCAATCTGATCATACACGTCGGACTGGGCGTGGCCCTGATCCTGACCGCGCTTTCCCTGTTGTTCAAGACGGGCGTACAGGGACTGGGGCGCAGGATCCAGAGATGGCTCCCGAACTGGAGATCCTTGCGGCCTGCCGCGACGGTCGGCGCCGGGGTCGTGCTGGGGATACTGGTGCCGATATCCTCGATCGGTGCTGGGGCGCTGGGCGCCGCGATGCTGCTGTTTCTTTATCCCAGCCTGCCGACGCGCGCCATCGTGGGAACGGACATCGCCCATGCCGTGCCGCTGACTCTGGTGGCTGGGCTGGGGCATATGCACATGGGAACCGTAGATTTCGCGATGCTGTCCATCCTGCTGATCGGCTCCCTGCCGGGCATCTATCTGGGCAGCCGTCTGGCATCAGTAGTCCCCGAACACGTGATTCGGCCGCTGCTCGCAAGCATGCTGATCCTGATCGGGGCGAAATTCATGTTCGCCGCCTGAGGGATCGGGACGGCCTGGTTAAACACGGTAATGTAACGCTACAGCGCAGGAGAAGTAGGCATGAGTACGTCGCAGACATTGGTCAACCATGAAGAGCTCGATCGTTTCGAAGAAAGTGTGCACGCCTTTCTGAACAACGAGATCGACGCCGAGCGATTCCAGTCGATGCGACTGCAGCAAGGGGTGTACGGACAACGCCAGGAAGGCGTCAACATGGTCCGCGTCAAGATCCCCGGCGGGCGTATGACGCCGGCGCAGCTGGATCGGATTGCGGACGTGCTCGAGACCTGTTCGGAGCACAGCGTTGCGCACATCACCACGCGCCAGGATATTCAGATCCACTATGTACCGCTGGAGCGGTCACCGCGTGCCCTGCGCGACCTGGCCCAGTCCGGCCTGACCACGCGCGAGGCCTGCAACAACACCGTACGCAATGTCACCTGCTGCCCGCTCGCGAGCGTATGCCCGCGCGAGCGGGTGGATATCGCGGAGTTTCAGGATGACGCCATGCGTTATTTCCTCCGTCACCCGCTCACGCAGCACCTGCCGCGCAAGTTCAAGATCAGCTTCTCCGGCTGCGAGGCCGACTGCGCCCAGGGCATGCTGCATGACCTCGCCGTCATCGCAGTGAAACAGGATGGCCGCTTCGGTTTCAAGCTTCTGGCGGGCGGCGGCCTAGGCCACAAACCGCGCCATGCGGTCACAGTGGAAGAATTCATTCCCGAGGCGGACCTGATCCCGTGCATGGAAGCGGTGATCTCGCTGCACAACCGTTATTCCAATCGCAAGCAGCGCGCCAAATCCCGCATCAAGTTCCTGGTTGACCGCTTCGGTCCGGAAGGCTTTATCGAGAAGTACCGGGAAGAGCTGGCGCGCACCCGCGTCGCGCTCGCCGGCAAACCCCACCTCAGGGGCAATTGGCGGGACGGCGAGGCGGTCGAGGGATGCACCAGCCCCGGCGCGCCGCGCAAGGTCCTGCCGCAGAAACAAGCCGGGCTGAACATCTTTCCGATCGGGGTACCAATCGGCGATCTGACCGGACCGCAGATGCACGGCATCGCCGCGCTCATGAACAAGCTGAACCTGTCCGATGTCCGTACCACCCAGGATCAGAACCTGATTCTGGTCGGCGTACCGGACGGACAGGTCACAGTACTGCGTGAGGGCCTCGCAGCATTGGGTCTGGCCGAACCCATAACGGGCGATGACGTCGTGGCCTGCCCTGGCACCTCGACCTGCCGCCTCGGCATCACCGCCTCGAAGAAGATCGGCGCCAAGATCAGCGGCGGCGAGCATGATCTGCGCATCCGCGCCAGCGGATGCCACAATGGTTGCGCCCAGCCGGAAACCGGCGATATCGGCATCTACGGCGAGGGCCGGCGCGTCCATGGCAAGCTCGTCCCGCACTACCAGATGTATCTGGGCGGTGACGGCCGCCACGGTGGTGGCCTCGCGATCAAGGGGCCGTCGATCCCGTCCGCGCGTATCCAGCAGGCGATTGAGCGCGTACAGCAGACCTATGCAAAGGAGCGCGGCAACGGTGAATCCTTCTTTGCCTGGTCGCATCGGCAAGAGGGAAACTACTTCGCCGGTTTGCTTAACGATATCAGCACCGTGGCGCCGGAGGAGATCGCCACCGTGCTGCGTGACCATGGCGACGAGGGCGCGTTCAAGGTCGAGCAGTTCGGTGGCGGTGAATGCGCCGGCGCGGCCCAGGAAACGGTCGCGGCGAATTTCGCCGAGGCGGCGAACGAACGCAACTATCGCAACGGCTTCTTCTTGCAGCGCAAATACGAGGAGTCGATCGAGTGTGCTCAGGCCATCGGCCGTCTGGTCGGGCAGTCGCTGTTGTTCCTGGCAGGGCAACCCGCCGGCGCGGAACTCGGTGAGATCGGCCGCCAGCTGTCGGTCTCCCTGCCGGCCAAGGCGGACCTCGGCCATCACCTGCTCGATTTCGCGACACGACTGGACGCACTGAAGGAAGATTTCGACGAGGCCGCCTACAAGGCGTTGAATCAGGAGATGGATCAATGGACCGCCGCATCCGCCGCGGTCTGCCAGGACATCGACCGTCAGCTCGACCTGAGCGCCTCCATGCCGGCCGTCGTGGTCGCCACGGCGGAAAAAAAAACTCTGAGGGCATCGATCTGACGGCCTTCGGCTGCCCCCTGCACTACGTCAAGGCGCGCAACGAGCTGCGCCGTATCCCGGCGGGGACCACGGCCGGGTTCCTGTTCGGCAGCGAGAAGCTGGCGCAACAGGCCGCGGAAAGCCTGCGCAAGGACGGGCACGAGATCCTGTCCGTGAAATCACGCGGCGTCGGGGTGCTCGTCAATCTGCGCAAGACCGGGACGGCCGGACCGGATCACGCCGCGGCGGTCAATTAACATCGCCCGCGCCCCGGTCGACGGGGCGCGGTTTCCGATCCGAATCGATGGCGACGTAGGTCAATGTCGCCTCGGTGACCTTGATGGCCTCCTCGATTCCGCGGCCGCGTTCCGCATACACCTCGACGCGTACCGTCAGCGAGGTACGGCCCACGCGCGCCACCTCCGCGTAACAGCTGATCAGATCGCCGACGAAGACCGGCTTGTGGAACTGGAAGGAATTGACGGCCACCGTCACCACGCGGCCGCTGGCGCGGCGATAGGCGGCGATGCTCCCGGCGATGTCGACCTGGGACATGATCCAGCCGCCGAAGATGTCACCCGCCGCATTGGTGTCGGTCGGCATGGCCAGCACGCGCACCGTAGGCTGGCGTCCCTCCGGAAAACAATCCGAAACCGCGTCCTCAGTCATTTCAATGTCCCGCGTAGAGGCGGTCGATCACGGTGCCGGCCTGTTCCGCGATGCGCTGGCGGCGCAGCTTGAGCGTCGGTGTCTGCAACCCGTTCTCCACCGTCCATGACTCGAG
This sequence comes from Gammaproteobacteria bacterium, assembly GCA_016716465.1. Lineage (NCBI taxonomy): Bacteria > Pseudomonadati > Pseudomonadota > Gammaproteobacteria > Gammaproteobacteria bacterium. Next base: position 332,687 of record JADJWH010000004.1, read on the forward strand.
GCTCAGGCTGAAGCGCCGTATGCGCGCGTACCCCGGAAAGTCCCGCGTCAGTCCTTCGATCCGCCGCCCCGCCTCGCGGACCACGATCGGCGACTGCAGTACGCGCGGATCGTCCTGTGGCACACCCAGTTGCTGCGCCAGTGCCGACCAGCGCTCTTGATTCAGTATCAGCAGCGCGGTCAGATACGGCCGGCCCTCGCCCACGACCAGTACCTGTTCAAACAAGGGATCGGCGGTCAGCGCCAGTTCCATGTCCACCGGCGAGACCTTCTCGCCATTGGACAGAACGATGATGTCCTTGAGCCGCCCCGTGATGTAGATATATCCGTTCTCGATCTTCGCCTTGTCGCCAGTATGCAGCCAGCCCTCGGCATCGACCGCGGCCACAGTCGCCACGGGATCGTTCAGGTAGCCCCGCATGACTCCAGGGCTGCGCGCAAGCAATTCCCCCTGTGCGGTGACCCTGATCTCGACATCGCGCAGGGGATGCCCCACGCTCGCCGGCTCGTTGTCACTCAGGCGGTTTCCGCTCAACACCGGACTCGCCTCGGTCAAACCATAGCCCTGGATCAGCGGCAGGCCCAGCCCGATGAAGGTGCGCGCCACCTCGGCCGGGAGCGGCGCGCCGCCGCACACCGCGATGCGGATCCGGCCACCGAGACGGGCAAGCACCTTGCCGGCGACGAGGCGCCGCAGCAGCGGCCACAGCAATAGCGCGGGGCGCCAGCCCGCCTGCCCGTGCAGATATTGGAAGCGCGCCCATCCAGTATCGACCGCCAGACGGAACAACCAGCGCGCCAGCCCGGAGCGCCCGTCCATCTGCGTCTGAATCCGGCTGTAGACACGCTCATAGATCCGTGGAACGGAGATCAGCGCCGTGGGGCGCACCGTGGCCAGGTCCTCACCGAGCTGCGTGACCGAACGCGCGAAGGCCACGCAGGCGTTCGCCATCATGGGCAGGTAATACCCCACGGTGCGCTCCAAGGTGTGCGACAGCGGCAGGAAGGACAGGAAGGTGTCGGCGGCACTCACCGGATTGCTGCTATAACTGGCATGGGCATTCCACAAGATATTGCCGTGCGTCAGCATCACACCCTTGGAACGGCCCGCGGTACCGGAGGTGAACACGATCGCGGCCAGATCCTCCCGGCCTCCGCCCCCGCCCGCCGGCGCGGGGGCGCCGACGGCCGCCGCATCCAGCCAGTCCCGCAGCGCCTTCACACGGGCATCTTCCGCCGCGGCATCCCCGCGCACGATCACCCGACTCAAGGAAGCAGACCCGGCAAGTAGCGGGCGTATCGCCTCCCACAGCCCCGGTTCATCAAGCAACAGCAGCCGCGCCGCGGTTTCACGCAGGATATAGGCGACGTTGTCCGGGCGGTCGTTCACGAACAGAGGCACCACCACGAGCCCGAGGCTCAGTGCCGCCTGGTCCACGCATACCCATTCGATGCCGTTCGGCAACATGACGGCGATGCGCTCGCCGGGAGCCAGGCCCTCCTCGTGCAAAGCGGCACGCCAGCGCTCCACTTCCGCCGCCATCCGGGCCCAGGAAAGCTCCCGCCAGTCCCCGCTGCCCGCGTCGAAATAGCGGTAGGCCGGGGACTGCGGATTGCGCCGCACGCGCTCAAGGAACAGCTCGGACAAGGTATTCACCTCGCCGGGCAGGATCAAGTCCGGATTATCCACCGTCATGTGCTCGCCCATCTGTGTCTTTGCCCACTGACCCGAAATGCGTTCCCCTCCGTCCCCGTAGATACGGCGCCGGCCCCGAATATGATACCGGCATCCGGGCCGTCGTCATCCTCCATCTGCACGGCGCCCTGCCCGGATCCCCCCTGATACCCTGGCGACGCATTTGTATTTGCCCTTCGCCCGCGCTAGGCTGCGGAAACACGAGCCGCCGCTCGAACGAAGACCTGTCTGATGAAGATCGCCTCCTGGAACGTCAATTCACTGCGCGTGCGTTTACCGCAGGTGCTCGACTGGCTCACGGCGGCACAGCCGGACATCCTGGCCCTGCAGGAGACCAAACTGCAGGACGAGCAGTTTCCGCGCGAGGAGATCCTCGCCGCCGGCTATCAGGCGGCATACTCCGGACAGAAGACCTACAACGGCGTGGCCATCCTCACACGGCAAGCGGTAGACGATGTCCTGCAGGACATCCCCGGGCTGGACGATCCGCAGCGGCGCATCCTCGCCCTCAGTTGCGACGGGGTCCGCGTGATCAACCTCTACGTGCCCAACGGGGAGAGTGTCGAGTCCGACAAGTATCGCTACAAGCTGGACTGGCTCGCCGCGGTGACGGACTTCATCCGCGGAGAACTCGCGCGCCATCCCGAACTGGTCGTGCTGGGCGATTTCAATATCGCGCCCGCAGCGCTCGACGTGCACGATCCCGCGATCTGGGAAGGCCAGGTACTGTTCAGCCTCCCGGAGCGCGCGGCCTTCGGTCGTATGCTCGCGACCGGACTGTGCGATACCCTGCGCCTGAAGCATCCCGATGCAACGGTGTACAGCTGGTGGGATTACCGCATGGCGGCCTTCCGGCGCAACCTCGGGCTGCGCATCGATCACATCCTCGCCAGCCCGCGCCTGTGCGAACGCTGCCTCGACTGCCGCGTCGACGCGATACCGCGCGCCTGGGAGCGCCCCTCGGATCACGCGCCGGTAATCGCCGAATTCGAGCGGTAAGGCGCACGCTCGCATGCGAGAACGTATAATGAAGCGGCTTGCGCTGCCCTCCGGCCCGATACGCCGGCACAACCATCACAGGCGAGTCCTTGCATGAAATACCGCGATCTGCGCGACTTCATCGCCGCGCTGGAACAGAAAGGTGACCTGGTCCGCGTACGGACCGAGGTCGACCCGCATCTCGAAATGACCGAGATCTGCGACCGCACGCTGCGCAAAGGCGGTCCGGCGCTGCTGTTCGAACGCCCCAGGGGCCACACCATTCCCGTGCTCGCCAATCTGTTCGGCACCCCCGAACGCGTCGCGCTCGGCATGGGGGCGGACTCGGTCGCGGCCCTGCGCGAGACCGGTAAACTGCTCGCCTACCTGAAGGAACCTGAACCCCCGGCCGGCCTGCGCGACGCCTGGGACAAGTGGCCGGTGCTGAAGCAGGTGCTCAACATGAGCCCGAAGACGGTCGGCGACGCACCGTGCCAGCGCAACGTCATCGAGGGCGACGCGGTCGACCTCGCCCGCCTGCCGATCCAGACCTGCTGGCCAGGCGACGTCGCGCCGCTGATCACCTGGGCGCTGGTGGTCACGCGCGGACCCCACAAGCCGCGGCAGAACCTCGGCATCTACCGCCAGCAGGTGCTCGGGCGCAACCGCGTCATCATGCGCTGGCTCGCGCATCGCGGCGGCGCGCTCGATTACCGCGACTGGCAGGCGGCGCATCCGGGCGAGCCGTTCCCGGTCGCCGTCGCGCTGGGCGCAGATCCCGCCACCATCCTGGGCGCCGTGACACCGGTGCCCGACACGCTGTCCGAATACGCCTTCGCGGGTCTGCTGCGCGGCGGCCGCACCGAAGTCGTGAAGTGCATCGGCAGCGACCTCTCGGTGCCGGCCAGCGCAGAGTTCGTGCTCGAGGGGAACATTCATCCCGGAGACGAGGCGCCCGAAGGCCCGTTCGGCGACCATACCGGCTATTACAACGAGGTCGAGCGCTTCCCGGTGTTCACCATCGACCGCATCACCCACCGCGACGATCCCATCTATCACAGCACCTACACCGGCCGCCCGCCCGACGAACCGGCGGTGCTCGGCGTCGCGCTGAACGAAGTGTTCGTGCCGATCCTGCAGAAGCAGTTTCCCGAGATCGCCGACTTCTACCTGCCGCCCGAGGGCTGCTCCTACCGCGTCGCCTGCGTCAGCCTGCGCAAGCAGTATCCCGGCCACGCCAAGCGCGTGATGTTCGGCGTGTGGTCGTTCCTGCGCCAGTTCATGTACACCAAGTTCGTCATCGTCACCGACGACGATGTGAACGTGCGCGACTGGAAGGACGTAGTGTGGGCCATGACCACGCGCATGGATCCGGCGCGCGACACCGTCATCATCGAGAACACCCCGATCGACTACCTCGACTTCGCCTCGCCGGTCTCCGGGCTCGGATCCAAGATCGGCTTCGACGCGACGAACAAGTGGAAGGGAGAAACCGAACGGCAATGGGGCACACCCATCTCCATGGACGCCGGAACCAAACGGCGCGTCGACGAAATCTGGGATTCTCTTGGAATTCCCGGCGGGGACTAGATCCGGTCTCCCCCCGGCAACGTCGGCTGTCCGGAGCCAGGCGCGCGAGGATGCCGGTAAGCGATGACGACTTATCACCGCCCGCAGGGCAATACCTATGAACGGATCTACGCGGCGGTCAGACGGATCCCCTGCGGGCGCGTTGCGACGTACGGGCAGATCGCCCGGCTCGCCGGTATCCCGCGTCAGGCTCGGCAGGTCGGCTACGCGCTCCATGCCCTGCCGGCCGGGAGCGATGTCCCGTGGCACCGCGTCGTCAACGCCAGCGGAAGGATCAGCCGGCGCGCAGAATCGTATTTCGAGCAGATCCAGCGCGGCCTGCTCGCGCAGGAAGGCGTCGCTTTCAAGTCGTCCGGTGATATAGCGCTGGATCGTTTTCAGTGGAATCCGGCACAAAACTCATCGGAATGGGGCTCGTAACCGCGCCTCCGTCGCAGTCGTCCGATGCACGGGCTGGCGCTGCACACACCCGGACAAGCTTGCTATACTGCGGGCACATTCCCTGAGAACGCCGCCTGTATCGTGCCGACCACCAACACCAGCCTGCTGTTCAGCAAGATGCACGGTCTGGGCAATGACTTCGTCATCATCGACGCCGTCAGCCAGCCCGTTTCGCTCAGCCCCGAACAGATCCGCTATCTCGCCGACCGCCACGTCGGCATCGGTTGCGATCAGCTGCTGCTGGTCGAACCCGCGGGCGATGCGCGCGCCGACTTCCGTTACAGGATATTCAATGCCGACGGCAGCGAGGCCGGACAGTGCGGCAACGGCGCGCGCTGTTTCGCCCGCTTCGTGCGTGAACACGGCCTGACAGAGAAAGACCGGCTGGTGCTGGAAACGCGCAGCGGACTGTTGCGTACGCAGCTGCTGGACGGCAACCTGGTCACGGTGGACATGGGGACTCCGCGCCTCGATCCCGCCGTCGTGCCCTTTGTCACCGATCAGCCCGGACCGGACTATATCCTCGACATCGACGGCGAGCCGGTGGAGATCAACGCGGTTTCCATGGGTAATCCGCACGCCGTCCTGCGGGTCGACGATGTCACCCGCGCCCCGGTGGAGCGGCTCGGCCCCCGGCTGGAACACGACCGGCGCTTTCCGGAGGGCGTAAACGTCGGCTTCATGGAGATCGAGGATCGCACACATATCCGCCTGCGCGTCTTCGAGCGCGGCGCCGGTGAGACGCTCGCCTGCGGCAGCGGCGCCTGCGCCGCCGTGGTCGCCGGCCGTCTGCGCGGCCTGCTCGACCCGCGTGTCGCGGTGGAACTGCCGGGCGGCAAGCTGTTCGTCGAGTGGGAAGGCGGCGACGCCAGCGTCGCCATGACCGGACCCGCCACACTGGTATTCGAGGGAAACATCGCCTTATGAACACATCGCAGACCGGCGCCGCGGGCGACCTGCCGATACTGACAGCACAGAGCGTCGAGGACTATCTGCGCCGCCATCCCGATTTCTTCCAGGGACGCGACGACCTGATCCGCGCGCTCACCCTGCCCCACCCCACCGGCGGCGCCATCTCGCTGGTGGAGCGTCAGGTCGCGCTGCTGCGCGAGGAGACTCAGCGCTACCGCGCCCAGCTACAGGAACTGGTTCAGATCGCACGTTACAACGACGAACTCATCGCGCGTCTGCAACAACTTACCGTAAAACTGATGGACTGCACGACGCTGGACGAGGCCCTCGCCCTGCTCGAGACAGGCCTGCGACAGGACTTTCACGCCGACGCGGCGACACTGCGCCTGTTCCCGGCCTCCGGCCTGGCCCGCTTCGATGCCGATGCGCTCGGCTTCCTGAACGTCGAGGCAATCGAGCCGGACCGTCTGGCGTCATCGCTGCAGCCGATCCTCACCGCCGGCCGGCCGGCGTGCGGGCACCTGCCGAACGAACAGCTGGTGCAACTCTTCCCCACGACCGCGGGCGAAATCGGCTCGGCGGCGCTGCTGCCGCTCGCCGGAGGCGCCGGCGAGCCCGTGGTTGGCCTGCTCGCCATCGGCAGCCGCAACGCTGAGCGTTTCACGCCGGAAATGGGCACCACGTACCTCAACTACATGAACGAACTGATCGGGCGCAAACTCGCCGCCTGCCTGCGCGACGCGGCGCCTGCCTGAGTCATGGAGCGCTCCGGCTGGATCACGCGCTTCCTGGAGAGCCTGCGCGTCGAACGCCGGCTCTCCCCGCATACCCTGTCCGCCTACCGGCGCGACCTCGCCGTTCTCGAGACATTCTGCGCCGCGGAGCGCATCGCGCACTGGAACCAGCTGACTGCGCATCACATCCGCGCCCTGGTCGCGGCACAGCACCGGCGCGGTCTCGACGGCCGCAGCCTGCAGCGCCTGTTGTCCGCCCTGCGCAGCTTCTTCGAATATCTGCTCGGACAACAGGAATTGGGACATAACCCGGCGACCGGTATCCGCGCCCCGAAATCGCCGCGCCGCCTGCCGAACGCCCTCGATGTCGATCAGATGAGTCGCCTGCTCGAACTGCCCGCGGACGGGCCGCTGGCGCTGCGCGATCGCGCCATCATGGAATTGTTCTACTCCTCAGGCCTGCGCCTGTCCGAACTGGTCGCCCTGGACCTCACCGATCTCGACCTGAACGACGGCACCGTGCGCGTCACCGGCAAAGGCAACAAGACCCGGGTGGTACCGGTCGGACGCCAGGCGTGCGCGGCGCTCAGGGCCTGGATCGATCAGCGCCTGACCATCCCCGGTCCAGACCCGCGGGCGCTGTTCATCGGGCTGGCCGGACGGCGCACGACTGCGCGCGCGGTACAGTCCCGCATCCGCTTCTGGGGACGGCGCCAGGGACTGGAGGGCGCGCTCCATCCCCACATGCTGCGCCATTCGTTCGCCAGCCATCTGCTCGAATCCAGCGGCGACCTGCGCGCCGTACAGGAGCTGCTCGGACATGCCGACATCTCCACCACCCAGATCTACACCCATCTCGACTTCCAGCACCTCGCCGAGGTCTACGATGCGGCGCATCCGCGCGCGCGCCGGCGCGGACGTGCCTGAGACATCGCCATGAACGAGGCGACGCCGGACAAGGGACAGGCAAGTGCCTCCGTCCCCGCCCTTATCCACCAGGCGCTCGTGCTCAGTCAGCAGCGCCGGCTGCCCGAGGCGGAACAGGTATTGCGACGGGCGCTGATGCTGGCGCCAGGCAGCTTCGACGCCCTCCATCACCTGGGCATCCTCCGCTTTCAGGCGGGCGACAAGGATGACGCCCTGGGATTTCTGGCGCTTGCCTGCGAAAAAGATCCGCGTAACGCGCTCGCCCAGTACAACCGCGGCATCGTGCTCGAGGCGCTGGCGCGTCCGAACGACGCCCTGGGCTGTTACGACCGCGCCATCGCACTCGATCCCGGCTTTGCCGTCGCGCTGTTCAATCGCGGCCAGCTCCACCGGAAGTCGGGGCGCAATCGCGAGGCCTTGGCGGACTTCGAGCGCGCGATCGCCCTCAAACCGGACTTCGCCGAGGCGCACAATAATCGCGGGAATACCCTGCAGGACCTGGGGCGCCATCAGGAGGCCTTGGCGAGCTTCGACGAGGCGATCCGGCGCAAACCCGACTTCGCCCTGGCCCACCTCAACCGCGGCGTCACCCTGCGCGCACTCGGGCGCGCGCAGGAGGCCCTCGCGATCTTCGACCGGGCGGTCGCTCTCATGCCCGGCATCGCCGAGGCGCACGCCAACCGCGGTATCGTCCTGCGTGACCTCAGCCGCCCGCGCGAGGCGCTCGAGAGTCTCGACCGCGCCATCGCCTTGAAAGCGGACTTCGCCGAGGCGCACAGTTACCGCGGCCGCGTCCTGCGTGACTTCAACCGGCACGCGGAGGCACTGGAAAGCCTTGATCGCGCGCTCGCCCTGAAACCCGGTCTCGTCGAGGCGTACCTCGACCGCGGCGGCGCGCTGCGCGCCCTCGGCCGCCTGCAGGAGGCGCTGGCGGCGTATGACCGTGCGCTCGCGCTCATGCCCGATCTCGCCGAGGCGTACAACAACCGCGCACTCGTCCTGCGCGACCTCAACCGTCACCCGGAGGCGCTGGAAAACCTCGCTCGCGCGCTCGCGCTGAAACCCGACTCCGCCGAGGCCCACAATAACCGGGGCAACGTCCTGCGCGACCTGAACCGGCCGGCCGACGCGATCGCCAGTTACGAACAGGCGATCCGCCTCAAGCCGGACTTCGCCGAGGCCCACATGAACCTCGGCATACAGAAACTGCTGCTGGGCGATTACGCGGGCGGCTGGCCGCTCTATGAGTGGCGGCGGAAAACGAATCAGTTCGCGGAGTGGAGACGGGAGTTCACGCGGCCCGAGTGGACGGGCGAACAGTCGATCGCCGGCAAGACCGTGCTGCTGTACGCGGAACAGGGCCTGGGTGATGCGATCCAGTTCATGCGCTATGTCCCGCGGATGGAGGCCCTGGGCGCCACGGTCCTGCTGGAGATCCCCGCGCCCCTCGCCGCGCTGGCGGCCACGCTGCAGGCCCGGGCCAAGCGGATCATCAAGGGCGAAACGCTGCCGGACTTCGATCTGCAGTGTCCGCTGATGAGCCTGCCACTGGCCTTCAGGACCCGCGTCGAGACCGTCCCGGCGGAGATACCCTATCTCGCCGCCGATCCACGCAAGGTGGAGGAAGCCCGCGCGCGGCTCGGCGCCCGATCGCGCACGCGGATCGGACTGGTGTGGTCCGGGTATGCCGGACACCGGAATGACCGCGATCGCAGCATCGCGCTGCGCCGTCTGGAACCGCTGCTGCGGCTGGACTTCGAATTCCACTCGCTGCAACGCGAGGTCCGGCCGGACGATCTCGCCGCGCTGGCAGAATTCGCCCAAGTCCGCTCGCACCAGGATGAACTCAGAGACTTTTCGGACACCGCGGCCCTGCTCTCCGCACTGGACCTGGTGATCAGCGTGGACACCTCCGTCGCCCACCTCGCCGGTGCCCTGGGCAAGACCGCGTGGGTCCTGCTGTCCACCCGTCCCGACTGGCGCTGGATGACGGAGTGCAGGGACAGCCCGTGGTATCCGTCACTGCGCCTGTTCAGGCAGCAGCGACCGGGAGATTGGGACGGCGTGATCGGAGAAATCATCGAGGAACTGCAGCCCTTGTGATTGAGGCGGTTCGCGCGCGCGGATCGCTCGGCACCGATCGCCGGACCCATGCGCTATCGGCCCCCGCCCAGATCACGCACCTCACTCTCCACCAGATCCAGCAGTTGCCGCGCCCCGAATGACGACAGCGGCTTGCCGTTGACGAAGAAGGTCGGGGTCTGGGTGACGCCGGCGGACTGGGTATCCGCGAGGTCCTCCGTCAGAACGACGTCAATCGCCGGAATGGCCGCATCGGCGCGGGCGCGCACGAGATCGAGACCGGCCGCGCCGGCGATGTCCCAGGCCAGGGCCAGGTCGGGCGCGCCATGAATCGCCCATTCCGGCTGCCGCGCCAGCAGCGCCTCCAGTACCGGCTCGAACAGCGCCTGCATCCGCGCCGCCTCGAGGATCCGCACCGCCTCGTCCGAACCCTGATGGAAAGGGGTATATCGCATGACCAGGCGCACGTCTCCCGGAAACATCGCGAGGATCTGCTTCAGGACAGGGTAGAAGCTCCGGCAGGCCTCGCAGGCGGGATCGAAGAACTCGACGATGGTAACCGGCGCCTCGGCGGGGCCGAGCACCGGCGAATACGGCCGCACGAGGACCCCGGAGTCGGGCGCGGCCGTTTGCCCGGTCCGGTTGTGGCGGTCATACGCCATGACGGCGGCGATCACGGCCGCGAGGACGGCGACGATGACGACGGGACGCTTGAACATGGAATTCCTCCGGCACATGGGAACGGGCGACACGCCCGTGAGACTCAGTATATCGGATCGACACCGGAGACCGCCCGCCGGCGGGTATTTTCTGGCCTCCGCCGCCTTGGTGTACAATTGCCGGTTCCACCGCCATTCAAGCACAGGGGACGGATCTTGGAACAATACCACGGCACCACCATCCTCTCGGTGCGCCGCAACGGCCGGGTGGTGATCGGCGGCGACGGCCAGGTCTCGCTCGGCGCCACCATCATGAAGGGGAACGCGCGCAAGGTGCGCGGCCTGTACAACGGGCGCGTGCTGGCCGGATTCGCGGGCGGCACGGCGGACGCCTTCACCCTGTTCGAGCGCTTCGAGGGCAAGCTGGAGAAGCATTCGGGCAACCTCGCCCGTGCCGCGGTGGAACTGGCCAAGGACTGGCGCACCGACCGCATGCTGCGCCGGCTGGAGGCCCTGCTGGCGGTGGCGGATGCAAAGGACTCGCTGATCATCTCCGGCAACGGCGACGTCATCGAGCCGGAGCACAGCCTGATGGCGATCGGCTCGGGCGGCTTCTACGCCCTGGCCGCCGCGCGCGCGCTGCTGGAAAACTCCGCGCTGGACGCGCGCGCCATCGTGGAAAAATCGCTCGCCATCGCCGCCGGGATCTGCGTGTACACGAATACCAATGTCACCATCGAAGAACTGGCCGCGGGCTGATGTCCGCCGGTAATACGCCTATGTCAGAGATGACCCCGCGCGAAATCGTCCAGGAACTGGACAAGTACATCATCGGCCAGGGCGCCGCCAAGCGCGCCGTCGCCATCGCCCTGCGCAACCGCTGGCGGCGCATGCAGGTGGCCGGCGAGCTGCGCAATGAGATCACGCCGAAGAACATCCTGATGATCGGCCCGACCGGGGTCGGCAAGACCGAGATCGCGCGCCGCGTCGCGCGCCTGGTCAATGCGCCGTTCATCAAGGTTGAGGCGAGCAAGTTCACCGAGGTCGGCTACGTCGGGCGCGACGTCGAATCGATCGTCCGCGACCTGGTCGATGTCGCCATCAAGATGACGCGCGAACTGGAGATGAAGCGTGTACGGCACCGCGCCGAGGATCTGGCGGAAGACCGCATCCTCGATATCCTGCTGCCGCCGGCGCGCGGCGGCGAGGCCGAGAGCACCGAGAGCGCCACGCGGCAGAAGTTCCGCAAGAAGCTGCGCGAGGGCGAACTCGACGACAAGGAAATCGACGTCGAGCTGAGCATGGCCTCCGTCGGGGTGGAAATCATGGCACCGCCCGGCATGGAGGAGATGAGCAGCCAGCTGCAGGGGCTGTTCCAGAATCTCGCCGGCCAGCGCACCCGGAAGCGCCGCCTGCCGATCCGCGAGGCCTTCAAGCTGCTCACCGACGAGGAGAGCGCGAAACTCATCAACGAGGAAGAGATCAAGACGCGCGCGCTGGAGGCCGTGGAACAGAACGGCATCGTGTTCCTCGACGAAATCGACAAGATCACGCGCCGCTCCGACACCCAGGGACCGGACGTGTCGCGCGAGGGCGTGCAGCGCGACCTGCTCCCGCTGGTCGAGGGCTGTACCGTCAACACCAAGCACGGCATGGTGAAGAGCGACCACATCCTGTTTATCGCCTCGGGCGCCTTCCACCTCAGCAAGCCCTCCGACCTGATCCCGGAGCTGCAGGGCCGGCTGCCGATCCGCGTCGAGCTCGACGCCCTGACGGCGGAGGACTTCGTGCGCATCCTGACCGAGCCCGACGCCTCCCTGACCGATCAATACCGGGCACTGCTCGCGACCGAGAACGTCGCCGTCGAATTCGCTCCGGACGGGATCCGGCGCCTCGCCGAGATCGCCTGGCAGGTCAACGAGCGCTCCGAAAACATCGGCGCGCGCCGCCTGCACACCGTCATGGAACGGGTGATGGAGACGCTGTCCTACGAGGCCTCCGACCACCCCGGCCAGCAGATCCTCATCGACGCGAAATATGTCGATCGGCACCTCGGCGAGCTGGTGGAGAACGAGGACCTGAGCCGCTACATCCTGTAGGGAAACGGACCACGGCCGAACGACATGACCCAGCTGCCCAGACCGAGCGAGATCCGCCTGCACCAGAAATCGCGCGTGCTCGAGGTCGCCTTCGACGACGGCGCCCGATTCGAGCTGCCCTGCGAGCTGTTGCGCGTGTATTCCCCCTCCGCCGAGGTGCGCGGTCACGGGCCCGGTCAGGAGGTGCTGCAAGTCGGCAAGGAACACGTGAACATCAAGGCCATCGAACCGGTCGGCACCTACGCGATCAAGCTGGTGTTCGACGACGGTCACGACAGCGGACTCTACTCCTGGGATCTGCTCTACCGTCTCGGCGCGCAACGGGACGCATTGTGGGACGACTACCTGCAACGGCTGGCGCATGCCGGACACGTGCGCCAGCCCTGAGAGCCGGCGCGAGAACCCGCCATGAAGCCTCCAGTCGACAAGTCGGGTCACACCCACTTCGGTTTTGAACAGATCCCGGCGGCGGAGAAGGTCGCCCGCGTGCGCGGCGTATTCGATTCCGTCGCCGGTCGCTACGACCTGATGAACGACCTGATGTCCCTCGGCGTGCACCGGCTGTGGAAACGGTTCACGATCGATCTGGCCGGCGTGCGGTCCGGCCAGCGCGTGCTTGATCTCGCCGCCGGCACCGGCGACCTGTCCCGGCGGCTCGCCGCGCGCGCAGGCGCCGACGGCATGGTGGTCTCCGCCGACATCAACGCGGCGATGCTCGGTACCGGACGCGACCGCCTGCTCGACCACGGCGTGGCCGGCAACATCGAATATGTGCAGGCCAATGCCGAATGCCTGCCCTTCGCGGACAACAGCTTCGATCTGGTCACGATCGGCTTCGGCCTGCGCAATGTCACCGACAAGGTAGCCGCGCTGGCCTCGATCCACCGCGTGCTGAGGCCGGGCGGACGCCTGCTGGTGCTGGAGTTCTCGCGACCGACGCTGGCGCCGGTGGCGCAGCTCTATGACCAGTATTCGTTCAAGGTGCTCCCCCTGATCGGCCGGCTGGTGGCGCGGGACGAGGCCAGCTACCGTTATCTGGCCGAGTCGATCCGCATGCATCCGCCGCAGGGCGAGCTCAAGACGATGATGGAGAATGCCGGTTTCGCGCGCTGCGATTACCTCAACCTCTCCGCCGGCATCGTCGCCCTGCATCGCGGTTACAAACTCTGAAGCGGCGCGAGACCGCCCCGTGAGCCTGCGGACACTCTTCACGACCACGGCGCTCGGCGCGCTTCAGTCGACGCTCAACCGCGCGCTGCAACTCGACCCGGCCACGCTCGACCGCCTCGCCGGCCTGTCCGGCAAGGCGGTCGAGCTGCGTCTGCAGCCGTTCGACCTTCGCTTCTACATGCTGCCCGGCGCGGGCGGCATCGATCTCGCCGCCGAACTCGAACGGGCGCCGGACGCCGTCTTTTCCGGCACCCCGCTCGGCCTGTTGCGCGGTGCGCTGGACCGCGGCGGGCGGCGGGAGCTGTTCGGAGACGATCTGCGCATCGAGGGCGATACCGAGCTGGGACGGCGCATGAAAGGCATCCTCGACGGTATCGACATCGACTGGGAGGAGCAGCTTTCCCGCCTGGTCGGCGACGTCGCCGCGCACCAGATCGGCAATCTCGCGCGCGGACTCGGCCGCTGGTCGCGCGAGGCCGGCGCCGGCATGGCGGACAACCTCGGGGAGTACCTGCACGAAGAGGCCCGGCTGACGCCGCAGCGCCGCGAGGTGGAGGAATTCATCGCCGCGGTGGATGTCCTGCGCACCGACGCCGACCGGCTGGAACAGCGCATCGCGCGCCTGCAGCGCCGCCTGGACCGGGATGGAAACGGAGGCACTCCATGAGCCGGCGACCGAACCCTTCGGACGCGGCGCCATGATGCGGATCCGCCCGGGTCAGATCCTGCGCCTGCTGCACATCAACCGCATCCTGATCAAACACGGTCTGGACGAGATCGTGTTCGCGACCCATCTGTTCCGGCCCGTCCGCTTCGCACTCTATCTGCTGCCGTGGAACTGGTTCCGGCGTGCGCGCGCCCCGCGCGCCGTGCGCCTGCGCCTGGCGCTGGAGGAACTCGGGCCGCTGTTCGTCAAATTCGGCCAGATCCTGTCGACCCGGCGCGACCTGCTTCCCGACGACATCGCCGACGAGTTCGCCCGCCTGCAGGACGACGTCGCGCCGTTTCCCGGCACGATCGCGCGCGCGATCGTCGAGCACGCCTACGGCCAGCCGCTCGACGCGGTGTTCGCCGCCTTCGACGAGACGCCGCTCGCCTCCGCCTCGATCGCGCAGGTGCACGCGGCGGAGCTGCCGGATGGCCGCACCGTGATCGTCAAGGTGGTGCGTCCCGGGATCCGCACCGTCATCCGGCGCGACGTCGGGCTGCTGCACACGCTGGCGGAACTTGCCGAGCGTTACTGGCCGGAAGGACGGCGCCTGCGCCCACGGGAAGTGGTGGCCGAATACGAGAAGACCATCCTGGACGAGCTCGACCTGATGCGCGAGGCGGCCAACGCCTCGCAACTGCGGCGCAACTTCGCGGAATCACCCCTGCTGTACGTGCCTGAGGTGTACTGGCCGCAGACCCGCGCGAACGTGATGGTGATGGAGCGCATCTCCGGCATCCCGATCAGCGACATCGCCGCCCTGCGGCGCGCGGGTATCGATCTCAAGGCGCTGTCCGAGCGCGGCGTCGAGATCTTCTTCACCCAGGTGTTCCGCCACAATTTCTTTCACGCCGACATGCACCCGGGCAACATCTTCGTCTCACCCGAGGGGCGCTACATCGCGGTGGACTTCGGGATCATGGGCGCGCTGAGCCCGGAGGACCAGCGTTACCTGGCGGAAAACTTCCTCGCTTTCTTCAATCGCGACTACCGCCGCGTGGCGGAATTGCACGTGGAATCCGGCTGGGTGCCAGCCGGCACCCGCATCGACGAATTCGAGGCCGCGATCCGCACGGTATGCGAACCGATCTTCGAACGTCCGCTGAAGGACATCTCCTTCGGGCGCCTGCTGCTGCACCTGTTCCAGACCGCGCGGCGTTTCAACATGGTGATTCAACCGCAACTGGTGTTGCTTCAGAAGACCTTGCTCAATATCGAAGGGCTGGGCCGTCAGCTGTATCCCGATCTGGATCTGTGGCACACGGCGAAGCCGTTTCTGGAGCGCTGGATGAGCGAGCATGTCGGCGTGTTCGCCCTGATAAACGCCGTGAAGACCCGCTTTCCCCACTGGCTGGACAAGCTCGCGCAGCTGCCCGATCTGGCGTTCGATACCCTGCAGCGGGCGCACGACGAGAAACTGCGACTGGAATGGCATTCACCCCAGCTCGATGAACTGCGCGGCGCGGTCCGGCGCGCCAACCGGCGCACCGTGGCGGCGGTCACCGGCAGCGGACTGCTGATCTGCGCCGCAGTACTGCTCGGTGGAGACAGCGGCGCGCATCGCATGGCCGGGTTGCTGAGCGGCGCGCTTGGCGCCGCCATTCTGCTGTGGGTCTGGCTGCGGTCAGGTCGGGATTGAGCCGCCTGTAAGGGGACAGAATTCAACTCTGTCCCCTGCTCGCGTGTCCCCTTTCGCGAAGTATTAGCGGGTACTCGGCCCTGAGTCCCGGGGCTCCCGAACCAGCCCCGCCTCCACCCGATCACGCGTCTCGTGCCCGGCCAGGGTTTCGATCAGGCACAGGGCGAAATCCATCGCCGTGCCCGGTCCGCGCGAGGTGATGACGCGGTCGTCACACACCACCGGCTCGGCCACCGGCTGCAGGCGCGGGACGGCAAGTCCGTCCAGCGTGCCCGGGTAGGCGGTGGCGCGGCGGCCGTCGAGCAGGCCCGCGGCCGCGAGCACCTTGGGCGCGGCGCAGATGGCGGCGGTATATTTCCCCGCGGCGGCCATGCGCTGCAGCAGGGCAATGATGCGTGCATCAGCGCGCAGGTGGTCGGCGCCGGGTAGGCCGCCGGGCAGCACGATCATGTCGTAATCGCGCCGCAGCGCGGCGTCCAGCGTCGTATCGGGAAGTAACCGGGTGCCGCGGCTGGCGCGCACCGGGCCATCCTCAAGCCCCGCCGTGATGACCTCGATGCCGGCCCGGCGTAACAGGTCGATCACCGTCACCGCCTCGAGTTCCTCGCAGCCCTGCGCCAAGGGAACCAGTACGCTCGTCATGAGAAGCCCCCGCTTGGGTATCCGAACGGTACCGGGGACGGACTTAAGTCCGTCCCCTTCCCTTATGACCTAATTGGCGTTGCTGATCAGCCGTGCCGGATACTCGGCATCGGCGGCGGGCGACCAGGTCTTCGATGCGACCACGGTGCGGCGCTCGTCGTCCAGCAGGCGCCGATAGCGGATCAACTGGGAGACGGGCAGGAGCTCGATGCCGGCCTCGCGCAGGCGTCCGAGATTCGCCTCGAGAAATGCCAGCGTCTGCGGATGCGGGTGCCCGATCGCGACGGCGGTGCCCTGCCTCCGGGCCGTTTCGATCAGGCCGTCGAACTCACGGGCAATGGCGTCATCGTCCAACACCGCGTCGAGAAAGATGTCGCGCCGCACCGTCGGCACCCGGTTCTCGCCCGCCACCCGGTACGCGACGCTGAGGACTGACGTGAAGCTGTCGACGAAATACAGGCCGCTGTACTGGCGCAGTTCCTCCATCAGCCATCCCATATGGCCGCGCGACTGGGTCAGCAGGCTGCCCATGTGATTGTTGACGCCGCTGACATAGGGCACGGCAAGCAGGTCACGGCGCACGGTGTGGAGGAATTCGCGCCGGGTCATGGTCGCCAGCAGGCCGCCGTCGTCGTTCAGCGGGGTGCCGACCGCCTGCATCGGCAGGTGCAGCATGACCTCCTTGCCCGCCTCGTGCGCCAAGGTGGCGAGGTGACGGGCATGGGGCGTATTGGGAAGAAAGGCGCAGGTTACCGCGCCCGGCAGCGTCACGACGCGGGCGCCGGCACCCAGACGATTGCCAAGATCATCGATGATGATGCTCACCGCGGGTGGATAACGGGGGAGATCCTCCCCCGCCGCGACACCGCCCAGCAGGCAGGCGAGCGGCAGCAGGAAGATACCGGCGATGAGAGCGGCGGGTTTCAACAAACCTCGATCATGCAGTCGCCCATCGGCGGACGGCCTTACTGCGCGCCCTTCAGGATGGTCAGCCCCTTGAGCAGGTTGAGCGCCTCGTAGAGCTGATAATCCTCGCTGGCCAGACTCGCCTTCGTTTCGTCTCCGGCGGCGCCTGTAGCCGGCATCTCCGGCGCCCCGGGCGCGGCGCCGCCCGGTCTGGAACCTTCCCCGTTGACCAAATGGCGGCTGAGGTCGGCCTCCTTGATGGCCGCGAAGTCGGGCTCCTCGACCGCCGCCAGCCTGACGTTCTCCAGCGGGATATCCGGCACGATGCCCTCGGCCTGGATCGAACGGCCGGACGGCGTGTAATAGCGCGCGGTGGTCAGCTTCAGGGCGCTGCCGTCGTTCATCGGCAGCACGGTCTGGACCGAGCCCTTGCCGAAGGTCTTGCTGCCCATGATGAGTGCGCGCTTGTGATCCTGCAGCGCACCGGCGACGATCTCGCTGGCCGAGGCGGAACCCACATTGACCAATACCACCATCGGCGCGCCGTTGAGCAGGTCGCCCGGGGCGGCCGGAAACTCCACGCGCGAATCCTCGCTACGTCCTTCGGTATAGACCACCAGCCCCTTGTCCAGGAAGGCGTCGGAAACATCCACGGCGGCATTGAGCACGCCCCCGGGATTATTGCGCAGATCGAGCACGAGACCCTTGAGCTGACCGCCACCTTCCTTCTTAAGGGCATTAACCGCCTCGACCAGGTTCTCGCCGGTGGCCGCCTGGAACTGGGTGATGCGCACATAGCCGAAACCGGGCTGCAGCATGCGGCTCTTGACGCTCTTCACCTTGATGACGTCGCGCGTGATGACGGCCTTGATCGGCTTGTCGTGCCCTTCGCGTACGATCGTCAGCGTGATCGACGTGCCAGGCTTGCCGCGCATCATGTCGACCGCTTCCTTGAGGCTCATACCCTTCACGGGGGTGTCGTCGAGACGGATGATCAGATCGCCCGCCTCGACGCCGGCGCGCTGGGCGGGGGTGTCGTCGATCGGCGCGATGACCTTGACGAAGCCGTTCTCCATGCCGACCTCGATGCCCAGGCCGCCGAACTCGCCGGTGGTCCCGACCTGCAGCTCCTCGTAGGATTCCGCATCGAGATAGGCGGAATGCGGGTCCAGCCCGGCCAGCATGCCGCGCACCGCATTGTCGATCAGTTCCTTGTCGTCCACGGGCTCGACATAGTTGTTCTTGATGTTGGCGAACACGTCAGTGAAGGTGCGCAATTCCTTGAGCGGGAGCGGCGCGGGCGCCGCCTCGCGCTCCGCGAACACGCCGTGACCGATGGTGAGCGAGACGCCCAGTATCAATCCGGTAGCCAGGATCAACACGTAACGCGCTTCAATTTTCATTACCCACCTCCATGATCACGGTATCGGCCGCACCGACGGCAATTCGAACCCGAGGCATACTTTAGCAGAAAATCATCGCCACAGACCGGAAATAATACCGTCATCAGCGCGTATCGGCACGGCACCAGCGCAGCGGATTGTCCGGCACTCCGTTGTGGCGGATCTCGAAATACAGCCCGGCCGAATCCTGGCCGCCACTGTTGCCCACCGTCGCGATCGTCTCCCCGCGCTCGACCCACTCGCCGACGTTCTTGGCGAGGCTCTGATTGTGTCCATACAGGCTCATGTAACCGTCGCCGTGATCGACGATGATGAGGAGCCCGAAGCCGCGCAGCCAGTCGGCGAATGCCACCCGCCCGCGATAGATCGCCTTGACCTCGACGCCTTCCTCGGCGCCGATCATGACGCCGCGCCAGGTCAGCGAGCCCACCTGGCGCGCGGAGCCGTAGCGGGCGGTGATCTTGCCGCGCGCCGGCCAGGACAGCTTGCCCTTGTGCGTGGCGAAGGGCGCCGAGTCGCCCGGTCCGGCAGGGCGTTCCGCCGGTATCTCCGCCAGTGCCCGGCGCAGCTTGATGAGCAACTCCGACAGGTTGCGCTCGTCCTGCAGCAAGGTCTCCAGCTTCTGCTGCTTGGTCTTGATCTCGCCGTCCAGCTTGACCAGGACCTGCCGGCGCGAGGTGCGCGAGTCGCGCAGGGCCTGCAACTGCCGTGTCTGTTCGCCGTGCAGCTGCTCCAGCGTCTCCGCCTGCTGGGCGATGGCGTGCTCGAGGACGCCGATCTCGGCCAGCCGATGATCGATCTCCTCGATGCGGGCGGCGCGCGCGCGGTTCAGATAGTCGTAATAGGTCAGCATGCGGCCGACCGAGGAGGGTTCCTGCTGGCTGAGGATGATCTTCAGGTGCCCCTCCCGGCCCATCGCGTAACCGGCGAGGATCTGCTGCGCCAGGATCCGGCGCTGATGGTCGAGCGCGGCGTTCGCCTCGTCACGCCGGGCGCGCAGGCCGCGCAGCTCCGCGCCCTTCTGCTCCAGTTCCTTCTTCAGCTTCTTGAGCGACTGGCTCAGGCTGCCGATGGATACCTCGGAATCACGCAGCTGCCCGCGCAGCTCGGACTGCTTGCCGCGCGCCTGGTCGAGCGAGGTGCGCAGGTCCTTGATCGTCCGGCGCAACGCTTCCAGCTTGGCGGCCTTCTCCTTCTCTTCCGCGCCCGACGCGGCGCCACCGGCGGAACCGGACGCGGCGGATGCGGGCGGACCGCCGCAGCACCAGAACAGCGCCAGCATCAGCAGCGTGTATGCCAGCGGTCGCCGGCGCAAGGAAGCGGAGTGGAAGGTGCCGGCGGGGGATGTCGCGGCGGATGAAGGCGTGGGCATCACCCCGGCACTATAATCTCAAGGCGCGGCGAGTTCCACCATGGAGCGGCCGCTCATCTCAGGGGGCGGGTCGAGACCCATCAGGTAGAGCATGGTGGGCGCGATGTCGGACAGCGCGCCTTCGTGCGCGATGCGCGCCGGCCGGCCGACGTAGACGAACGGCACCGGGTTGGAGGTATGCGCGGTGTGCGCCTGTCCGGTGCTGTCGTCGCTCATCTGCTCGGCATTGCCGTGATCCGCGGTCACGATCATCTCGCCACCGACCCGGCGGAGGGCGTCGTAGACGCGCCCCAGGCACGCGTCGATAGTCTCGATCGCCCGCACCGCGGCGGCGAGCTTGCCCGAATGGCCGACCATGTCGGCGTTGGCGTAGTTGCAGATGATGACGTCGAAGCGCTGGCTGTCGATCGCCGCCACCAGCTTGTCGGTGACTTCGACGGCGCTCATCTCGGGCTTGAGGTCGTAGGTGGCCACCTTGGGCGACGGCACCATGATGCGTTCCTCGCCGGCGAACTCGCGTTCCTCGCCGCCGTTGAAGAAGAAGGTGACGTGGGCATATTTCTCCGTCTCCGCGATACGCAGCTGCCGCAACCCGCGCGCGGCGATGTATTCACCGAAGCCGTTTCGGATCGTCGAGGATGGGAAGGCGACCGGGACGGTGAAATCCTTGCTGTATTCGGTGAGACAGACGAACTCGCCCAGACGCGGCCGCGCGGTGCGCTCGAAGGCGTCAAAGGCGGGATCGGTAAAGGCCCGCGTCAACTGGCGCGCGCGGTCGGCGCGGAAGTTCATGAACAGAATGACATCGCCGTCCTCGACCCGCACCGGCGTCCGGTCAGCCGCCGCCACCAGCGTCGGCTTGACGAACTCGTCGGTCTCGCCGCGCGCATAGGCCATGTCCAGTGCCTCGCGCGCCGATCCGGCGCGGTAGTCGGCGCGTCCGGCGGCGATCAGGTCGTAGGCCAGCCGCGTGCGTTCCCAGCGCTGGTCGCGGTCCATGGCGTAATAGCGCCCGACGATGGAGGCCACGCACCCCGCGCCCGCGTCCCGGAATACCTGTTCGACGCCCTCGAGATAGGCCGCTGCGCTCTTGGGCGGTGTATCGCGCCCGTCCAGAAAGGCGTGCAGATAGACCCGCTCCCCGACCCGGCTGACCGCCGCGCGGATCATCGCGTGAATATGCTCCTGGTGGCTGTGGACGCCGCCGGGAGACAGCAATCCGAAAATGTGAACCGCGCGACCGGACTCCGCCGCCTTCGCGAGCGCGCCGCGTATCACCGGGTTGGCCTGGAACTCGCCGCTGGCGATCGCGCGGTCGATGCGGGTGATTTCCTGGTAGACCACCCGGCCGGCGCCCATGTTCAGGTGGCCGACCTCCGAATTACCCATCTGATCCGCGGGCAGGCCCACGTAGTTGCCGGAGCCCTGGATCAGTCCGTGCGGATAATCCCGCCACAGGTGATCCCAGTTGGGTTTGCGCGCCGCGAGGATGGCGTTGTCGCGCGGGTTCTCACTGTATCCCCAGCCGTCGAGGATGATCAGGGCCAGCGGTCTGGGGCGTTTCGTATCTGCGTTCATGGCTCCAGTTTAGACCGAGTTTAATCTTTCATCTACACGACTATATATAGGCGGACGTGGCAAAGACAACCATCTGCCTGAAACAAACGCGGATTATTATACAACCGTGGGCGCAAGGAAACGCCCCCGGCGGGGCGGCGGGTGGCCGCGCCGAACCAGATCGACTAAGCTATCCGCCACCCCGTCCCGGCCGGGACGCACCCGATAACGGATCATTTCCCCGATGGATCAGATTGGCGCGTTCATCCTCAATCACTGGCTGTTGTTTCTCTCGCTCGTGTTCATCCTGGCCCTGCTCGCGGCGAGCGTCGCCAAGGACCGCCTGCTCGGATTCAAGGAAATCAAGCCGGCCGAGGCCGTCGAGATGATTAATCACCAGGACGCGGCCGTGCTCGATGTGCGTGAACCCGGCGAATACTCCGGCGGACATATCCTCAACGCGGTCAACATCCCGCTGAGCGCGCTGGAAGAACGCCTCGGTGAGCTCGCTGCCTGGCGCGGACGGCCGGTCGTCGTGTACTGCCGCACCGGCCCGCGCGCCGCGCGCGCCAGCGCGCTGCTGCGCCGAAACGACTTCGCCTCCGTCACCAAACTCTCCGGCGGAATACTGGCCTGGGAGAGCGCGGGCCTCCCCGTGAACAAGGCCTGAGAATAGAACGGCGCCGGCCAACATGCTAAGGTAGCCGGGCTCGAAAACCGTCGGCGCCGGGCTTGGAATATCGTGGAATCATTACCGAGGACCCCTTCATGTCGGATGAAAACCCCAGACAGTTCGCCATCAAAAAGATCTACTCCAAGGACATCTCCTTCGAGACGCCGAATTCGCCCCAGATCTTTCATGACGAGAAGAAATGGGCCCCCGAGGTAGACGTCAGTCTGAGTAACCGCAGCGGGGCGATCGGCCAGGACGTCTACGAGACCATCTTGTCGATCACGGTCACCGCCAAGCTCGACGGCAAGGTCGCCTATCTGGCCGAGGTGCACCAGGCCGGACAGTTCTTCATCAAGGGAATGCCGGAGGAAGAGTTGCGCGAATTGCTCGGCAGTTACTGTCCGAACCTGCTGTTCCCCTTCGTCCGCGAGGCCGTCGCCAGCCTGGTCGTCAAGGGCGGATTTCCCCAGCTACTGCTCGCCCCCGTGAATTTCGAACTGCTCTATGCCCAGCACATGAAGGCCATGAAGGAGCAGCAGAAGGCGGCGCCCCAGACCGGGCACTGAGGGCAGCGGCCCGGTTCGCCGACATGAGCGCAGACGACGCCCCTATCCTGGTGATCGGTGCCGGATCGTGGGGCACCGCGCTCGCCATCCTGCTGGCCGGCAACGGCAGTCGCGTCCTGCTGTGGGGCAACGAGCCGGCGCAGATGGCGGAACTCGCGCGCCGACGCCAGAATGTCCGGTATCTTCCCGGCATCGCCTTTCCTGATCGGCTCGAAATCGCGTCCGACATCGCGCCCGCGCTGGCGCGCGTCCGCGATGTCCTCATCGCCGCCCCCAGCGCGGCATTCCGCGCCGTGGTTCGTTCCGTCATTCAGCACCGGCCGGGCGATGTCCGCATCGCCTGGGGGACCAAGGGTCTCGAGCCCGGCCGCGGCCGTCCCTTGCATGAACTGATCGAGGACGAATGCCCCGCGCGGCCGCCGCTGGCGGTGATCTCGGGCCCGACCTTCGCCGCCGAGGTCGCGCGCGGACTGCCCACGGCCGTCACCGTGGCGACGAACGACGCCGACTTCGCCGCTGCGCTCACCCGCCGTCTTCATAACGACTACTTCCGCGTCTATACCTCCACCGACATCGTCGGCGTCGAGATCGGCGGCGCGGTCAAGAACGTGCTGGCGATCGCGGCCGGCATCGCCGACGGGCTCGGCTTCGGCGCCAACACCCGCGCCGCACTGGTGACGCGCGGCCTCACCGAGATCATGCGGCTCGGCGTCGCGCTCGGCGGACGCCGGGAGACCTTCATGGGCCTGGCCGGACTCGGCGACCTGGTGCTGACCTGCACCGACGACCAGTCGCGCAACCGCCGCCTCGGCCTGGCGCTCGGACGTGGACAGGGTTTCGCGCAGGCCAGCGCCGAGATCGGGCAGGTCATCGAGGGCGTGCAAACGGCGCGCGAGGTCGCCACGCTCGCGCGCGCGCACGGCATCGATATGCCCATCGCCACCGAAGTGCACCGCGTGCTGCATGAAGGCAAGGATCCGCGCGCGGCCGTAAAGTCCCTGTTCGGGCGCGAGCAGAAGGCGGAAGATTTCTCCTGACGTGATGCCTCGCCACAGAAGGTTGCCGTCATGAAGGCGATGATCCTGGCAGCCGGGCGCGGCGAGCGCATGCGCCCGCTCACCGACGCGGTGCCGAAACCGCTGCTCGAGGCGGGCGGTCGCAGCCTGATCGAGTACCATCTGCTTGCCCTGGCACGGGCCGGTGTCACCGATATCGTCATCAATCACGCCCATCTCGGCGCGCAGATCGAAGCCCGCCTGGGTGACGGCGGGCACTACGGCGTCCGTATCGTCTACTCGCCCGAAGGCGAGCGCGGGCTGGAAACCGGTGGCGGAATCCTGCGCGCGCTGCCCCTGCTCGGCGCGGAACCGTTCATCGTGGTGAACGCCGACGTGTGGACCGATTATGCGTTCGCAGGCCTGCCGCGCGCGCCATGGACGCTGGCGCATCTGGTGCTCGTACCCAACCCCGGGCATCACCCGGCAGGGGACTTCACCCTCGCCGACGGCCGCGTCGGCAACGACGACGCCGGGCCGCGCCACACCTTCAGTGGCATCGGTGTCTACCGGCGGGAGCTCTTCAATGGCTGCGCCCCAGGCGCATTTCCGCTCGCGCCGCTGCTGCGTACCGCCGCCGCGAGCGGCGAGGTGAGCGGTGAACTCTACGCGGGCAGCTGGATGGACATCGGCACACCGGAACGGCTGGCGGAGCTGGATCGGCGGCTCAGTGGACGAGGGGACGGATTCGGTTGAGTCGGGAACGGATTTAAATCCGTTCCCTTAAGGGCAGCGGGTGGATAAGGAAGGGGGACAGATTTGAAATCTGTCCCCATCTGATTAATTGTCCCCGATGGGTTAGATGTACGCCTGCCGTGCGAGTCGCGGCAGATCGCCGCGCAGCCCCATGGCGCGACGGATGATCGCGTTCTTGAGCGGCGTCGCGGCATCGGCGAGGTCAAGCCCCAGGTTGCGCGCGAGGCGCAGCGGCGGCATGCCTGAACCGAACAGGCGCTTGAAGCCGTCCATCGCCAGCATCATCTGCAGATTGTCTCCCTTGCGCCAGCGCTCGTAGCGTCGCAGCACGCGCGGCGCGCCGATATCTCCGCCGGCCGCCGCCGCATCGTGCACCGTCTCGGCGAGCGCGGCCGCGTCGAGCAGGCCGAGATTGACGCCCTGCCCGGCCAGGGGATGAATGACGTGGGCCGCATCGCCGATCAGCGCCACGCGCGGGGCGATATAACTGACGGCGTGCTGAAGACGCAGCGGAAAGGCGGCTCGCCCCTCCACCGCGGTAACCGCCCCGAGGCGCCAATCAAAGGCTTCGGCAAGTTGCTCCATGAACTCCGTATCGGGCAGCCGCAGCAGCCCCTCCGCCCGCGCCGGATCCGTCGACCATACGATCGAACTGCGGCCGTCGCGCAAGGGCAGAAAGGCGAGCGGCCCGTGGGGCAGAAAGCGCTGCCATGCCGTCTCCTCATGCGAGCGCCCGGTGGTGACGGTAGCAACCAGCGCCTGCTGGTCGTAGCCCCAGCCGCGCGTGTCGATGCCGGCGAGCTGCCGCACGCGCGAGGTCGCGCCATCGGCGCCCACCACCAGCCGTGCATCCAGGGCGGTGCCGTCCGACAGACCGATCCTGATCGACGCCGGATTCGGCGTCAGTGACGCGAGGGAGGCGGGACAATGCAAGGCAATGCCGCCGATTTCGCGCGCCCGCGCCAGCAGGGCGCGCTGCATGATGCGGTTTTCGACGATGTGCCCAAGCTGTGGCTCGCCGATATCGGCGGCATCGAAGCGGATGGAGCCGCTACCGCCCGCGTCCCACACCTGCATGCGGGAGAACGGGCTGACGCCGAGTCCGGCCATGGTCGGCCAGACACCCAGGCGCAGAAAGATCTGGCGTGAGGCCGCGGTCAAGGCCGAGACCCGCACATCCACCGATCCGGCGGGCCAATCCCGCGGCGGCGGCGCGGCCTCCACCAGGGCGACGCGCCGACCGCTCTCGGCCAGACAACAGGCCAGCGTCGCGCCGACCATGCCGGCCCCGATGATCGCGACGTCGCAGTCTTGCTCCATCGCGGCCCCCGTCACAGCGGCAGCCCGCGCGCGAGGCGCGGCTGGCGGCCGGCGAGGCCCATGGCGCGCCGCATCAGTATCCGCTTCGCCGGCGGCAGCAGATCCACCAGCAGCATACCGGCCGTGCGCGCCAGCACCAGGGGCATCAGATCGTTGGAGAATAACCGCACCAGACCATCCGTCGCCCGCAATGCCTGCCGCTGATCACCCAGGCGCCATTCCTCATAGCGCGCCAGCGCGTCCGGGGCGCCTATGTCCCGTCCTGCCGCCGCCGCGTCACAGATTACCTCGGCCAGCGCGGCGACATCGCGCAGGCCGAGGTTGAATCCCTGTCCCGCGATCGGATGCAGGGTATGCGCCGCATTGCCGATGAGCGCGAGGCGCGGCGCGGTATAGCGGCAGGCGCGCACCAGCGCAAGCGGGTAAGAGGCACGCGCGCCGATGCGGCACAGACGCCCGAGGCGCGTGCCGAAGCGTAGTTGCAGGCGCGCGAGGAATTCCCCGTCATCGAGCGCCAGCAGGGCCGCGCACTGCTCCGTGCGCACGGTCCAGACCAGTGCGCAGCGCTCGTCCCTCATAGGCAGGAGGGCAAGCGGTCCGCTGTCGGTGAAGCGCTCGTAGGCGACATGGCGATGCGGATATTCCGGTGTCAGATTGGCGATGATCGCGCTCTGCCCGTATTCCGTGCGCTGCACGTCGATACCGCTCCAGCGCCGGACGCTGGAGTCGGCGCCGTCTGCTCCGACGATCAGGCGCGTCGTCACCGCTCTCGGCCCGGCCTCCTGCTCGATATGCACGCGCATGTGGCCGGAGCGCGACTCGATCGCCGCGACCCGCGCCGGACTGATCAGCTCGACCCGGGGCAGCGCGTCCAGAGCAGCGGCGAAAACCCGCCCCAGCGCGCGGCTCTCGACCACATAGCCGAGCGCCTCGAATCCGTAGGCCTCCGCGCGCAGGCGGGTGGCGCCGAAATGGCCACGGTCGGAGACGTGGATGTGCTCGATCGGGGCCGCCGCCGCGGCGATCTCACGCCACAAGCCCATGCCCTCGAAGATGCGCCGCGTGCCGTAGGCGAGCGCGATGGAACGATCGTCGTAACTGGGCTGCGCGGCGGCGCCGAAGGAAAACGACTCGACCACGCCGATGCGCAGCGGACATTGCGCAAGCGCGCAGGCCAGGCTCGCGCCGACCATCCCGCCGCCCACGATCAGGACGTCGAAATCGCTTGCTGTCGGTTCGGATATGGCAACCATGCCGTTCAGGCCGCCATCAGGGCCTCGATCGCGTCCACCGTCTTGGGCACCCCGTGGGTGAGCACCTCGTTGCCGGTGCGCGTCACCAGCACGTCGTCCTCGATACGCACGCCGATGTCCCACCACTTCTTCGCCACGCCCTTGCTGCCGGCGGGGATGTACAGGCCCGGTTCCACGGTCAAAACCATGCCGGGCTCGAGCAGTCGCCAGCTGTCACCGATCTTGTAATCGCCCACGTCGTGGACGTCCATGCCGAGCCAGTGACCGGTCCGGTGCATGAAGAAGCGCTGATAGGCGCGCGTCCTAATCAGCGTGCGGACATCGCCTTTCAGCAGGCCGAGCCGGACCAGGCCCTGGGTCAGGACGCGCACGGCGGCGTCGTGCGGATCATTCCAGTGATTGCCCGGACGCACCTTGGCGATAGCCGCGTATTGCGCCGCGAGCACCACTTCGTAGACGGCGCGCTGCGCCGGACTGAAGCGGCCGTTGACCGGAAAGGTGCGCGTGATGTCGGCCGCATAACCCTGATATTCGGCGCCGGCGTCGATCAGTACGAGATCGCCATCGGCGAGTACCGCGTCGTTGTCGATATAGTGGAGGATGCAGGCATTGCCACCACCGCCGATGATGGGCGGATAGGCGTGGCTGCGCGCACCCCGGTGGATGAATTCGTGGGACAGTTCCGCCTCGAGCTGATATTCCAGCAAGCCGGGCCGGCACGTCCGCATGGCGCGGCAATGCGCCGCAGCCGAGATCTCGGCCGCCCGCCGCATGGCCGCGACCTCACTGCGGCTCTTGAACAGGCGCATCTCGTGCAGGAGATGCTCCAGCGATACAATCTCGTCCGGCGGGTGCACGCCGGCACGCGACTTGCGCCGGATGGTCTTCAGCCAATCGGTGATGCGCTGGTCGAAATCCTGGCTGCTCCCCATCGTGTAGTACACCTTGGCCCGGTTCTCGAGCAGATCGGGCAGAACATCGTCGATCGCATCGATGGGATGGGCCTCGTCGGCGCCGAAATGCGCGCGCGCGCCCTGCGGGCCCTGGCGGGGGCCGGTCCACAGTTCCGTCTTGGGGTCACGCTCGCGGCAGAACAGGATGAACTCACCCCCGCTGCGTCCCGGCACCAGCACCGCGACGGACACCGGCTCCACGAAGCCGGTCAGATAATAGAAATCGCTCTCCGGGCGGAAGGGATATTCGACATCGCGGTTGCGCATGGCCACGGAGGCGGTAGGCAGGATGGCGATGCTGTCGCGCCCCATCATCTGCATGAGCCGGCGGCGGCGGCGGGAGTATTCCTTCATGTCTGCGTTCTTCGGCCTGTTCATGGCGGCTAGTGGATCACCCTGTCGGAATCGGCGCCGGCGCGCTCCGCCTCGAGCGTCTCGAATACCAGAATGACGCCGACGCGCAGGTATTCTATCAATTCGGCATACGCCGCCTCGCCGGGTTCCCCTTCATCGCTGTCGGCGGAGGCACGGGATATCTCGACGATATCCTCGGTGATCTCCCGTAATTCCTCGGGCAGGACCTCGGTATCCTCCACCCCGCCTGCCGCGAGACCGTACAGAAATCCCTGGCACCATTCCGTCATCGCCTCGGCACGCATTTGCAGGGGTTGAGTGTCCTCGGGGAGGAGCAAGGTGAAGGCGAATCCCTCCTCACGCAGCTGACCGAGGGTCGCACGGTACAGGCGGGACAACTCCTCCCATGCGGACGCATCGGCATGACCTTCCGCGCCGGCCGTCTGCTCCGCGCGCACCAGATCGAGCCATGCGCTCTCGGCAGCAGGGCCGCGCGCGCACAACAGGCCGCAGAGCGTACCGTGGCTTTCGGCGGCGTCGGTGGCAATGCCCAGGCGCCGCAACGCGGAATTGACCAGTGACCACTCCATCAATGATACCCCGCCATACTCGCCTGCATGATTTTGAAATCCGAACAGAATCGCCGCCGAGCTCAACGACATGCC
This sequence comes from Gammaproteobacteria bacterium, assembly GCA_016716465.1. Taxonomy (NCBI): domain Bacteria; kingdom Pseudomonadati; phylum Pseudomonadota; class Gammaproteobacteria; species Gammaproteobacteria bacterium. The sequence continues at coordinate 361,737 of JADJWH010000004.1, forward strand.
AGGGACGCACCGAGCCAATGATAAAGAAAAACTTCCACTCAGGCGATGCCCTGGCCCACACCGGCCCGGGGCGGCCATTGACCGTGAACGGTCTCCGCTCTATAGTGCCCGGTATGACCTCGAAGCAGATAAATTCCCCGCAGACACTCGATCTCGACCTGCTGACGTTGCGCATCGAAGAGCTGATCAAGCTGTGCGAGCGCCTGCGGGAGGAGAACGGCAGACTCAAGGCCGCCCAGGCCCAGTTGCAGGCGACGCAGACACGGCTGACCGACAGGAATGAATTGTCGCGCGCCAAGCTCGAGGCGATGATCGCCCGCCTCAAGACATTGGAGGTCGAGCTGTGAAAGCCGATCCCGTGGCGGTCACCATCAACATCCTCGACAAGGAATTCCGCATCGCCTGCCCCGAGGAGGAGCGGGAATCGCTGCTGCGCTCGGCCCAGTATCTCAACACCAGGATGCGCGAGGTGCGCGAGTCCGGCAAGGTGGTCGGCATCGACCGTATCTCCGTCGTCGCCAGTCTCAACATCGTGCATGAACTGCTGCAAAACCGCGCCAGCCTCGCCGATTACGACCGCCAGGTGGCGCCCAGGCTGCTCGCCCTGCAGAACCGCATCGAGCACGTCCTCGACAAGAACCGGCAGATTGAATTTTAGTCCGGAGTGGCGGATCATGGGACGCGGGTATCCCCTGCGACGTTCGTTAGCGAACCTGTACTACTCTTGAGCCTATTCACTAGCCCGGGGGACTGAGTGCCGATATCTTTGAGCATGTCCGCCAGCGGCGGAAAGCCTGTGATGTCGCCGATGTTCCCACCTGAACCGTTGGTTCAAGGGCGAAAGTTCGCAACGGCGGATGCGGAGGATACCCGCTTCTCACGTTTCCGCCGCCTTCCGCCGGCCCGCCCCACCGTTTCAGCGCCATCGTGTCCGAGCGAGCACGTACCCGCAGAGACCTTCGCGACAGACGCCGCCGTCTGAGCGCGGCTGAACGCCGCAGCGCCGCGCGACGCATGATGCGCGTCGCCGCCGCCAGCCCCGTCTTCCGCAACAGCAGGCGCATCGCATTCTATCTGCCCAATGATGGCGAAATGGATCCGGGTCCGCTGCTGCAGCGCGCCTGGTCCATGGGCAAGCTTTGCTATCTGCCGGTGCTGGACGCCCTGGGCTCGAACCGGCTCTGGTTCGTGCCCTATCACGCCGGCGACGCGCTCCGGATGAACCGTTACGGCATCCCGGAGCCGGTCCATGCGGCGCGCGCGTGGGCGCGTGCCGGCGCGCTGGACCTGATCCTGGCGCCGCTGGTCGCCTTCGATCACCGCGGGCACCGTCTCGGCATGGGCGGCGGCTATTACGACCGCAGTCTCGCGTTCCTCCGCCGCCGCCATCACTGGCGGCGGCCGCGACTCTACGGACTCGCCTTCGAATTCCAGCGGGTGGAACACTTGCCGGCCGCCGCCTGGGATGTCGCCCTCGACGGCTGCTTCAGTGACGCGCGCCCGCATATATTCCGGAATCCCCCCCCCGGACTGGATTCTGCGCGATGAGCTACTGGCTGCTCAAATCCGAACCCGACGTATTCTCCATCGCCGACCTGGCGCGGCGGCCCGGACGCACCGAGCATTGGGATGGCGTGCGCAACTTCCAGGCGCGCAACTACCTGCGGGACGGCATGCGGTGTGGCGATCTTGCCTTCTTTTACCATTCCAGCTGCGCCGTTCCCGGCATCGCTGGCATCGTCGAGATCGTGCGCGCAGGCTATCCCGACTTCACCGCACTCGATCCCGGCCATCCTCATCACGATCCGGCGTCAACGCCCGACAAACCACGCTGGTACATGGTGGATGTCCGCCTGCAACGCAGCTTCAAACATGTCATCAGCCTGCAGAAACTGAAGGCGTGCCCGGCACTGGCGGGGATGCGGCTGCTGGCGCGCGGCAACCGCCTCTCGGTCATGCCGGTGACGGCGGCGGAATGGTCCGCGATCCTTGCTCTCGAATAATCACCGCGACGGATATCTGCGGGTGCGCCGCATTCGTCGGCAGAAGCTCCCGCGGTACGATGGAGAGGGCGTTTTTGACTGACGATCAAACGTTTTGAGTTCCGCCGCACATCGATGCACGGCGCGCGACATGTAGACTTCGACGCCGCGTTTCATGCAGCGATGGTCATCATCGAACGATCGCATGCGGTGGCGCCCGCGCGGCGCTGAAAAAAATATTCGGCGCGGGCTCAAGAATAATTCACGATCGTCGATACACACAGTCGAAAGCAAAATTTTGCACAAGACACTAGCATTATGTGCAAAGATGTTTATACTACACTTGCGTTTAACACTTGGAGGATTGTCAATGGCCACTAAGAAAGCAGCAGCCAAGAAGAAAACGGTAACGAAGAAGAAGGCAGTAGCGAAGAAGAAATCAATGACCAAGAAGAAGGCCGCCCCGAAGAAGAAGGCAGCGGCCAAGAAGAAAGCGGCCCCCAAGAAGAGAAAGGCGGCCGCCAAGAAGAAGTAAGTAACACCAGGTCAGGCACGGGCTCACGAGTACGGGGCCCGTGCCACCTGAGAAGGCAAAAAGGCCCGTTTTTACGGGCCTTTTTGCTTATTTCGATTTGTGTTTTCCGATCCGTCCCGCGCCGTTCAGTACCCCTGCAGAAACAGCTTGTACACCGGGTTGGCGCTCTCCTCCCAGTACTCATATCCGAGGTTATCCAGGAACGATTGCAACTCGGACTTGTCGCGCGCCGGCACCTGCACGCCGACCAGCACGCGCCCGTAGGCGGCGCCGTGATTACGATAATGGAACAGGCTGATGTTCCAGCGCCGACCGATACAGCTCAGGAACTCCAGCAGGGCGCCCGGCCGCTCCGGGAACTCGAACCGGTAAAGCACCTCATCCCGCAAACCCTGAGCGCGCCCGCCGACCATGTAGCGGACGTGGAGCTTGGCCATCTCGTTGTCAGTCATGTCCGTTACCGGATAGCCCCGATCGCGCAGCAAACGGATGATCGTCTCCCGACCTTCGCCTCCGCGCGCCACCTCGATGCCGGCGAACACATGGGCCTGTCCGGCGTCGGCGTAGCGGTAGTTGAATTCGGTGATGTTGCGCCGTCCGATCACGCGACAGAAATTCAGGAAGCTTCCCGGCTGCTCCGGAATCGTCACCGCGAGCAGCGCCTCGCGCCGCTCACCCACATCGGCACGCTCGGACACATGCCGCAGACGGTCGAAATTGATGTTGGCGCCGCTGTCGATCGCGACCAGGCACTGACTGCTTAGTGCTTCACGCTCAACGTATTTTTTCAATCCGGCGACGGCCAGCGCCCCGGCTGGCTCGGCGATGGAACGGGTGTCGTCGAAGATGTCCTTGATCGCCGCGCAGATCTCGTCTGTGGATACCAGGAGAATCTCGTCGACGCATTTGCGGGCGATGCGGAAGGGTTCCTTGCCGACCTGGCGCACCGCCACCCCGTCCGCGAAGATGCCCACCTGGGGCAGCCGCACGCGACGCCCCTGCGCGAGCGCATGATGCATCGACGGCGCGTCCTCCGGTTCCACGCCGATCACCCTGATGCGCGGATAGAGCGTCTTCACGCAGGCGGCGACGCCAGCGATCAGGCCGCCGCCGCCGACGGGAACGAAGATGGCGTGAATACGTTCGGGATCATGCCGCAGGATCTCCAGCGCGACGGTGCCCTGTCCGGCGATCACGTCCACATCATCATAGGGGTGGATGAAGGTCAGACCCTGGGCGGCGGCGAGATCGTAGGCGTGGGCGCAGGCCTCGTCATAGGTGTCACCGTGCAGCACGATGCGTGCGCCGAACGCGCGTACGGCATCGACCTTGATGCCGGGTGTCGTGGCGGGCATCACGATCAGGGCCTTCATGCCGAGGCGGTTCGCGGCCAGGGCGACGCCCTGCGCGTGATTGCCCGCCGATGCGGCGATCACCCCGCCGGCGTGTCCGCCAGCGGCGAGCTTGCTGAGCTTGTTATAGGCGCCGCGCAACTTGAACGAGAACACCGGCTGCAGATCCTCGCGCTTCAGCAGCACGGAATTGTTCGTCCGCTTGGACAGCGACGGCATCGGGTCGAGGGGAGTTTCGCGGGCAACGTCATAGACCCGCGCCTTCAAAATCCGGGTGAGGTAGTCTTTCGGCATCGGCATAAAGTATCAATTAAGGCTCTTCCTGCCTAGCTCCACGCCGCGCACCGCCCATGACATCGCCGGTGCGTACCGGTATGATCTGGAAAACACACCCACAGGGAGCAACTGTCATGACGCGCGATGAACAGAAGAAACAGGCCGCCGAGGCCGCCCTCGACTACGTCGAGGCGGGCGCCGTGGTCGGCGTCGGAACCGGGTCCACCGCGAACTTCTTCATCGACGCGCTCGCCCGCATCAAGCACAGGATCGAGGGCACGGTGGCGAGTTCCGAGGCATCGGCCACGCGGCTCAAGGGACATGGCATCCCGGTCTTCGATCTGAACTCGGTCGGGGACCTGCCGGTCTACGTCGACGGCGCCGACGAGAGCAACCAGTACCTCCAGCTCATCAAGGGCGGCGGTGGCGCGCTGACGCGCGAGAAGATCGTTGCGGCCGCCAGCCGCAAGTTTGTGTGCGTGGCGGACGACTCCAAACTGGTCGACGTGCTGGGCAAATTTCCGTTGCCGATCGAGGTGATACCGATGGCGCGCAGCTATGTCGCACGGGAAATCGTCAAGCTGGGTGGTCGCCCGGTGCTGCGCGACAAATTCGTCACCGACAATGGCAACGTCATCCTCGACGTGCACGGCCTGCAGATCCTGGACGCCGGCAAGCTCGAGGGCGAGCTCAACAACCTCACCGGGGTGGTCACCAACGGGCTGTTCGCGCGCCGGCCGGCCGACGTGCTGCTGCTCGGCACTCCGGCCGGCGTACGCACGCTCAACTGAACGGCGGCGCTCCCGGGGACGCGGCATGGCGCGTCTTCTGATCACCCTGGGCATCGTGCTGGTCGTGCTCGGCGTGGCATGGCCGTGGCTGCAGAAGAGCGGTCTTGGCCGCCTGCCAGGCGATCTTGCCGTCGAACGCGAAAACTTCCGCTTCTACTTTCCGCTCACGACCTCGATCATCGTCAGTCTGCTGCTGAGCCTGCTGTTCTGGCTGTGGCGCGGGAAATAGCCGGATCGGGAACTAGAGCAGTACGCGCTCGATACCGCCGCTGCGCGCCTTTTCGATGAAGGCCTGCTGCCAACCCTCACCGAGCAGATGCCGGGCCAGTTCCACCACGATGTAATCGGTATCGAGCCCGGTATCCTCGGCATAACGCGCCAGTCCCTGCTGGCAGGCCGGGCAGGAAGTCAGCAACTTGACCTCGCCGGCGGCGACGCGGTCTTCCCCGGTCAACGCGGCGATACCTTTGTGCAGTTCCTCCTGCTTGCGGAAACGCACCTGGGTGGCGATGTCCGGGCGCGCGACGGCGAAGGATCCCGCCTCACCGCAGCAACGATCCGACAAGGCCGCGGGCTGACCCAGCAGGCGAGCGGTCACCTGCAGCGGATCATAGCTCTTCATCGGGCTGTGGCAGGGGTCGTGATAGAGGTATTGCACGCCCTTGACCCCCTCCAGTCGCACGCCTTTCTCCATCAGGTATTCGTGGATGTCGAGCAGACGGCACCCCGGAAAGATCTTCTCGAACTCGTACTTGAGCAGCTGGTCCATGCAGGTCCCGCAGGAGACGATCACCGTCTTGATGTCGAGGTAATTCAGCGTATTGGCGATGCGGTGGAACAATACCCGGTTGTCGGTGGTGATGCGGCGCCCGCGCGCCTCGTCGCCGCTCGAAAGCTGGGGATAGCCGCAGCACAGATAGCCCGGCGGCAACAGCGTCTGCGCCCCGACCTCGTACAGCATGGCCAGCGTCGCGAGCCCGATCTGGCTGAACAGGCGCTCCGAACCGCAACCGGGGAAATAGAACACCGCATCGGACTGCTCGTTCACCCGCGCCGGGTCGCGTACGATGGGGATGACCTTGTCGTCCTCCAGACCGAGCAGCGCGCGCGTGGTCTTCGCGGGCAGGCCGCCCGGCAGCGGTTTCTTGACGAAATGGACGATCTGGGCCGGGATCTTCACCGCGCCGGTGGTCGCCGCCGGCCGCGCCGGCGGGCCCGGCGGCGTGAACGTCTTCATCAGCCTGTGCGCCAGCCGCTGGGCGCGGTAACCCCACTCGATCATGCCCTTGCGCATCAGCTTGACGGTGGCCGGGTCGGTCACATTCAGGAAGGCCATGGACAATCGCGTGCCGAAGTTGGAGCGCCGGCCGGCGCGCTCGCGCAGGATGTTGCGCATGCGGATGGTGACATCCCCGAAGTCGATATCGACCGGGCAGGGGGACAGACAGCGATGACAGACCGTGCAGTGGTCCGCGACGTCGCTCATCTCGTCGAAATGGCGGATCGATATACCGCGCCGGGTCTGCTCCTCATAGAGGAAGGCCTCGATGATCAGGCCGGTGGCGAGGATCTTGTTGCGCGGCGAATAGAGCAGGTTCGCGCGCGGGACATGCGTCGTGCAGACCGGCTTGCACTTGCCACAGCGCAGGCAATGACGGATGTCATCGTTGAGGGCGCCGAGCTCACTGTCCTCCAGGATCAGGGCCTCCTGCTGCACCAGGCGCAACGACGGCGTGTAGGCGTTGGCCAAACCGGCCCCGGGCATCAGTTTGCCGCGGTTGAAATGCTCGTGCGGATCGACGCGCCGCTTGTAATCGACGAATTCCGCCAGCGTGGCCGGCTCCAGATAGCGCAGCTTGGTGATGCCGATCCCGTGCTCACCGGAGATCACGCCGCCGAGCGCGCCAGCCAGCGCCATGACCCGGTCCACGATGCGGTCGGCCTCCTGCAGCATCGCGTAATCGTTGGAATTGACCGGAATGTTGGTGTGTATATTGCCGTCGCCGGCGTGCATGTGCAGGGCGACGAACAAACGGCCCGAGCGGATCGTCGCATGGATCTCATCGATGCGCTTGTGCACCGGCTCGAACCCGCGCCCGCCGAAAATCTCCTTGAGCGGCCGTTCGACCTCGGAGCGGAAGGAAATGCGCAGATCGCGCCGCAGCAGGAGATCGAGGACACGATCGCCCGGGCGGGCGGCCGCGCGCGCCGCCTCGTCGAGCAACCCGGCGTGGGCGGAGACGTCCGCGTCGAGGCGCTCGAGCAGCTGGGACCAGCGCCGCTCGACCTGTTCCAGCAGCGCGCGGGCGGCGTCACGCTTGGAGGCCACGATGGCGTCGTCCTCGCGGCTGCGTTCCGCCTCCTCGCCCAGGCGTAGGGCGGGAAAATCCTCCGCGAGAAAGCGCGCGAGCGCCTGCACGATACGCAGCTTGTTGCCGACCGACTGCTCGATGTTGATGCGCTCCACCCCGGCGGTGTACTCGGCGAGGCGGTCGAGCGGGATCACCACGTCCTCGTTGATCTTGAAGGCGTTGGTATGCGCGGCGATGGCGGCGGTACGCGCGCGGTCCTCCCAGAACCGCCGGCGCGCCTCGGGACTGACGGCGATGAAACCCTCGCCGTCGCGCTGATTGGCGAGCCGCACGATGCCCGAGGCGGCCTCGGCGACGGCGCGTTCCTCGTCGCCGGCGAGATCGATCAGCAGGATCATCTTGGGCAGCTCGCGCCGCGGCGCCTTGGTGCTGTACTTGACCGCGCGCAGATAGCGCTCGTCGAGGTGCTCGATGCCGGACAACAGCACGCCCGGCATGCGCTCGACGTGGGCCTTGATATCGACGATGGCGCGCACCGCCGGTCCGATGTCGCTGCCGAAGAACTCCAGACACAGGGTGCGCAGGTGCTTCGGCATGCGGTGCAGGATGAATACGGCCGAGGTGATCAGGCCGTCGCAGCCTTCCTTCTGCACGCCCGGCAGACCGCCCAGGAACTTGTTCGTCACGTCCTTGCCCAGGCCCTGCTTGCGGAACAGCCGGCCCGGCATGCGCAGGGTCTCGGGCTCGCCGTACGGCGTCTTGCCGTCGGCCTCGAAACGCCGCAGGCGGAACTCCACCGTCTCCTGATCGTGGATCTTGCCGAGATTGTGGCTGATGCGCTCGACCTCGAGCCAGCGCGCGTCGGGGGTCACCATGCGCCACGACACCAGGTTGTCGACCGCCGTCCCCCACAGCACCGCCTTCTTGCCGCCCGCGTTCATGGCGATGTTGCCGCCGATCGTGGAGGCGTCCTGCGAGGTGGGATCCACGGCGAATACCAGCCCGCAGGCGTCCGCCCGCTCCATCACGCGTTTGGTGACGACGCCGGCCTCCGCGCGCACCGTCGGCACCTGGGCGGAAACCCCCGGCAGGGTCCGGAATTCGACCTCGCCCAGTCCCTCGAGCTTCTCGGTGTTGATGACCGCGGTGTCTTCATACAGGGGCACGGCGCTGCCGGTATAGCCGGTGCCACCGCCGCGCGGGATCAGGGTCAGGCCGAGCTCGATGCAGGCTTCGACCACGCCCTGTACCTCCGCCTCGGTATCGGGACTGATCACGACGAAGGGGAACTCGACGCGCCAGTCGGTGGCGTCGGTGACATGGGCGATGCGGGCATAGCCGCTGAAATCGATGTTGTCGCGGCGTGTGACCCGGCTCAGCCGCCTGAGCGCCTTTTTACGCCGCTCGCGCTGTCGCGACAGACCGTCGGCGAAGCGGTTCACCGCGGCGCGTGCGGAGGTGCACAAGGATGCGGCGAGATCGTTCCCCTCGATGCGCTGGTCGACCTGGTCCAGGCGGTGATACAGCGCCTGGACCAGCGACTCGCGCCGCCCGGGATTCTCCAGCAGGTCGTCCTGGATATACGGATTGCGGGTCACCACCCACATGTCGCCGAGCACCTCGAACAGCATGCGGGCGGAATGCCCCGTGCGGCGGGAGGCGCGCAGACTGTTGATCACCTCCCACATCTCGCTCCCCAGGAAGCGCGCAACGATCTCCTGGTCCGAAAATGAGGTGTAGTTATAGGGAATTTCGCGTAGGCGTGCCGACATGTCTGGGGGCCTTGAGCCCTGACTTTGTTAAGAATTCCGGATAAATGCCGATGATAATGCCAAGCCCGGGGACCAAGAGCGCAGTCTACCACGGTCCCTGCGGCGGCTGCAGCACCCGGCCAGAATGGCCCTGCGAGTCCGCGGGGCAATGCCCGGATCACGACGCGCCTCGAGACCAGCGCGTAACGGAGTGGAACGAAACGACATCATGAGCGCGGTGCGAAAGATCACGGACATCGAGCGCATCAGGCGGCTGGAGCCGATTTCATCGCTTTCCGCCGACCAGTTGCGCGAATTGCTGGATACCGCCCGCCTGGAATGCCTTGAGCCCGGACAGACCCTGTTCGCGGCCGGTGACACCGATACCCAGGCGGTCTATCTGCTCGCTGGCAGCGTGGAACTGCGCCCGCTCGATTCCGGCGGGACGCATCCGATCAGCGCGGGCAGCGATGAGGCGCGCCATCCCCTCGCCAACGATCGCCCGGGACGCATGACCGCGGTCGCCGTCACGCGCGCCGAGATCTTGCGCATCGACAAGGAACTGCTCGACACCCTGCTGACCTGGGGCCAGATCTCCGCCCCGGAGGAAGACGTCGTGATGAGCGAGGACGGCATCATCACCATCAACAAGGCGGACTGGCTCAAGACCATGATCAAGTCACCGACCTTCCGCCGGCTCCCGCCTTCCAACATCGAGTTACTGCTGCATCGGCTTGAACCCATCATCGTGCACGCGGGTGACGTGATCATCCGCCAGGGCGACAGCGGCGATTATTTCTACATGATCGACCAGGGCATCGCGCTGGTCATGCGCAACCCCGACAATGACGAAGACAGCATCGAGATGGCGGAACTCGACTCGGGCGCCTCCTTCGGCGAAGCGGCGCTGATCTCGGATAATCCGCGCAATGCCACTGTCTCGATGAGGAGCGATGGCATCCTGCTGCGGCTCTCCAAGGAGGATTTCAACACGCTGCTGCGGCAACCCACCCTGCAGTCCGTCGACTATGCGCGCGCCGCCGCGGAAGTCGCGGCCGGAAGCGCCGCCTGGATCGACGTCCGCCTGCCGAGTGAATACGCGCACTCCCACCTGCCACAGGCACGCAACATCCCGATGCGCGCGCTGCACAAGGAGGCGCGCGACCTCGACCGCTCGCTCACGTACGTCTGCTATTGCCAGACCGGCAGCCGCAGCTCGGCAGCGGTGTTCGTGCTGAAGAATTACGGCATCAATGCGCGCGTGCTGCACAACGGCCTGCAGAGTGCGCCGCCCGAGGCGCTGCGTTCGGAATAATTCGCGGCGGACATACCGCCAAAAAAAATGCGGCCGGCAGCCGCAAATTAGAAGTAACGCATCTACTTGTTGTTATCTCTGCGGGAGCCAAGGATGCGTCCCTCTCCACGTGGGCCTAAATCTAATTGACCCCTCTGAGCAAGTCAAGCAAACGCGCGCGACGGGACATTGTCAACGCACGTCGTGCACCAGTATAGTGGGCCGGTCCATCACTACGAGCGAACCGGAACACGACCATGCCGTGGCTCAAGGCCCTGCACCTCATCTTCATGGTGACCTGGTTCGCCGGCCTGTTCTATCTGCCGCGCCTGTACGTCTATCACGCCCAGTGCGAGGACACCCCCGGACGGGAGCGCTTCAAGATCATGGAGCGCAAGCTCTTCTACGGCATCATGACACCGGGCGCGGTGCTCACGGTGGTGTTCGGACTGTGGATGGTGTTCACCTACGCGTGGGAAATGTACTCTTCCATGGCATGGCTGCACATCAAGCTCGCGCTGATCCTGGGACTGATCGCCTACCATGTCTATTGTGGAAAGCTGCTCGTCGACTTCAAGCATGACCGCAACCGCCACGGCCACGTGTTCTACCGCTGGTTGAACGAGGTGCCGGTACTCTTCCTGATCGTGATCGTCCTGCTGGCGACGCTGAAGCCCTTCTGAGGGCGGTGATCCGATTTTTTCGCCCGCCCCCTTGCTTTTTTCGCGCGCCGTGCACCATCTTTATGCACAATCCGGAGCGGGTCGCCGACAAGCCACCCCCGCGGCGGGCGGTTTTTCACACCCGGCGGAGGCGGATAGTCAAGCTAATGTTTTTAAATGGAATTTTCTCAGACCATTTTCGCGCCATCCGAAAAAAATGCTAATGGCGGTGGCCATTAAGATGATGATGCACCACTCCGTCCACAGAGTTATCCACAGGTTTTGTGGACAACCCCCTGATTATCCGGCTCGACAACGAGTTAGGATTTATACATCACTCTCCACCTCACACGGCGAGGGTCCGGGCCCGCAAAATCGCCCTCTTTCGCCCGCTCAGACCTCCTCGAAACTCCCGCGATGACCGCCGAGGCCCGCTTCTGGCAAATCGCGGTGCATTCCCCGCTGTACCAGGGATTCGACTACCTGCCACCGCAGGGTGTCGCGCCGGACGCGGCCGTGGCGGGAATGCGCGTGCAGGTGCCGTTCGGCCGCGGCACACGGGTCGGCATCATCACGGCGACCGCCGCGACGAGCCGTATCGATGCGAAGCGGCTGAAACATGCGCATGCGCTCATCGATGCGCAGCCGATATTTTCCCCGGACGTGTTCCGCCTGCTGCTGTGGGCGGCGGACTATTATCACTACCCGGCTGGCGAGGTGCTGCTCGGCGCGCTGCCCGCTCCCTTGCGTCGCGGTGATGGCGTTGCCGCGCGAACCCGGCGGCACTGGCGTCTGACCGCGGCGGGTCGCGCCCACGCACCGGAATCGCTGCGCCGCGCGCCGCGGCAGGCGATGCTGATGCAAATACTGGCCATGGCGCCGCAGGGTATCTCCGCGCAGGAACTGCTCACCGAGCATGGCACGCGCGACGCCCTGCGCGCGCTGTGCGTGAAGGGCTGGGTGGAATCCGTCGAGCTTGCCGTGGAAGACACCGCACCGGCGGCGTCCATGCCTGCGACGCTCGAAACCGGCCCCGCATTGAATGGTTCCCAGCGTGCCGCCGCGGCGGCGATCGAGGACGCGCACGGCCGCTTCCAGCCCTTTCTGCTCGACGGTGTTACCGGCAGCGGAAAGACCGAGGTCTATTTTCACGCCATCGAGGGCGCGCTGCGCGCGGATCGCCAGGCGCTGCTGCTGGTGCCGGAGATCGGCCTCACGCCGCAGATGGTGGAACGCGTGCGGCGCCGCTTCGGCATCCCACTCGCGGTGCTGCATTCCGGCCTGTCCGACGGCGAGCGTCTCGCCGCCTGGCGCGCGGCGACGGAAGGACGCGCGCCGATCGTCATCGGCACACGCTCCGCGGTGTTCGTCCCGCTCGCGCGCCCCGGCATCATCATCGTCGATGAGGAACACGACGCGTCGTACAAACAGCAGGACGGTTTTCGTTACCACGCGCGCGACCTCGCCGTCGTGCGCGCGCAGTATCTCAAGATCCCGGTGGTGCTCGGATCCGCGACCCCCGCCCTGGAAAGCCTGCATAACTGCCGGGAGAATCGTTATCAGCATCTGATCCTGGCGACACGCGCGGGCGCGGCAACACCGCCCGCAATGCACCTGGTCAGCCTGCGCGACCAGGCGGCGGATCACGGCATCTCCCCCGTGCTCGCCCGCGCGATCGAACGCCATTTGGGAAGCGATCACCAGGTGCTGCTGTTCCTGAACCGGCGTGGCTACGCCCCGACGCTGTTATGCCACGACTGCGGCTGGGTCGCCGACTGTTCGCGCTGCGACGCGCATCTGATTTATCACCGGGCGCGGCATCTGCTGCGTTGCCATCACTGCGGCGCCGAACGTCCCGTTCCCGCCGGATGTCCCGCCTGCGGGAGCCCGGATCTGCGGCCGCTCGGCCAGGGAACGGAACGTGCGGAGGAAGTGCTGGCCGAACGCTTCCCCGCAGCCGAGATCGTGCGCATCGACCGCGACAGCACACGCCGCAAGGGCAGCCTCGACGCCCTCTTCCGCCGCGTGCAGGAAGGCCGCCGCCAGATCCTGCTCGGGACGCAGATGCTGACCAAGGGGCATCATCTGCCGCATGTCACCCTGGTCGGCATCCTCGACGCCGACCAGGGCCTGTTCGGCGCCGATTTCCGCGCCGGTGAGCGCATGGGACAGCTCATCGTCCAGGTCGCGGGCCGGGCCGGACGCGCCGACAAACCCGGCGAGGTACTGATCCAGACCCATCATCCCGATCACCCCCAGTTCGCCGCCCTGTTGCGGCACGACTACCGCGGCTTCGCCCATGGCCTGCTGGAGGAACGCCGCCAGGCCGACCTGCCCCCCTATGGTTGCCTGGCGCTGCTGCGGGCGGAATCGGTTCATCCGCGCACCGCCGCGGATTTTCTCGCGGCCCTGCGCGCGGACCTGGCGCAAGCCGTCCCCGCCGGAGTGGAAATCCTCGGTCCGGCACCGCCGCCGATGGAACGGCGCGCCGGCCGTCACCGCACGCAATTGCTGTTTCACTCCGCGCGCCGCGCGCCGCTGCACCGCGCGCTGGCCGCGGCGGTGGAGCGGCTGCAGAAGCTGCCGCAAGCCGGCAAGGTACGCTGGGCGCTGGACGTAGATCCGATCGACGAATATTAGACAATATGCAAGAATTGCCGCACCGGGATAACGGACGCAGCGACGCCGGCACCCCACCGATCCTCCAGTGAACCCGATCCGATGCCATGAAAGACCATCTGCGTGAACTACTCACCCGGGCCGTGCTCGCCCTGCAGAACGAGGGAACCATCGCCAGCGATGCTCCGATCGATATCCAGCTCGAGCGCGCCCGCGACAAGCAGCACGGCGACTTCGCCTGCAACATCGCGCTGACCCTGGCCAAGCGGCTGCGCGCGAACCCGCGCCGGCTCGCCGAACAGATCGCCGCCGCCGTGCCCGCGTCGGACCAGGTCGAGCGCGTCGAGGTCGCCGGCCCCGGATTCATCAACTTTTTCCTGGCCGGGGACGCCTTCCGCGGCGTCATCGCGCGGATACTCGAGGCCGGCGACGCCTTCGGACACAGCACCATCGGCCAGGGGCGCTCAGTCCAGGTGGAGTTCGTCTCGGCCAACCCGACCGGACCGCTGCACGTCGGCCACGGCCGCGGCGCCGCCTACGGCGCGGCCGTGGCCGATCTGCTCGCCGCCGCCGGCTTCAGGGTGCACCGCGAGTACTACATCAACGACGCCGGACGGCAGATGGACATCCTCGCGGCGAGCGTCTGGCTGCGTTACCTGGAGTTGAGCGGTGAACGCCTGCCCTTCCCGAGCAACGGCTACCGCGGAGAGTACGTGCACGATATCGCCAAGGCCCTGCACGGCCACCATCGCGACGAACTGCACGCCTCCGCCGCGGTGGTGATGGCGAACCTGCCGCCCGACCTCGCCGCCGACGGCAGCGGCGACAAGGAGGCCCACATCGACGGGCTCATCGCGCGCGCGAAGGAGATCCTCGGCGCCGTCCGTTACCGGCTCGTGTTCGACGCCGGGCTGCATTCCATCCTGGGCGACATCCGCAATGACCTGCAGGAATTCGGCGTGGTCTATGCGGAGTGGTTCTCCGAGCGCTCCCTGATCGAGAACGGCGAGGTCGATCGCGTGATCGGCCGCCTGCGCGCCGGCGGCCATCTCTATCAGCAGGACGGTGCCTGGTGGTTCCGCTCCACCGCCTACGGCGACGAAAAGGATCGCGTGCTCGTGCGCGAGAACGGCCAGGCCACCTATTTCGCCCACGACATCGCCTACCATGCCGGCAAGTTCGAGCGCGGCTTCGAGCGCATCATCAACATCTGGGGCGCCGACCACCACGGCTACGTACCGCGGGTGAAGGCGGCGCTCAGCGCCCTCGGATACGACGCCGCGCGCCTTGACGTGCTGCTGGTCCAGTTCGCCATCCTCTATCGCGGCGAAACCCGCGTGCAGATGTCGACCCGCAGCGGCCAGTTCGTCACCCTGCGCGAGTTGCGCGCGGAAGTCGGCAACGACGCGGCGCGCTTCTTCTATGTGCTGCGCAAGTGCGAGCAGCACATGGATTTCGATCTCGACCTCGCCAAGTCGGAATCGAGCGACAACCCCGTCTACTACATCCAGTACGCCCATGCGCGCATCTGCAGCGTGCTGCGCCAGCTGGCGGAAACCGGGCTGAGCGAGGACGCCGCGCTCGGACTGAACGGCCTCCACCGCCTCGGCGAGGAGCACGAACAGCGTCTGATCGGCCGGCTCAGCCAGTATCCCGAGACGATCGAGAACGCCGCGCTCGCGCACGAACCGCATCAGCTCGCCTACTACCTGCGCGAGCTCGCGAACGACTTCCACACCTACTACAATGCGCACCAGTTCCTCGTCGAGGACGGCGAGCTGCGCAACGCGCGCCTTGCGCTGATCAAGGCGGCGCGTCAGGTATTGAGCAACGGCCTGCGACTGCTCGGGGTCGGCGCACCGGACCACATGTAGCATGCCGCGCGACTACAAACCCGCCGCCCGCAGACGCCGGCGCAGCGCCCGTTCCAAATCGTCGCCCCGCTGGTCGTGGCTGCTCGGCGGCCTGATCGCCGGCATTCTCGCCAGCTACGCGGTCTATCTCACGGCCACGCGGAACGTGGCGGACAAAGCCGAACAGGCGGCGCAGAAACCCGCCGCGCCGGCGCCCAAGACCGCGCCGCCGAAAACGGCGGCGACGGACGACAAGGAGGCCAGGGAAAAGGCCCGCTTCGACTTCTACACGCTGCTTCCCGAGATGGAGGTGAAGATCGGCAAGGACACACTCGACGCCGCGCGCGGCGGCAACAGCCGCAAACCGGAGTCGAACGGACCGTACGTCCTCCAGGTAGGCTCGTTCCGCAGCTATGGCGAGGCCGACAACCTCAAGGCGCGGCTGGCGCTGATCGGCGTGCAGGCCTCGATCCAGACCGTCATCATCAGCGACGACAATACCTGGTACCGCGTCCGGGTCGGTCCCTACAAGAACCTGAAGGATCTGGAACAGGCCCGCACGGCCCTGCAGCGCAACGATGTCGAGTACATGCTGCTGGGATTGGGGCGTGAGGGTTAAAACCAGGGACTGGGTCATCGCCTCCGGCTATTCAATCTTCCAGGTACGTGTAACCCGTAATGCCGTCCTGCAAGGTCTCGTGGCACAAGGCCTGCTGTCGCTTGCCGAGCCGGCTTTCCGCCACCGCGCGGCGCAGGCGCTCGAGCAGCGCCTCCGGGCTGAAGCGCACGTAGCGCAGCACCGCGTCGACCGTGTCGCCCGGCTGCGGCTGGCTGAGGCGGTAGCCGCCGCGCCCATCGAGCTCCACGTTGATCGCGTTGGTATCGCCGAACAGGTTGTGCATGTCGCCCAGGATCTCCTGGTAGGCGCCGATCATGAAGATCCCCAGCAGATACGGTTCCTCCGGGCGCGGCGCGTGCAGCGGCAGCGTGGTCTCTACGCCCTCCCGGTCCACGTAGTAATCGACCCGGCCGTCCGAATCGCAGGTGATGTCCAGGATCACCGCACGACAGTCGGGCCGCTCGTCGAGGCGGTGCAGCGGTATGACCGGGAAGATCTGGTCGATCGCCCACACGTCCGGGATGGACTGGAACACCGAGAAATTGCAGAAGAACTTGTCCGCCAGCTTCTCGTTCAGCTCGTCGAGCACCTCGCGATGGGCGCGCGAGGCGCCCTGCAGCAAGGGATGGATGCGGCGGCAGGTCGCATAGTAGATCTGCTCCGCGCGCGCGCGCTGCGCCAGCGTCAGCAGGCCGTGGATGTACATGTCCTGCGCCGTACCCAGCCAGTGGACGGCATCATGGTACACCTCGACCGGCGGCCTCAGCGCCGCCTCGTCGTACGCGGCCCGGAGGTTCTTCAGGACCGGTGCCTCGTCGGCGTCCGCGTCGGCGGCGGGGATCTCGTCCTTGGGCACCCGCTCCACATCGATCACATTGGTGATCAGAACGGCATGATGCGCGGTCATGCCGCGACCGGATTCCGTGATGATGGCGGGATGCGGCAGGCCGTGCTCGGCGCAGATCTCCCACAGCGTGTGCACCACGTTGTGGGCGTATTCCTCCACGCTGTAGTTCATCGAACAGGCGCTGCGCGAGCGCGTGCCCTCGTAATCGACCCCGAGCCCGCCGCCGACGTCCATGCAGTCCAGCGGCGCGCCCATCGCGCGCAGCTCGGCGTAATAACGGGCAGCTTCGCGCATGCCGCGCTGGATGTCGAGGATATTGGCGATCTGGGAGCCGAGGTGGAAATGCAGCATGCGCAGGGCCGACAGCAGCCCGGCCTCGTCCAGGCGTCGCACCATGTGCAGGACGTGCGGCGCGGGCAGGCCGAACTTCGATTTCTCGCCGCCCGTGTTCTGCCACTTGCCCTTGCCGATCGAGGCCAGCCGCACGCGCATGCCGATCAGCGGCTCGATGCCGAGCGCGCGCGATTCCTCGATCACCAGCTCCAGCTCGGAGAGCTTCTCCACCACGATGTAGACACGGTTGCCGAGCAGGCGGCCGATCAACGCTAGCCGGATGTATTCCCGGTCCTTGTAGCCGTTGCACACCACCAGCCGATTGGCCGCGTCGGACATCCCGAGCACGGCCATGAGTTCGGGCTTGCTGCCCGCCTCCAGGCCGACGCGGCCATTGCCGTGGCGGAGGATCTCTTCCACCACGCTGTGCTGCTGGTTCACCTTGATCGGATACACCGGGGTATAGTCGCCGCCATAGCCGTCCTGCCGCATCGCCGCGGAAAAGGCGCCGCACAAGACATCGATACGGTCGTGCAGGATGTCGGTGAAACGCACCAGCACGGGCGTCGACAGGCCCAGCTCACGGATGCGGCCGGTCAGTTCATGGAGATCGATCCCGGCGCCGGCGCGATCGCGGCCCGGCCGGGCGAGCAGGTGCCCGCGTTCGTCGATATCGAAGTAGCCATTGCTCCAGTGCGGGATGTTGTAGGCGAGCCGCGCCTGCTGCAGATCCCAATCCGTGTCTTTCATCGTTACGCCGCCACTCGCGGGAAACCCCGCCGTTGTCGCCCACCTCAATCGCGCCTGTTCATCAGGCCGAAACCCTGTTTATAATAGGCCCCCATTACGCTTTTTGAAACCCTGGACACAGCAACGGGACGGCGCCATGAGCCTGGATCAGAACTGGTTTACCGAAGTGGGCGAAAACACCGGCATCGCCTTCTCGCTCCGCATCACCGGCAAGCTCCACGACGAGCAGACCGAATACCAGCGCATCGAGATCTACGAGACCACGGATTTCGGCCGTCTGATGACGATCGACGGCTATATCATGCTCTCCCAGCGCGACAACTTCCTGTACCACGAGATGCTCTCCCATCCCGTGCTCTATACCCACGTGAATCCGAAAAGCGTGCTGATCATCGGCGGGGGCGACTGCGGCACCCTGAGAGAGGTGCTCAAGCATGAATCGGTCAAGTCCGCGGTGCAGGTGGAGATCGACGAACGCGTGACGCGGCTGTCCGAGCGCTTCTTTCCCGAGCTCTGCAGCGCCAATGACGATCCGCGCGCGCGCCTGGTTTTCGGCGACGGCATCAAGTGGGTGACCGAATCCGAACCGGAAAGCTATGACGTCATCATCGTCGACAGCACCGATCCGATCGGACCGGCGGCGGGCCTGTTCTCCGAACCGTTCTATCGCGACTGCTTCCGCGCCCTGCGTCCGGGCGGAATCATCGTCCAGCAGAGCGAATCGCCGCTGCTGCATATGAAACTGATCAGCGCGATGCGGCGGGCGATGCGCAGCGCCGGCTTCGGCGACCTGCTCACCCTGAACTTCCCCCAGTGCGTCTACCCTTCGGGCTGGTGGAGCGCGACGCTGGCGGGCAAGGCCGCCTCGCTCAGGAACATCCGGGACCAGGACATCGTGGACAAGTCGTTCGCGACGCGCTACTACAACCTGGCGATGCACCAGGCCTGCCTGGCACAACCCGAGTTTTTCCGCAGCGAGATCGAGCAGTAGCGCGTCGGCTGCACGGCCGCGGGCACCTCAGTCACACCACTTTTCCACATCCTCGCGCGACTTGCCGAGCACCATCTCGCGCTCCTCGTCCGAGAGGAACACGCGTTCCCCGTTGGTGTCCACCCGGTACATGCGCTCGATGCTCTCGTTGTGCTGCAGGGTCTGACGCGCGATCTGGCAGTTCTGCTCGCGAATCTTGCGCCGCTGCTCCTCCATCGCCGCCTGCTGTTCCTCCTTGGATGCCGCGGGATCCGTCGCCGCGGCGTCATCTTCCGCGCCAGCCTCCTCCTCGTCATCCCCGACCAGGGACGGGCTGGATGGTGTCACCCGCATCTCCTCCGCCGCCGCATTCGGCACCGGACGGTCGCTGAAATGTATCACGCCGGATTCGTCCGTCCATTTGTAGACGGTCTCCGCGGCAACACAGGCGAAGGAAGCGGCCCCAAGCAGCACCGCGGTCACGGCCAGGAAGTTCTTCATTGGAGGTCCCATGCAAGGTTGGAGAGGTATGCCGAGGATATCGGCCGTCCGCCACCTTTCCTTACCCCGCGGGCCGTGCCCGCCCGGCGCCGGGAAAGGTATAATCAACGGGATTTTAATCACTATTAGCCCCGCTGAGGAGGGCCCGATGTCCGATGAACCCGTAATCGCGCAAAAATTCCCCTATGTGAAAAGCCTCGCGCCCGGAACCTACTACTGGTGCGCCTGCGGCAGATCGGCGAACCAGCCCTTTTGCGACGGATCCCACAAGGGGACGGCGTTCTCGCCGGTGCAGTTCACCGTTACCTCCCGCGCGCCGGTGGCCCTGTGCGGCTGCAAGCACACCCAGGAACCGCCGTTTTGTGACGGATCTCACAGCAAGCTCTAGACACATTCCGGAACCACCACACTCCACAAAAAAGAAGGGCGCCAGAGGCGCCCTTCCGAACACAGCCGCTGTTCCCGGCTGTCAGAGGTTGTATCCGCGCTCGTCGTGCAGCGACAGATCCAGACCTTCCGTTTCCTGCTCCTCGTTCACACGCAGGCCCATGATGACATCCAGGACCTTCAGGATGATGAACGTGGCGACCGCGCAGTAGATGACGGTGATCACCACACCCTTCACCTGGATCATGAACTGGCTGAAGCTGCCCGGTACGCCGCCGATGGCCTCCACGGCGAAGAAACCGGTCAGCAGCGCACCCACGATGCCGCCCACCGCATGCACGCCGAATACGTCGAGCGAGTCGTCGTACTTGAGCGCGCGCTTCAGCTTGGTCGAGGCCAGGAAGCAGATGATGCCCGCCGCGATGCCGATGATGAGCGATCCCACCGGACCGACGAAGCCGGACGCCGGGGTGATGGCCACCAGGCCCGCGACCGCGCCGGACACGATACCGAGCACGCTCGGCTTGCCGTGTGACAGCCACTCGCTGAACATCCAGGCCAGCGCCGCCGCCGCCGTCGCGATCTGGGTCACCGCCATCGCCATGCCCGCACGGCCGTCGGCCGCCACCGCGGAACCGGCGTTGAAACCGAACCAGCCCACCCACAGCATGGAGGCACCGATCACGGTGAGGACCATATTGTTCGGGGCCATCGGCGTGGTCGGCCAGCCCTTGCGCTTGCCCAGCACCAGTGCCGCGACCAGACCCGCGATACCGGCGTTGATGTGCACCACGGTGCCGCCCGCGAAGTCCAGCACCCCCATGTCCCAGAAGTAACCGCCGTCACCGCTCCACACCATGTGCGCGATGGGGGCATACACCACCAGTGACCAGATGCCCATGAACCACAGCATGGCCGAGAACTTCATGCGCTCCGCGAAGGCACCGACGATCAGCGCCGGGGTGATGATGGCGAAGGTCATCTGGAAGGTCATGAACACGCTCTCGGGGAAGGCGGCTGTCAGGCTGTCCTTCTCCATGCCGGCCAGGAAGGCCTTGCTCAGTCCGCCGACGAACGAGCTGAAGTTGGTTACGCCCTTCTCCATGCCGGTAGTATCGAAGGCCATGCTGTAACCGAACATCATCCACAACACACTGATCAGGCAGGTGATGGCGAAGCACTGCATCATGACCGACAGCACGTTCTTGGAGCGCACCATGCCGGCGTAGAACAGGGCCAGACCGGGAATGGTCATGAACAGCACCAGCGCCGTGGAGGTCAGCATCCACGCCGTGTCGCCGGAGTTCAGGGTCGGGCCTTCATCGGCCGGCGGGGCCTCCTCGGCGGGGGTCTCGATCATCTCCATGGTTTCCATGGAGGCTTCCGGAGACATCTCCTCGTCCTGGGCCCACGCGCCGAAGGCGACGGCCAGCAACAACAGCATCATCAGGCCGCGGACTAGATTCTTATATTGTTTCATTTCGATTCCTCCCAGTGTGTCACAGTGCGTCGGAGCCGGTTTCGCCCGTACGGATGCGCACCGCTTGCTCAAGGTTAAAGACAAAGATCTTGCCGTCGCCGATCTTGCCGGTCTGGGCCGATTTGGTAATCGCCTCTATCACTTGTTCATACAGACTGTCGTCGACGGCCACCTCGATCTTCACCTTGGGGAGAAAATCGACCACGTACTCGGCGCCTCGATAGAGCTCGGTATGCCCCTTCTGGCGCCCGAAACCCTTGACCTCGGTCACGGTGATGCCTTGTACGCCGATGTCGGACAGGGCTTCGCGAACATCGTCGAGCTTGAACGGCTTGATTATCGCGCTGACTAGCTTCATGACATTTCCCTCTTTAATGGGTACATAAGGATTGCTGCCGCGGGATGGAAATCCCAGGGATGATTCACGGACACAGAGTAAATTGCAGCAACCATGCCACCGAATAAAAAACATTATTTATCAATATATTGACCCCAATTTCCCGCTGCCACGCCCACCCAGGATGCACTATATTGATACGCCTCGGATCGATGAATGCTCTATATTTGTGCATTGACTCAGGCTTAATCGTCCTGCCCGATTCACGTACAATCCAGATTCACGCACCAGACCATCAGGGAGCCGCGATGCTGGACCCGAAGTTCATCGAAGACCTCAGCCAGCGCCTGAGCAGTGCCGTACCGGAGGGCGCGCGGGTCCTCAAGCAGGATCTCGATCGGAATTTCCGCGCGGTGCTGAACAGCGCCTTCACGCGACTGGATCTGGTCACGCGCGAGGAGCTGGAGGTCCAGGAAAACCTGCTGGCGCGTACCCGGGAAATGCTCGACGGGCTGGCGCTGCGTGTCGAAGAACTCGAAAGGAGATTGCGGGACAAGGCAGGCTGAGCCCCGCGGCAACTGCAATGGTCCGGGTCTGCCCCGGGTCTTCCGACCACAGGATTTCAAGGATGAGATTCGGTGTCGCTGGCCATTATCCACACCCGCGCCCAGACCGGCATTGACGCGCCGCCGGTCACCGTTGAGGTCCACCTCGCCAACGGGCTGCCCGCGCTTGCCATCGTCGGCCTGCCCGAGGCCGCGGTGAAGGAAAGCAAGGAGCGTGTGCGTGCCGCCCTGCTCCAGGCCAATTTCGAATTCCCGGCCCGTCGCATCACGATCAACCTGGCGCCGGCCGACCTCCCCAAGGAAGGCGGCCGCTACGACCTCGCCATCGCGCTCGGTATCCTCGTCGCCTCGGGCCAGTTGCCGCCCGCCGCGTGCGACCGCCACGAGTTCATCGGCGAACTGGCCCTGACCGGCGAATTGCGTGGGGTGCGCGGCGTACTGCCGGCCGCGCTCGCCGCGACGAATGCGGGACGTGCCCTGATCGTGCCGGCGGCGAATGCCGCGGAGGGCGCCCTGGCCGGGGCGGCGACTCTGTATGCCGCGAATCACCTGCTGGAGGTCTGCGCCCATCTTAACAGCGCGCGTGAACTGCCGTCGATGGACATTCCGGCGATACCGGCACGCAAGGTCATGGAAGACCTCGCCGATGTCCGCGGACAAGCGCATGCCAAGCGCGCGCTCGAGATCGCGGCCGCGGGCGGCCACAGCCTGCTGCTGATCGGTCCGCCCGGCACCGGCAAGACCCTGCTCGCAAGCCGCCTGCCCGGCATCCTGCCGCCGATGACGGATCAGGAGGCCCTGGAAACCGCCGCCGTCGCCTCCATCAGCGGCAGC
This sequence comes from Gammaproteobacteria bacterium, assembly GCA_016716465.1. Taxonomy (NCBI): domain Bacteria; kingdom Pseudomonadati; phylum Pseudomonadota; class Gammaproteobacteria; species Gammaproteobacteria bacterium. The sequence goes on from JADJWH010000004.1 coordinate 384,788, forward strand.
GGCTTCGATCTCCGGCGCTGGCGGGAACGGCCGTTCCGCGCCCCGCACCATACTGCCTCCGGGATCGCGCTGGTCGGTGGCGGCAGTTCGCCGCGGCCCGGAGAGATCTCGCTGGCGCACAATGGCGTGCTGTTCCTGGACGAGCTGCCCGAGTTCGACCGCCGTGTGCTCGAGGTACTGCGCGAACCGCTGGAATCGGGGCGCATCATGATCTCGCGCGCGGCGCGCCAGTGTGAATTCCCGGCGCGCTTCCAGCTCGTCGCGGCGATGAATCCCTGCCCGTGCGGATATCTGGGCGATGCCTCGGGCCGCTGTCGCTGCACCGCGGAACAAATTCAGCGTTATCGTGCGCGGGTCTCCGGTCCGCTGATCGATCGCATAGATATGCACATTGAGGTGCCGAAATTGCCACACTCTGCGTTGATACAAGCGGGTACTGATTTATCCCCGACCAGTGCTCAGGTGCGAGAACGCGTCGTGCATGCACGCGAACGTCAGATCGTGCGCGACGGGATACCTGCTCATCAGCTCGGGCCAACGGACATCGGGAAGTGCTGCGCGCTCGACGAACAGGGGGTGACCCTGCTCGAAAAGGCAGCTACCCGCCTCGGACTGTCGGCACGCGCCTACCATCGCATTCTGAAGGTCGCGCGCACCATCGCCGACCTCGATGGTTCGGATAAAATCGGTCACGTGCATCTGGGTGAGGCCATCGCCTACAGGGCGCTGGATCGCAAACCACGCGATTGCGCCGTATGACTATCCTTGCACCCTCCCATCCAAGATTCTCCCTTGGGAGATCCCGATAACACCGCCGGCCCCGTGCAACAGATGGGCGCCATGTACCCGGATTTGGCCTGGATGTCATGAAAAACATTATTAAGCCGCCGTGATTTCCAGCATAATCATGACTTGTCATACAGTCCGAATGAATAGATCCCGACTTCGAATGTATTCGAATACAGGATTCCTCTCCCGTCTCACCACAGCGGCCATGTTCCTCATGGCCGCCTTGCCGGGACCTGTATTCGCCGCCGATCAGGCCTCCGATGCTGCCGTCGTCTGCCCCGCCGATGATGTTCTCGAAGAACAGTTGTCGGCCCGTCTGGCGCAGTTGCTTGATACAAGCAGGCGCCTGGATGCCTTCATCACCGGTGAGCGCCTGAGCGATTCACCGCCTTCCGCCCTGTTTACCATCGACCTCCAGGATGAAGCGGCCGTTCAGCGCCGGGTTATCGAGCTGGAAGGATACAGAGAGGCCCCCGCCTCCGGATTCAGCCCCATGACCCGCGCCCTGCTCGACTGCGCCGCGGGGAAACCGGGCGTGGATGAAGACGTACGGCAATTGCGCGAGGCAGAGCGCCGGGTCAACGATCAGCGTCTGGATTTCCTGTCGCTTCCGCTGGAACGGCGCCAGCCCCTGGTGAACATTCAGGCGGCGGCGGCGAAACAGCAGCAGACAATCGATCAGCTGGAGCGGGAACGTGTCGCGGCGGAGTCCCAGAGAGAAAAGGCGTCCAGCTCCCTGGAAGCCGCGGCGGAAGTCGCGAAAACAGCCCCGACGGCCGATTTACGGGAGCTCGCGGCGCGGCGTACGGTGCTCGAACGTGCGCGCGAGGAACTCGCCAGCCTGAAAGTGGAACTGACCACGGATCTCGCCGCGCGCACAAAGGAATCTCACTCACTCGCCGCCCGCCTCACCACGCTCGCGGGGCAGTACTCGATCGAGGAGTCGCCGGATCTGCTTGACCAGGCCTATGTCGAGGTCGCGGCGATCTGGCGGCAGATAGCGGACGGAATCTTCGCGCGCATCACCGACCAGCAGCGCTATGCAGCTCTGCCGGCTCTCCCCGAATATCCCGCAACTCTGCTCAAGCGTCTGGGTAACGAACCTGCGGCCGAGTCCTACCGGATCAGCTACCAGACCGTGGAACGCCTGCGTCAGGAACTCATCGACATGCGGGAAACACGCCAGAAAGAAGGTCGCGAGAATGCCTATGCACTCCTGCTCAAGGCTGGCCAGCTGCGCTCGCAACTCCTGCAGGCGAATCTGGCCGCCGGAAACGATTCCCTGTTGAACTGGTCGGGTCAATATTTCGAGGATGTACTGCGCGAACTGCGCGTAGTCCCCTATCGCTGGATCGCTATCGCCTATGGAAAGCTGGTGAGCTTTCGCTTCAAACTCGCTTCCGGCTTCTCGGGTATCGCCGATATCCTGCAGCAGATCGCCCTGTTCCTGCTGCTGATCGCGCTGCCGTTCCTGCTCTATCGAGGCCTGCGGCGCAGCACCGAGCTGGTCAGCCGTGCGCGCCAGAGACTGGTGCAACGCCAGATCGGCAGCGGATCATCAAGGGGATACGCCACGCTCCTCGCGATCGGTCTGCGTCGCATCAATGCCTACCTGCCCTGGATCCTGATGCTGGTCGCGCTCCGTCTCGCGGGCGCCCTACTCGCCCATACGGATGTGCCGGAATTCTTCGAGCTGCTATTGTATCTCGAATACTATGTCTGGTATCGCCTGCTGGTCCAGTTGGCATATGGCCTGATAAATACCGGACTCATTGCTCTGCGAATGCCCAGCGACATCACTCAGCGCTCGCGCATTCATCACAGTGTGCGTCAGATCGGGCTCTTTTTTCTGGTGGCCTTTATCATATTGCACGCCACGGAAAACGTCGTCGGCGAGGCACTGGTATATCGCGCCGTCCACGCGATCATGGTCTACATCGGGATCTTCGTCCTGGCCTATTCGGCGCGCCAATGGCGAACGGAAATCCGGGACGGGCTCACCCAGGTGTTGCCGGAGCACATTGCGGAACCCATGGGCCGGCTGTGCGTGGGTCCATGGTCCTGGCTGGCATGCCTTCCGAGCCTGGTCGTTATTTCCGGCACCCTTGCCCTGCGGCGCGTTCACGGCTGGCTGGAACGGTTCGATATCACCAAGCAACTGTCCGCCGAGCTGTTCCGGCGCAAGGTCGAAAGCGCCGTCAATAAACAACGCGGCGAAACACCACAACCGCCTCAAGATGCCGGGCTGCCGGCGGATTATCTTGCCCTGTTCGATCTCCGTGTGCCTTTGGACAAAACGCTGCTCATCGAACCGAGCGCGGGCATTGCCGACGAACTCCGCGCGATGGCGCGCGACTGGGCGGCCCGGGGCGGGAACAATGCCGTGGTCATTTACGGACACAAGGGCAGCGGCAAATCCTGTCTGCTGGAACTCATCACCCGTGGCGACCTCCCGGACTGGAACGTAACCACCCTGGTCATCCCCCCCAAGCTGTGCACCGCGAGCGAGGTACGTGAATTCCTGCGCGATACGCTCTCGAAGGAGAACGTTTCCGGGCGGCAGGAGCCCGCGGCGCGGACCCTGATGCTGCTGGATGACGCCCAGAATGTTTTCCTGGGACGCCCTGGCGGCTTCGAAGGATACAAGGAGCTGCTGAACATCATCGGGGCGACCGCGGGGACACATTTCTGGTGCGCCGTCTTCAATCACTCCTCATGGAACTACCTGACGGGTGCATTCGATCTTGAGCCGGGCTTCCTCAAGACGCGCGAAATGCCCCTGATGACGGAAGACGATCTGCGCAACCTGATTCTGAGGCGACACCGCCAGCAGCACCGCGAACTCTCCTACGACGCCATCATCCGCGCCACGCAGGGTCCGGAAGACGACGACAACACCACCCACGTCGAGGCGCAATTCTTCCGCCTGCTCTGGGGGCTGGCCAAGGGGAACCCCCGGGCGGCACTGGTATTGTGGCTCTCCGCCCTGACCCCGTCCCGCGACGGGCGGTTGAACGTCAGCGTACCGAGCCACCGCAATTCCAAGACCATGGAAGGTGTGGGTGAAAACGGCCTCTTCGTCTACAGCGCGGTGGTCAGGCACGAGAACCTGTCCTTCGAGGAGGCCGTCGGTGTCACGAACCTGCCCGAGATCCTGGTGCGGAACACGCTGCGCGATGGCGTCGAGCAGGGGCGCCTGATCATGGACGACAAAGAGCGCTATCGTGTCGCCCCTACCGCGCAGTTCACCATCACGCAATTCCTGATCGCGAGGAATTATCTCTATGAATGACGCCAATCTGACCCTGATCGAACAAACCGCCCAGCTGTTCCGGCCGGACCGCATCCTGATGCTTTTATTCGGCATCGCCTGTCTTGTTCTGCTGGTTAAGGGCATCACTTATGTCACCCAGACCCTGTACCGCCACCTGCCATCGCGCCGGCTGCTCGTCTCCCAGATCGGCACCAGCCTCAACTTCCTGATCTACATCTTCGGAGGCCTGTTTCTCTTTTATGCCGTGTTGCAGCCGCCGCGCGAAATGATGCTCGCCGCGACCGGCAGCGCCGCGGTCGCCCTGGGCCTGTCGCTCAAGGATGTCGTCGGCTCCGTCATCGCGGGATTCATTCTGCTGTTCGACCGTCCGTTCCAGGTCGGCGATCGCGTCACATTCGGCGAGGTCTACGGTGAGATCCGCAGCATCGGCCTGCGCGCCGTGCGCCTGGTCACCCTGGACGACAACGAGATCACCATCCCCAACAATCGCTTCATGACCGATGTCGTGGCCTCCGCCAACGCAGGCGCCCTGGATATGATGGTGGTCATGGACTTCCACATCGCCCTGGACGCAGACGTCAAGCTCGCGCGCGATATCCTGCACGAGGTCGTGGTCACGAGCCGCTACGTCTACCTCAAGAAACCGGTGGCCATCGTCCTGTCCGAAGTTGCGATCGCGGAACGTCTTGCCGTCAGGCTGCAGGTCAAGGCCTATGTACTGGAACTGCGCTATGAAAAGGAGTTTCAGAGCGACGTCTACCTGCGCGGCATCAATGAGCTTCGCAAACATGGCATCAAGCGCCCGGCTCTCCTGCCGGCGCTGGCGGGAGAAATGCCCCCGATTTCCCTGGCCGACGCGTATGGGCAGCGGGGAAATTCCTCGCCCTGACTGTTGTCCGTATAACCGCACGTCACACGATGAGAGGCTAGTCAATGCAAGAACAGATGGTCGCCTGGTGGCAGAATCCTCTCGTCAGCAAGCTGTTCATGCTCTGCGTCGTCGGGGCGACCATCATCATGGTTCTGCATTTCCTCAATCGGTCCCTGGCGCGCAGCCATGCGGATTCAGAGATACGGTACCGGCTGCGCAAGGTCATAAACTTTTCCGGCTACCTTATCTTCGCGGTGTTCGCCGCCAGCATTTTCAGTGTGCATATCGGGCAGTTCGCCGTGATACTCGGTGTGGCTGGCGCGGGGATCGCGTTCGCGCTACAGGAGGTGATCGCCAGCGTGGCGGGCTGGATGGCGGTCGCGTTCGGCGGCTTTTACCGGCCAGGCGATCGCATACAGCTCGGCGGCATCAAGGGCGATGTCATCGACATCGGCATTCTGCGCACCACGCTGATGGAATGCGGCGAATGGGTCAACGCCGACCTTTACAACGGCCGCATCGTCCGTGTTGCCAACAGTTTCGTGTTCAAGGAGCCGGTATTCAACTATTCAGGGGAATTTCCGTTCCTCTGGGATGAGATCATGGTCCCGCTCAAGTACGGAAGCGATTACCACCTCGCCAGGAAAATTCTGGCCGAGGCGGCGCACGATATCATCGGCGACTACACCATCGCCGCCGAGCAGGCCTGGATCCCCGTCACGAGGCGATATCTGATCGAACAGGCCAGCGTAGAGCCGAGGGTCACCATGAACCCGACCATCAACTGCATCGAGTTAACGCTGCGTTACGTCGTTGATTACAAGCTCCGCAGATCGACAAAGGACTTGTTGTTCACGCGAATCCTCGACGATATGGCACGCCACGCGGACCGCGTCGAGATCGCGGCCGCGACCTTGAGTATCGAGAAGATAGCCCCGCTTGACGTGCGCCTGAGACGCCGGTCGAGCGACAACGAGCATGGTGGACAGGGCGCGGAGCGCTGATCTCCCCGTAAACCCTCTCAAGGAAGCATCTTACCGCCGGCGCCCTCCCAAATGCCCTGGAGGAAGTTGCGCGCGTTCACCCCCAGGGTTCGGGTCAGGTAACCGCCCTCCTGAACGATCAGGGTGGGCGTCTTCAGCGCGCCGATCATGCGACCGTTTTGATGAAAGTCCCCCGCTTTCAGTTCCCAGCTGCCCGTGGGATCACCCTTGGCGGTATCCAGTCCGAGCGACAGCACCAGAAAGCCCGGGGCAAACTTCGCGATCCGCTTCAGCGCGTGTCCCAATGTCTTCCGATAGCGGTCGACATCGCTACGCTCGGAAAGCGGATAGTTGACATTGAATCCCTTTCCTTCACCTTCGCCGTCCTCATCCTCGAATCCGCTGAAATAGGGGTAGGCATAGTTGGGGTGTCCGTGGATCGAAACGGTCAGCACGTCGGCGCGCCGATAGAAGATGTCCTGGGTGCCGTTGCCGTGATGGAAATCGATGTCCAGCACCGCCACGCGATCAAACCGGCTGAGATAATGCGCGGCCACCGCCGCGGAATTGAAGTAACAGAAGCCGCCGAAGGCCCGCCGCTCGGCGTGATGGCCCGGCGGACGCACCAGTGCGTAGGCGATGCGGTGCCCGTCCACCAGCGCGCCGGCCCCGGTCATGGCGCAATCCACGGCGCCCCGGGCGGCAAGATAGGCGTTCTGATTGAGTGGCGTGAAGGTGTCGATGCAGTAATAGCCGGCGCGCATCGGCAGATCCCGGGGCTGGCGCGATATGTTCCGGATCGGAAACACCGCGGGATAGATGGATCGTCCGGGCGGCAACGAAGCGCAGGCGCGACGCAGATAATCCACGTAGTCATCCGCATGCACCGCGCGGATGTGGCGCTCGCCGTGTTTCCTTGCCAGCCTGGATGAGAAGATGCGCGTTTTTTCCAGCTCCTTGAGGATGGCCGCGACACGCACCGGGGCCTCGACGTACCCGCGGTCGCGCACATGATGGATGTCGTGCCCGCGATTGACGATGAGCACTATGGGCAAGTCTCCGGCGGGCGGGGCCGCGACCATCGCCGGCGCGGCCCGTTTACCATAGCGCAGCTCACGCAGCCGCACCGGATCATCGCGAATGGATCGCACGATTCGCGCGATCTCCTCGGGCGGGCTCTCATCCCCGTATTTCCGCGCCAGGATGGCGGCCACGATCCGGCGCGTCTCATCGCGCTTCAGGGCGTGTCCTCGCCCAATATCATCGAACATGAGGTACGGCGAGTTGTCGTGCTCGGGTTTGAGCTGCTGTTCATAGGCGGTACCGATGATCGGCCGCGCGCCAAACCGCTCATAGAAGCGCATACGGGCGATATTCTGTTTCAGGACCCTGGCATCACGGCACAGGTCCGCCTCATCGGGGTGGCACTCAAAGAACAGTCCGATGACGTTCAGCGAGGCCGCCTCCTCCCTGACCTGTTCGTACAGAACCCCGCCGATCCCGCCCCCGGTGCGGCCGGGCGCGGCGGAGATATACTCCAGGAGACAGAAGGCGAGATCCGGGAAGTGCAGCAGCAGCGCGAAACCCTTGACGCGCAACTCGGCGTCCTCCGCCACGAACAGGATGGTACGGAAGCGGTACTTCAGCGGATCGCGCAGACGCAGCGCGAGATTGTCCAGCTCCCCGGCGCTGACGCGCGGGAATTGTCGGCGCAAGATGCCGCGCACCTGTTCGATGGCCGACTGATTGGAAGGCGAGGTATCGTCGTAGATCTTACGGATTCGGAACATGGTCCTCCATGCCCTCCGCCCGGCTGGGAGATCCTGCCTTCACCGATTCTCAGGCGATACGCTGGGCATATTAATCCTTTCTTTTCGCGCCACGGCGCACCGCCATCCGGCGCAGACGACGATAACGCCCCTCCAGCTCGCCCGGATCCAGACCCAGGCCCGCCGTCAGAATCCGCTCGGCGCCCGTGCGACTTGACGCAGGAATTTCCATCAGGAGCTCCTCGACCACCAGGCGCACGTCGTCATCGGCAAGTCGATGCGCAATCCCGCCGCCGCCGGCTTCGCGCTCCAGCAATGCGGCCAGCGCCTCCATCCCGCGTAAGCGCGCATCCGTTGCGGCTTTGGATAAACGCGCGCTGAACCGCTTCCCTTGCCGACCGCCCGCAATCGCGCCGGCAATCGCGTGCGCAATGTGGAACTGCAGCGCTTCACCCCCGCGGATGGCGATCTCCGGCCGGACGGCTATGCGCCGGCCGTCGCCGCTTACGGTGCAGTCATCTCGACAGTCGCTCAATACAATGCGCCAGCGATAGGCACGATCCCAGCGCGGAAACAGCAGGACCCGGACTTCGGCAAACGCGCGCTGGAGCCTGGCCGCCGGATCGTCTGGCGCCCCGGATCGCCGGTTTCGCATCTCCTGAACGTCCGCGTCTGTCATACCGGTCGACCCTATCCGTACCAGGGATCATGCCGTGCGCGCCCGCCAGACCCCGCGCAAACGATCACCGGCGAAGAAAATGCCCGGGTCAATGACACGCGGCGGCGCGACACCCATGAGCGAACATTAATTTAACACCCTGGAGAGGAACGATGACAACATAAAGATCAAACGCATGGCTTCTCGTACCTCGCACCCCGACAGCAACGGACGGACATCAGGATGTCCGTAGCCACGGCCGGTGCGTCATCCCCTGCCCCGACCCCTGGAGGATGACCATGGCGATTGGGACAACCACGTCTCGAACTCCCGGACCGGCATGGGTCTTCCGATCTGATATCCCTGGGCGACGCCACAGCCCAGGGCCATGAGAAAGTCGTACGCCTCGCGACTTTCAACCCCTTCGGCGACGACCTTGAGCCCGAGATCGTGCGCCAGCGTTATGGTGGAACGCACGATCGCCGCCGAGTTCGCGTTCATCGTCATGTCCCTGACGAAGGATTTGTCGATCTTGATCGCATCCACCGGCATGCGCTGGAGATAGCTGAGCGAGGAATACCCCGTGCCGAAATCATCGATGAACAGCGCGATACCAAACTCATGCAGTCTCGTGAGCACCTTCAAGGCGCTGTCCGGATCATCCATGATGGCGCTCTCCGTGATCTCGAGCTCCAGTGAGGAGGGACCGGCGCCACAGTCGCGCAGGAGCTGGCTCAGCTTGTCCGGCAGATCCCGTTCACGCAGGTTGCGTGCGGACAGGTTCACCGCGACGGGCAGGCTCAACCCGGCCTTGCGCCAGACCGACGACTGACGCAGCGCCGACTTCAGCACCCAGTCCGTCAGCGGCTTGATCAGGCCGGTGTGCTCGGCGAGCGATATGAATTCATCGGGCGGGATCAGGCCCTGCTCCGGATGTACCCAGCGGACCAGGGCTTCCATTCCGCAGACGCGGCCCGTGCGCAGGTCTATCTTGGGCTGGTAGTACAGAACCAGCTCATCGCCCTTGATCGCACGCCTCAATTGCTGGGCCAGAACCATACGCCTGGCCGTGTCCTCGTCCCGCTCCGCCGCATAGAAGGCGAAGCGCTCGCCCGAGGTCTTCGCCTGACGCATGGCGACATCCATCTTCCGCATCAGTCCGTTCACTTCCGTCCCATGCTGGGGATACAGCGCTATGCCGATCACCGCGCTCACTTCCAGCGCGATCCCGCTCAGCATGAATGGTGATTCGAAGGCGGACAATACGCGGCGCGTGATCGCGGTAATCTGCCCGACGTCCCCTTCCAGCAGCAGGATCGCGAACTCGTCCCCGCGCAGACGCGCCACGAGCCCATTCTCTCCCACGGCCGCGCGCACACGCGCACTGACTTCCTTGAGCAGCTGGTCCCCCTGTCGGAAACCCAGCGCATCATTGATCTCCTGGAATCGATCGAGGTCAAGCAGTTGCAGGGCCAACGAATGTCCACTGGCTACGGCCTCGTTCATCGAACGCTGCAGCCACTCCTCGAACTGGAGGTGGTTGGGCAGACCGGTCAGGCTGTCATAACTCATCATGCGCCGGATGGTGTCGCTCGCCTCCACGTGCGCCGCCCGGATACGCAGGCCACGGATCCCGAACGCCAGATCACCGGCGGCCTCTTCCAGCAGCTTCATTTCTTCCGCGTCGAAGGCATCACTCTCCCATGAGCATATCGACAGCACTCCGATGACCTGGCCGTCGATCTGCAAGGGAAACACCGCGATACTGGCATGGCACGGCTGCCAGTGCTGGGCCACCCCGGATCCGGAAGCGGCAGCGGTAGAGCGCCAGCGCGCTACGGATTGCGTATCGAGCCGGATCACTCTGGCCAGCGTGCCGCAGTCCTCCCCCGTTGCGGTCCACATCATGGAGCCGACGATCTCGACCAGGCCCTCCGCACAGCCGCCATGGCCCGCCTGCGCCACCGGTCGCAGCGACCCGGGCTTGTCCGCCTCGGCGTATCCCACCCAGGCAAAGGGGATATCCACCGGCCTCGACGATGGTCCTGCACATCTGGTCGAGCAGCATCTGTTCGTCGGTCGCCCGGACGAGCGCGCGGTTTCCGGCGCTCAAGGTCCGCAATGCCCGATGGACCTTCTGCAGTTCCGAGGCCATATCATCGATGTTGCGGGCGAGTCGGCCCAGTTCTTCCTCGCTATGCGGCAGACCCGTGCGAGCGCCCAGATCGCCCTTGCCCAAACGTTGCGCCGCGATGCAAAGCGCCTTGACCCGCCGCAACACGAAGATATCGCTCCCTACCCACGCGGCCGCAAGGGTGAGCAGGGTAACCAGCAGCAGCAATGTCAGGCTGCGGGCAACCACCTGATTCACGGCGGCAAACGCGACCGCCTTGGGAATGCCGGCGCTGACATATACCTTGCCGCCGATGTCGTCGTGCAGCGGAGCGAAGGCGTAGAGCCGGGTTTCGCCATCGAGCCCGCCGATCTCCACGCTCCCTTCCGCCTGGCGACCGAGTATCGCCTGGATCAACGGCGCCTCTCTCATGGCCTTTCCGACCCAGTTCCCCGCATCGGGGTAACGCGCCAGGATCGTTCCCTGGCTGTCCACCACGGTGACGGTGGAACCGGCGGGCAGCTTGATGTCTCCGGCGAGCCGGTTGAGCCAGGAAAGATCGAGCGCGGCATAGACCACCGCCCGGATATCGCCATCGTCGTCCCTGACCGGATAACCGAAGTTGATCGTGGGAATACCCGTTATGCGCCCGACCTGATAGTCTCCGACGCCGAATCCCCCGGTATTCAGCGCGCGTTGAAAATACCCGCGATCACCGACATTGACCGGATGTGGCAGTGGGACAGCGCTGCAATACACATGGCCGTCGATGGAAGCCGCGCCGAAATTCGCATAATAGGGATAGGGCTTCAGCAGATCGACCAGCACCTGGTCACAGGCAGCGGTGCCGCGGGCCCTGATCGCAGGCAACTGCGCCAGACTCATCAGCAACTGGTGCGTGGAGGCTATCAATTGCCTTTGTTCGCGCGCCGCCAGACGCACGAGACTCATCGCATCCTTGCCTGCCTCCGCTACCGCGTGCCCGCGCTGAACGATCGCGCCATGCCCGATCAGCCCGAAGGCCGGGATCAGCGCTGCAAGGACAAGTAACAGAAGGCGGGCACGCAAGCCCATAGAGGATCGCCACATGGCAGGAGCCTCGTAATTTTCATCGCTGTTGATGTTAGCAAATTGCATGCCATCCGCTGCGCACGAGGGTTGACAATCCCGGCGGATCTGGCGATCACCGGCAATCGCTGATATCCGCAAATCCCTGCGGATTCAACAAACTCACCGCTATCGTTTCAAAGCACATCAACGGCAGTGACACAGGATTACGCCACACGGTGTTCCCAGTCGCGCGCCTGCTCATGCGGCCCACGCCGAAACGGATCGACATGGGCCACCTGCTTGACGGGCAGGCAGTCATCCGGATATCGAACCACCGACCAACCCCCGTGCATGTCATCCTCCGGTCGACCTGAATGAAACGAATATCGCGCCGGCCAGAGTTAGTCCGATTCCAAACAGGACAATTTCTGCGGATATTCATGTCCGGTAGCGTGAATATCCGGCGACCCGACTTCATCGATGACGATGGCTCCGCACCGATAAATGACATCACATTCTCCAAGGTCATCTCCCGCGCGCATCCAGGCATGATCGACTGGCGCGCACGGGAAACATGGCTGATATACTGTCGCTTCGCGATCAGGCGAATATCCATCCCTTGTTCGATCACGGTCAGAAATGATCGGGTCATGAACAGTATTTTCCGGAGCCGCTCATGAGCACCTCCCCGCTGTCCAAGGAATTGCGGTCATCACTCGCACTCGTCACCCTCGCCGTATTGCTCACCGCCTGCGGACGGGATCAGCCCGCGCAAGAGCATGCGGGCGGCCCGCCGCCGGCCGCGGTGAGCATCGCCCCGGTGGAGGTGCGCAAGGTCGCGCAATGGGACGAGTTCACCGGCCGCATCGAGGCCACCGACACGGTGGAGATCCGCCCGCGCGTCAGCGGCTTCATCGAAAGCGTGCGCTTCAAGGAAGGCGGCGAGGTGAAGAAGGGCGATGTGCTGTTCGTCATCGACCCGCGACCCTATCGCGCGGCGCTCGACCGTACCGAGGCGGAACTGGCGCAGGCGCGCGCGCAGGCGGCGCTCGCCAAATCGGAGGCTGGGCGCGCACAGCGGCTGCTCGAGACCAAGGTCATCTCGCAGGAGGCACACGACCAGCGCCTGGCCGCCGAACAGCAGGCCAATGCCGCCGTGCAGGCCGCCGCCGCCGCGGTCGAGACCGCGCGCCTGAACCTCGACTTCACCGAGGTGCGTTCGCCGATCAACGGCCGCGCCGGCGAGGCGCTGGTCACGGTGGGTAATCTGGTGCAGTCCGATCCCAGCCCGAGCACGCTCACCACGGTGGTCTCGCTGGACCCGGTGTATGCGGTGTTCGAGGGCGACGAACAGACCTACCTCCGTTATGGCGCGATGGCGCGCCGCGGCGAACGCCCGAGCTCGCGCGACAAACGCACCCCGGTGATGGTCGGCCTCAGCAATGAAGATGACTTTCCGCACCAGGGCTATGTCGATTTCGTCGACAACCAGCTCAACCCGGCCACCGGCACCATCCGCGCGCGCGCCGTGCTCGACAACAAGGAGCGCATCTTCACGCCGGGCCTGTTCGCGCGCGTGAAGCTGCTCGGCAGCGGCGAATTCCCCGCCGTGCTGGTGGACGACAAGGCCATCCTGACCGATCAGGACCGCAAGTACGTCTATGTGCTCGGCCCGGAAAACCGCGCGCTGCGCCGCGATATCAAGATCGGACGCAGCGCGGAGGGACTGCGCATCGTGACCGACGGACTCGGCCCGGAGGATCAGGTCATCGTGCACGGCGTGCAGAAGATCTTCTTCCCCGGCATGCCGGTCCAGGCGCAGACCATCCGCATGGGTGACCCGCCGCCGGCACCGTCCGGTCCGGGCGCGCCGGGCGGACAGTGACCCCCTGATCCCGTGAGAACAGCCCCGTGAGAGACTTTTCGCGATTCTTCGTCGACCGCCCGATCTTCGCCGCGGTCATTTCGATCCTGATCCTGACCGCCGGCCTGATCGCGCTGCCGCTGCTGCCGGTCACCGAATACCCGGATGTGGTGCCGCCGACCGTGCAGGTGCGCGCGGTCTATCCGGGCGCCAATCCCAAGGTGATCGCCGAAACCGTCGCCACCCCGCTGGAGGAAGCGGTCAACGGCGTCGAGAACATGATGTACATGAAGTCGGTGGCCGGCTCCGACGGCGTCATGTACCTGACCGTCACCTTCAAACCCGGGACCGACGTCGACCTCGCCCAGGTGCAGGTGCAGAACCGCGTCAGCCAGGCCAGCGCGCGCCTGCCCGAGGACGTACGCCGTCTCGGCGTCACCACCGACAAGCAGTCGCCCAACCTGACCATGGTCGTGCATCTGCTCTCGCCCGATCAGACCTACGACGCCCTCTACCTGCGCAACTACGCCACCCTGCACGTCAAGGACGAACTCGCGCGCATCCCCGGTGTCGGTATGGCGATGATCTTCGGCGGTGGCGATTATTCCATGCGCGTCTGGCTGGACCCCGACAAGGTCTCGGCGCGCGGTCTCACCGCCGGGGACGTCGTGAACGCCATCCGCGAACAGAACGTGCAGGTATCGGCCGGCCAGATCGGCGCCCCGCCGCAGCCACAGACCAGCGACTTCACCCTCTCCATCAATGCCCAGGGCCGTCTCGTCACCGAGGAGGAGTTCGGCGACATCGTCGTCAAGACCGGCGCCGGCGGCGAACTCACCCGCCTGCGCGACGTCGCGCGGATTGAGCTTGGCGCCGCCGATTACGCCCTGCGCTCGCTGCTCAACAACGGGCAGGCGGTCGCGGTGGTGATCTTCCAGGCCCCCGGATCGAACACGATCGAGCTGTCGAATAACGTGCGCGCGCGCATGGCCGAGCTCGCGACGCGCTTCCCGGCGGACGTCAAGTGGGACGTGGTATACGATCCGACCGTGTTCGTGCGTGATTCCATCAAGGCCGTGGTGACGACGCTGTCCGAGGCGGTGCTGCTGGTGGTGCTGGTGGTGATCCTGTTCCTGCAGACCTGGCGCGCCTCCATCATTCCGCTGATCGCGGTGCCGGTCTCCATCATCGGCACCTTCGCGGTGCTGCTCGCGCTCGGCTTCTCCATCAACACGCTGACGCTGTTCGGCCTGGTGCTCGCCATCGGCATCGTGGTCGACGACGCCATCGTCGTGGTCGAGAACGTCGAACGCAACATCGAGAACGGCCTCACGCCGCTCGCCGCCGCCCACCAGGCGATGCGCGAGGTGAGCGGACCGATCATCGCCATCGCCCTGGTGCTGGTCGCGGTGTTCGTGCCGATCTCGTTCCTGTCCGGCATCACCGGCCAGTTCTACCGCCAGTTCGCCGTCACGATCGCCATCTCGACCGTGATCTCCGCGATCAACTCGCTGACGCTGTCGCCGGCGCTCGCCGCCGTGCTGCTCAAGCCGCGCGGCGCGCCGCCCGACCTGCCGACGCGCGTCATCGACCGCCTGTTCGGCTGGCTGTTCCGACCGTTCAACCACGCCTTCCGCGGCGCCGCCCACTTCTATGCCGAGAGCGGGCGGCCGGCGCTGCGACGCGCGCCGCTGATGCTGGCGGTGTACGCGATCCTGATCGGCGCGACGGTGGTGATGTTCCGCACCGTGCCCGGCGGTTTCATCCCGACGCAGGACAAGCTCTACCTGATCGGCGGGGTGCAGCTTCCCGCCGGTTCCTCCCTCGACCGCACCGAGGTCGTGGTGCGCAAGATGAGCGAACTCGCCCTCGGCACCGATGGAGTCAAGGACGCGGTCGCCTTCCCTGGCCTCAACCCGATGCAGTTCAACAACACGCCGAACTCCGGCACGATCTTCTTCGGCCTCGACGGTTTCGACGCGCGCACGCGGCCCGCGCCGGAGATCGTCGGCGAGCTGATGGGCAAGTTCTCCGGTATCCAGGAGGCCTTCGCCTTCGCCATCATGCCGCCGCCGATCCTCGGTATCGGCACCGGCTCCGGCTATTCGCTTTACGTGCAGGATCGCGCCGGCGTCGGCTACGGCGAGCTGCAGAACGCCGTCAACGGCTTTGCCGGCGCGCTGTCGCAGGTACCCGGCATGGGCTTCCCGTTCACCTCCTACCAGTCCAACGTGCCGCAGCTCACCGCCGAGATCGACCGCGTCAAGGCGAAGGCGCAGGGCCTGGCGCTGACCGACGTGTTCGAGACGCTGCAGATCTATCTCGGTTCATCCTATGTCAACGACTTCAACCGCTTCGGCCGCACCTACCAGGTGTACGCGCAGGCGGACGCGCCGTACCGCGACCAGGCCGAGGACATCACCGCGCTGCGCACGCGCAACCTGAACGGCGAGATGGTGCCGATCGGCAGCGTGGTGACGGTGAGCCAGACCTACGGGCCGGACCCGGTGATCCGCTACAACGGTTACCCGGCCGCCGATCTGTTCGGCGAATCCGACCCGCGCGTGATGTCCTCGCAGCAGGCCATCTCCACCATCGCCGGGATGGCGCCGCGGGTGCTGCCCGCCGGCATGGGCTTCGAGTGGACCGACCTCAGCTTCCAGCAGGTGACGCAGGGCAATGCCGCGCTGGTGGTGTTCCCGCTGTCGGTGCTGCTCGTGTTCCTGGTGCTGGCCTCGCTCTACGAGAGCTGGACGCTGCCGCTGGCGGTGATCCTGATCGTGCCGATGTGCCTGCTGTTCGCGCTGTGCGGCATCTGGCTCACCGGCGGCGACAACAACATCTTCGTGCAGATCGGCATGGCCGTGCTGATGGGGCTGGCGTGCAAGAACGCGATCCTGATCGTCGAGTTCGCGCGCGAACTGGAGCTCGAGGGCAAGGGCGTGGTGGAGGCGGCGATCGAGGCCTGCCGCCTGCGTATGCGCCCGATCGTGATGACCTCCACCGCCTTCATCGCCGGCGTCATCCCGATGGTATTCTCCAGCGGCGCCGGTTCCGAGGTGCGCGAGGTCATGGGCATCACGGTGTTCTCCGGCATGATCGGCGTGACGCTGTTCGGGCTGTTCCTGACGCCGGTGTTCTATGTCGTCCTGCGGAAGCTGGTGTTGCGGAGACAGCAGAAACGGGAAAACGCCGCCTAGCGCGGCCTGCCCGCCGGCACGAGCCGTGCCGGCGGGCAGGATTTTTTATTTGCCGGCAGGCCTTTCGATCTGTACCGCGTGGATCTTCATCGCGCCGCCTTCCTTGACGAACTTCGACGCGTAGATGGTGACCGTCATGTCGTGCACGAAGGCCTCGCGCAGGGTCGTGGCAATCTCCGTGTTGACGACCGGGTCCTCGTGCAGTGACAGGGTGAAGATCTTCTCGCCGGTGGTGTCGAGGGTAATGAACACCTCGTTGTTAGTGATGTCCTCGTTCTTGCCGAACTTGTAGTCCTTGATCTGGCTCCGGTACAGCGTGATCTTGCCCGTATTCATATCCGAATGCGTGTCGGGCAGATGGAGCGAGGACGGCGCGTCGGCCAGCGCGGTGAGCGCGAAGGCGAGTCCGGCGCTCAGCAGGGAGCTTTTTACGATGGTATTCATGGCGGTCATCCTCCTTATGCGGTTAGATACATCATGGGTAACCGAAGCATTCTCACGCATGGTCGCACGCGCGGATTAATCGGGGCTTAACGACTGGCGCCGGTGTGCTCGCCCCGCCGCGCCACACCGGACCACACCGGATCATAGCACAGCGGTCGCCCGCGGCTCCACCCCGCCGATCAACTCCCTGATACTTCTTGAAGTGTGCTCGCGCGCGGGACGAGCGGCGGCGCGGAATTCCGCGGCGTCAGTCGGCGTCGACGAGCTGGGAAACGATGCTGAGCGAATCGTTGGAACTGACCCAGGTCTTCATGGTCAGGGTCTCCAGCGCCTGGGTCTGTTCGTACTGCGTGTCCACCGTGAAGATGTAGAACTTGCCGCTGTAGACGGTGTTCTGCTCCTCGGCGCTGATCTGGAACGACTGGAGGGTGCCCAGCGTCTGCCGGTGCTGTTCCAGCGCATCGAGCTGGAGCTGGCGCTCGCTCTCCGGATAGAAGCGGACCGCATCGGCGAAGTTTCCCTGCTGTATGAGCTGGTAGTAGCGCTCGACCATGCCGCGCGCCTTCAGGTCTATCTCGGAGGGGCCGCAGGCCGCGAGCGCGAGCAGGCATGACAGGACGACCGTTGCGCCGAATCTCTTCATGATATGCCCTCCTCCAGACACGGCCACGCGCGCGTTGCTCCTCAAAGGACGCACGATCAGACGGTGAATCCGCGCGTGCGCAGATATTCCCTGGCTTCGAGCGCGGTGAGCGCGAGGTCGAGCTCCTGTTCCCAGTCGTAGGGCCCGACCGCCTCCATCTCGCGCTCCACATGGATGTCGCGATACGGCTCGTCGGCGAAGATCCTCACGTGGCGCACCTCTTCGATGCTGGGCGTGAGGTCCGGCCATACCTCGTGCAACACATCCTTCGGCCGCACGATCGTCCACTCGGCGATCTGCCGGTAACGCTCCGGCAGCTGTGTGTAGGCCTCCGCGGTGCCGGTCTGGCGGCGGCCAGTGGAGGCGTCGACATGATCGGTATGGATGAAGATGATCAGCCTGGGCGCGTGGGCGACGATCGCGGGCGTTCGGTTGATGCCGGCCGGCATCCAGGCCGAGAGCGCGACGTCGATCGGGCGGGTCAACGTCTCCAGGGTTTCACTGCCCGGCTCATAGCAGGAGGGATCGTAAAATTCCGCGATCTGGTTCGGCTTGTCGGCCGGATCGGCGAGGCCGAGCACGCGGACGCCCTCGCGCGCGAGCAGGCTGCCGAGGAAACCGTTGCGTCCGTGCACGTCGCACACCAGCGGATCGTCCGCCACCTGGCGCGCGCACTGCGCGATCTGGCGCAGTTCGGCGCGCAGGGGATAGAACGGGGCGATGGTATGCGCATGCGTGGCGGGATCGCGGTCCGGGTTGCTGAACACCAGCGCGTGCAGGGGCAGCCCGCGGATGCGCTCGGCGAACGGCAGTTCGGGCTTCCAGGCCGGATGCAGCCGTTCCTGGAAGGCAATGATGCGGTTGAACATCTCCTCGGAAAAGCCCGCGAGCCGGCGCAGCTTTTCGAACTCGGGCGGGAGTTCACCCGCCTGGCCCGGTCCGTTCATGGCCTGGTCTCCGGCGCGCGGGCCATCAGTGGAAGCGCGCGCTGAGTTCGTGCACGGCCTCGATGAAGACACGCACGTTGGTGGGATCGACATGGGGATGAATGCCATGGCCGAGATTGAACACATGGCCGGGGCCGGGGCCGAAACTGGCGAGCACGTGCTCCACTTCGGCGCGGATACGGTCGCGCGTGGCATAGAGCGCGCACGGATCCATGTTTCCCTGCAAAGCGACGCGCTCGCCGACGCGGCGACGGACGTCGCCGATCTCGACGGTCCAGTCCACGCCGAGCGCGTCCGCGCCGCTCTCGGCCATTGCCTCGAACCACTGCGCGCCGCCCTTGCTGAACAGGATGACCGGCACGCGCCGGCCCTCGTGCTCGCGCGTCAACCCGGCGATGATGCGCGTCATATAGGCGAGCGAGAACTCCAGGTAGTCACGCGTGGTGAGCACGCCGCCCCAGGTGTCGAAGATCATCAGCGCCTGCGCGCCGGCGCGCACCTGCGCGTTCAGATAGGCGGTTACCGCGTCGGCGAGCTTGCCGAGCAGGCGATGCATCAAAGCGGGCTGCGCATACATCATGCCCTTGGCATGGGCGAACTCCTTGCTCGAGCCGCCTTCCACCATGTAGGTGGCGAGCGTCCAAGGGCTGCCCGAAAAACCGATCAGCGGGATGCGCCCGGCGAGTTCGCGCCGGATCAGCCGGACGGCGTCCATGACATAACCCAGTTCGCTCTCGGGGTCGGGTACGGCGAGCGCGTCGATGTCGGCGGCACTGCGCACGGGACGTTCGAAGCGCGGACCTTCGCCCTGACTGAAATAGAGTCCGAGCCCCATCGCGTCCGGCACGGTCAGGATATCGGAAAACAGGATGGCCGCGTCCAGCGGATAGCGCTCGAGCGGCTGCAGCGTCACCTCGCAGGCCAGCTCGGGCGTGCGGCACAGGTTCATGAAGTCGCCGGCGCGCTCGCGCGTGGCGCGGTACTCCGGCAGATAGCGGCCGGCCTGCCGCATCATCCATACCGGCGTCACATCCACCGGCTGGCGCAGCAGCGCGCGCAGAAAACGGTCGTTCTTCAATTCCTGCACGTGTCGCGCCCTCCTCTGCGGCGCCGGGAGAAAAGGGATCGATTGCCCTCTCCGCACCCCCGCATCAATATATGGATCGATACGGAAACAGGCGCCGGGCCCGATTCCGCTTGCGCGCTCAGCGCGGCAGTTCGCTGTAACCCATCAGGAATTCGTCTACCGCGCGGGCGGCCTGGCGCCCCTCGCGGATGGCCCACACGACGAGCGATTGTCCGCGCCGCATGTCGCCGGCGGCGAACACCTTGGAGATCGAGGTCTGGTATTTCTCGGTATCGGCCGCCACATTGCCGCGCGGATCACGCGTCACGCCGAGCTCCTCCAGCAGGCCGGCATGCACCGGATGCACGAAGCCCATCGCGAGCAGCACCAGGTCCGCCTTCAGCTCCAGCGTCTGGTCCGGCAGTTCCTTCATCTGCCAGCGGCCCTGCGCGTCCTGGTTCCACTCGACGCGGATCGCGCGCAGGTGCTTGACCGCGCCGTCTTCGCCACGCAGTTCCTTCGTTGCCACGCACCAGTCGCGCGCAACGCCCTCGGCCTGCGAGCTCGAGGTGCGCAGGCGATTCGGCCAGTACGGCCAGGTGGTGCCCTTGTCCGGGTGCTCCGGCGGTTTCGGCAGGATCTCGATCTGCGTCACCGAGCGGGCACCCTGGCGGATCGAGGTGCCGATGCAGTCGGAACCGGTGTCGCCGCCACCGATGACGACGACATGCTTGTCCTGCGCGCTGATCGCCTGCTCCGGCGGGATGGCGTCACCGGCATTGCGGCGGTTCTGCTGCTCGAGGAACCGCATGGCGAAATGCACGCCGGCCAGCTCGCGTCCCGGCACCGGCAGGTCGCGCGGCTGCTCGGCGCCGCCGGTCAGGACCACGGCGTCGAAATCGTCGAGCAGGCGTTTCGCCGGCAGGTCGCGTCCGACATGGACCCCGGTGCGGAAGCTCACACCCTCCTGCCGCATCTGTTCGACGCGGCGATCGATCAGCTGCTTCTCCATCTTGAAGTCCGGGATGCCGTAGCGCAGCAGCCCGCCGACGCGGTCCTGTTTCTCGAACACGGTGACCGCATGGCCGACGCGCGCCAGTTGCTGCGCGCAGGCGAGGCCGGCCGGACCGGAACCGACGATCGCCACCGTCTTGCCAGTCGGATGCGCCGCCGGCAAGGGCGTAACCCAGCCCTGCTCCCAGCCCTTGTCGACGATGGCGCACTCGATGGTCTTGATCGTCACCGGGTTGTCGTCGATGTTGAGGGTGCACGCCTCCTCGCACGGCGCCGGGCAGATGCGCCCGGTGAACTCGGGGAAGTTATTGGTGGAATGCAGCACCTCGAGCGCGCTGCGCCACTCGGCGCGGTATACCAGGTCGTTCCAGTCCGGGATGATGTTGTTGACCGGACAGCCCTGGTGACAGAACGGGATGCCGCAGTCCATGCAGCGTGCGCCCTGCAGACTGAGATCGGCGTCGCTGAGCGGGACGACGAACTCGGAATAATGCTTGATGCGCTGCTCCACCGGCGCGTACTTGCGCTCCTTGCGCTCGAATTCGAGGAATCCGGTCGGCTTGCCCATGGCTCAACGACCTCCCCGCGCGACGGATGCGGTCGCAGCGGCGGCCGCCTGCTGCTGCGCCTTCATCTGCTCCAGCGCCTTGCGGTAATCCACCGGCATCACCTTGACGAAGCGCGGCAGAGAGTCGCTCCAGCGCTCCAGGATGCGGCGCGCCAGCGCGCTGCCGGTATAGTGCAGATGCCGCTCGATGAGGCCGCGCAGGCGCCTGGCGTCGAAGCGCGTCATGTCGTGATGGATCTCGACGCGGCCGTGGGTCTCGAGATTGCCGCCCTGATGTTCGGCCAGTTCCAGCGCGTCGTCCTCTTCCTTGATCGGTTCGAGTTCGACCATCATCATGTTGCAGCGGCTCTCGAAGTCGCCCGCATCGTCCAGTACATAGGCGATGCCGCCGCTCATTCCGGCGGCGAAGTTGCGCCCGGTTTGCCCGAGTACGACCACGATGCCGCCGGTCATGTATTCACAGCCGTGGTCGCCGACGCCCTCCACGACCGCGATGGCGCCGGAATTGCGCACCGCGAAGCGTTCGCCGGCGACGCCGCGGAAATAGCACTCGCCGCTGATGGCTCCGTACAGCACGGTGTTCCCGACGATGATGTTCTGCTCCGGTACGATCGGGCAATCCGCCGCCGGACGCACGACGATGCGGCCACCCGACAGGCCCTTGCCGACATAGTCGTTGGCCTCGCCCACGAGATCGACACTGACACCGCGCGCGAGCCAGGCGCCGAAACTCTGGCCGGCGGTCCCGTGCGCCGCGATGGCGATCGTATCGTCGGGCAGCCCGGCGTGACCGTAACGCTCGGCGACACGACCGGACAGCATGGCGCCGAAGGTGCGGTTGACGTTCGTTATCGGTGTCTCGATGCGCACTGGCGTGCCGTGTTCCAGCGCCGGCGCGGCCTGAGCGATCAAGGTATGGTCGAGCGCCTTCTCGAGCCCGTGCTGCTGGCTCTCGCAATGGCGGACCGCCACCCCGGCGGCGACCTCGGGACGGTGCAGGATGCGGGAGAAATCGAGTCCGCGCGCCTTCCAGTGCCGGATCGCCTTGCGCATGTCGAGACGGTCGGTGCGGCCGATCATCTCGTCGACACGACGGAATCCGAGCTGCGCCATCAGCTGGCGCATCTCTTCCGCCACCATGAAGAAGTAGTTCACCACATGTTCCGGCTTGCCGGTGAAACGCTTGCGCAGCACCGGGTCCTGCGTTGCGACGCCGACCGGGCAGGTATTGAGATGGCACTTGCGCATCATGATGCAGCCTTCGACGATGAGCGGCGCGGTGGCGAAGCCGAACTCGTCGGCGCCGAGCAGCGCGCCGATCACCACGTCGCGCCCGGTGCGGATGCCGCCGTCGACCTGCACCGCGATGCGACCGCGCAGGCGGTTGAGCACCAGGGTCTGGTGCGTCTCGGCCAGTCCGATCTCCCACGGGAGGCCGGCGTGCTTGATCGAGGTGAGCGGGCTCGCGCCCGTACCGCCGTCATGTCCGGCGATGGTCACGTGATCGGCATGCGCCTTGGAAACGCCCGCGGCGACCGTACCGACGCCGACCTCGGACACCAGCTTGACGCTGATGCGCGCCCGCGGGTTGACGTTCTTGAGGTCATGGATCAGTTGCGCCAGGTCCTCGATCGAATAGATGTCATGGTGCGGCGGCGGCGAGATCAGGCCGACGCCCGGCGTGGAATGGCGCACGCGCGCGATCACGGCGTCCACCTTGTGGCCCGGTAACTGGCCGCCCTCGCCCGGCTTGGCGCCCTGCGAGATCTTGATCTGGATATCGTCGGCGTTGACCAGGTATTCGGTGGTGACGCCGAAGCGCCCGGAGGCGACCTGCTTGATCGCCGAGCGCATGGAATCGCCGTTCGCCAACGGCTGGAAGCGCTCGGATTCCTCGCCGCCCTCGCCGGTGTTGGACTTGCCGCCGATGCGGTTCATCGCGATGGCGAGCGTGGTGTGCGCCTCGCGCGAGATCGAACCGAAGGACATCGCGCCGGTGGCGAAACGCTTGACGATCTCCTGCGCCGGCTCGACCTCATCGAGCGGGACCGGTTCAGCGTCGAGCCGGAAATCGAACAGGCCGCGCAGCGTCAGCAGGCGCTCTTCCTGCCTGTTGATCTGCTGGGCGAACTCCTGATAGGTCGCGTAGCTGTTCGAACGCGTGGCGTGCTGCAGCTTGGCGATGGAGTCCGGCGTCCAGGCATGGTCCTCGCCGCGGATGCGGTAGGCGTAGTCGCCGCCGGCATCGAGTGCGTTGCGGTAGATCGGCGCCTCGCTGTAGGCGTCGCGGTGCCAGCGCACGGACTCCTCCGCCACTTCGCGCAGGCCGATACCTTCGATCATCGTGGACGTGCCGGTGAAATACCGGTCGACGAAATCGCTCGCGAGCCCCACCGCGTCGAAGATCTGTGCCCCGCAGTAGGACTGATAGGTCGAAATGCCCATCTTGGACATGACCTTGAGCAGCCCCTTGCCCACGGCCTTGATGTAGTGCGCATGGGCCTCGTCCGGCGTCTCCTTGATCGCGGAATGATCGCACATCGCCGTCAGCGTCTCGAAGGCGAGATAGGGGTTGATCGCCTCGGCGCCATAGCCGGCGAGCAAGGCGAAGTGGTGCACCTCGCGCGCCGCGCCGGTCTCGACCACCAAGCCGCATTCGGTACGCAGACCCGCGCGGACCAGATGGTGATGCACCGCGGCCGTGGCGAGCAGCGCCGGGATGGCGATATGTCCGCGATCCATGGCGCGATCGGACAGGATCAGGATGTTGTGATGCTGCTCCACCGCCTGCTTCGCTTCGGCGCACAGGCGCGACAGCGCGGCCTCCATGCCCGCCGCGCCCTGCGCGGCGTCGTAGCAGACATCCAGCGTACACGTACGAAACGCGCCGTCGGTGTGCTCGTGGATGGCGCGGATGCGCTCGAGGTCCGCGTTGGTCAGCACCGGCTGATGGACCTCGAGCCGCATATGGGTGCCGGCGTTGTCGAGATCCAGCAGATTCGGGCGCGGGCCGATGAGCGAAACCAGCGACATCACCAGTTCCTCGCGGATCGGGTCGATCGGCGGATTGGTGACCTGGGCGAAATTCTGCTTGAAATAGTTGAACAGCGGCTTCGGCTTGCGCGACAACACCGCGATCGGGTTGTCCGCGCCCATCGAGCCCACCGCTTCCTGGCCGGACACCGCCATCGGCGCCAGCAGGAGCTTGGTGTCTTCTTGCGTATAGCCGAAGGCCTGCTGGCGGTCAAGCAGGGACTCGCGGTGCGCCGGGCGCGCCGCGTGCGCGTGCAGCGGCAGGTTGTTGAGCAGGATCTGGGTACGGTCGAGCCACTGCTGATAGGGCTGCGCGGAGGCGAGCGCGTCCTTCAGTTCGGCATCGTCGATAATACGGCCCTGTTCCATATCGATGAGGAACATCTTGCCCGGCTGCAGGCGCCATTTCTTGACGATCCTGGCCTCCGGGATGTGCAGCACGCCCATCTCAGAGGCCATTACCACCAGGTCGTCATCGGTGATCAGGTAGCGCGCGGGACGCAGGCCGTTGCGATCGAGCGTCGCACCGATCTGGCGGCCGTCGGTGAAGGCCAGCGCGGCCGGTCCGTCCCACGGCTCCATCAGGGCGGCGTGATATTCATAGAAGGCGCGGCGCTTCGCTTCCATCAGGGGATTGCCGGCCCAGGCCTCGGGCACCAGCATCATCATGGCGTGCGCGAGCGGATACCCGCCGGCGACGAGCAGTTCCAGCGCATTGTCGAAACAGGCGGAATCGGACTGTCCCTCGGCGATCAGCGGCCACAGCTTCTCGAGATCCTCGCCCAGCAGCTTCGAGGACATCGAATGGCGCCGCGCCGCCATCCAGTTGATGTTGCCGCGCAGGGTATTGATCTCGCCGTTGTGGGCGATCATGCGGAACGGATGCGCGAGATCCCACGACGGGAAGGTGTTGGTGGAAAAGCGCTGGTGCACCAGGGCAAGCGCGGACACCAGGCGCCCATCGCCCAGATCCTTGTAGTAGGCGTCGACCTGATTCGCCAGCAGCATGCCCTTGTAGACCAGGGTGCGGCAGGACAGGGACGGGATGTAGAAGCGGCCGCAATCGTTCCAGCCGGAGGTACGCACGGAGTTTTCCACCACCTTGCGGATCACGAACAGCTTGCGCTCGAACGTCGTATCATCGCTGGCCGCTGGCCCGCGGCCGATGAAGACCTGGCGCACAAACGGCTCGACCGCGCGCACGCCGGCGCCGAAGACGCTGTTGTCGGTCGGAACATCGCGCCAGCCGAGGACGCGCTGCCCCTCGGCGATGACGGTACGCTCGATCAGCGCCTCGCAGGCGGCGCGCGTCTTGGCATCCTGCGGCAGAAAGATCATGCCGACGCCGTATTCGCCGGCCGGCGGCAATGTCACGCCGCGCGCGGCGCACTCGGCGCGCAAAAAGGCGTCCGGGATCTGAATCAGAATGCCGGCGCCGTCACCCGCCAGCGGATCGGCGCCGACAGCGCCGCGGTGAGTGAGGTTTTCCAGGATCTGCAGGCCCTGGCGCACGATGGTGTGGCTCTTGCCGCCCTTGATGTGGGCGATGAAACCGACGCCGCAGGCATCGTGTTCATTGCGGGGGTCGTACATGCCCTGCCGCTGCGGCCGACCGTGCTGTCTACTCTCGTTGTGCATGTTTTCCGGATCCGAATCTGTTGTATAACCGCCCCTATCGGGCGACGCGTCTGCCGTGAAGCCGGCCGCAATCGACCGGGCGAAACCGCCACACCCCGAGCACCCAGTCACACCGAGGATCCCGATCCGCGACGGATCGGCCGGCAGATACCGGCGCGCCCGGACCGCGCTGCCCGCCGGCAAGGATTGAGTGTCCCGTTGACCCGCACAGTTCCACGCTCACGAGACACATGAGCAAGACGCAAGGGAGGAAAGTATACTCGCCCGCCCCGGGCCCATCAATAAACCGGCCCCGCGCCGGTTCTCTGTCGCGGGGAATAAGCTACTGATTATCCGGGATGAAGAATCAGGGAGCCGGGGCGGTCACAGCCCGGGGACCGGAGATCGCCGACTGGATGTCGCGCAGGGGGCGCACCCATGGCTTGAGATCGGGCAACCGGGCGCCAAGTTCTGCACTTGCCCGGGCAGCCTCGGCGCGGTCGGCATAAACCCCATAGGTTACGGTCAACCGGCCCTCCCCGTCGCCACGCGGCTGGTACAGGGCCACCCTGTCCTGCAGGGCGTGACGTTTGAGATAGGCCTTTACATTGGCCTCCTTGCCGGTAAAGAGCTGCAGGGTGTAGGCGTCGGGCGGCTGGGCCAACAGCCAGTCCTCGCCCTGCGTCCCGCCGCCGGGCGCGGGCATTCCTTTAATATCCGCGCGGGGCGCCGGGGTCGGGGTCGAGACCGATGCCGGGGCTGGCGCTGCGGCCGAAACCGGCGTCGCGGTGGCGCGGAAGGCGCGGATCCTGTCCTGAACAACCCCTAGGCGCCGCACCCATGGGGATGCTTTAACATCTTGTTCTGAAATCGCTTTTGCGGCATCGGCCGCATCCTGATTCGAGGCGAAGGCCCCGTACACCAGGGACGACCAGACCTGGCCGGATGAGCGGGTCTGGTAAATGGCGGCCGCGTCACCGAGGCCGTGGCGCTCGATATAGGCCAGACACTGCTCTTGACTGGCAACCAGCAACTGGACGGTGTAGGCGGTGGGATCCTGCTCCAGCAGCCAGGCCTCGTCGCGGGGTCCGCCCGGCGTCGACGGCGCGGAGGATTCGGAGGGGCTCCCCGCGTCCGCTCTCGCGACTGGGGGTGGTGATGATGCAACGGTCTCGCGTACGGCCGCCGGTTCCGCGACCGACTCGATCTCGTCCGACGCGGTGGCGCCTGCGACAGGCGGCGGCGTCCCGCCCGTGTCCTCCCCCTCATCCGGCGCCGGCACGGTCTCCGCATCGGAAGGCGCTGAGTCACCGCCCGCGTCCGCCACCGTCGCCGCCTCCGGGCCGTCGGGTTCGATCGCTGCCGGTTCGTTCTCGAGTACCTCGCCAACTGCCGAATCCTGGGACATCAGACTCTCCGGCGTGGTCCCTGCGGTTGGAGAGGCGGCGGTCGGCGGCTCGACTGACTGGGCGGAGGGCCCGGTCGCCCGAAAATCGCGCACCAGCACCGCGAGCCGGTCCTGATACAACAACCCGACCGCGGCGAGCGACACCAGCACGGCCGCGATGCCATATTTGAGATAGACGCCGCGCCCCACGGCTGCCGGGGAAGCCGATTGCGCACGGGTGCCCTTTTCTTCCTGGTTATGCAGTACGACGCGGGCGAACTCGTTGATACGTCCCGGGAAGCCGCGCGAGGCGACATGGATGAAACGGACCACCGACTCGGTGAACGGCCCCGATCCCTTGAGGCCCGCCGCCTGCAGGCGATGGAGGATATACCTGCCGGTATCCTCCTCGCTCAGCGGCGGTATGTCGAAGGTATGGCCGACACGCCCGCGCAACGCCTCCAGACCCGGCGCCACCAGGCGCTTGCTGATCTCCGGTTCGCCGAACAACACCACGCTGAGTAGCCGGTCCGTCGATTGCCAAGGCTCGGTCAAGGTGGCGAGCATCGCGAGCGCGGACTGCGTCAGCCGGTGCGCATCATCGATGATCAGTACGGGAATCAGCGCGTTGTGGCGCAGCGAGTACAGGCTTTCCCGCAGCAGCCGCAGACGCTGCTCGTCGTCGCTGCTGCCGTCCGGCCGCAGTGAAAACTCCTTGTGCAGGATCTCGAGCAGGCGCGCGGCATCGATGTCGGGAGAGGCCCGGAACTGGCACATGCGCCAGTTATCGTTCGCGCCCTGGAGCAGGCGCTGCAGCAGGCTGGTCTTGCCGCTGCCCGGCTCGCCGGTGACCAGCAGCACGTCGCTATAGGGTACGAGATGAAACAGCAGGTTGAGGCGCTTGGCGCGCACCGCCTCGTCGAAATATGCAGCGGCATCATAGCGGTCCCCGAACGGATCGCGTTCCAGACCTCCATCGTCCGCAGCGTCAAAAGGATCGGTCAGATGGACATTCATGTCCGCTGATGTTCACCTTCGATGAACACCACGCGGTAACCGCGCCGGACCTGGTCGTCGCGCACGGTCATCAATGCCGTCTCGGCCTGTTCGCGCGTGGCGTGATGGTCGCGCCTCACCCGTCCCGAGGCCCCCTGATAGCCCCACTCCCTGATCAAAGACCAACCCCCTAGTAAATCCTGCTGCAAGAGAAGGTGATAGTAACGCGGCGGCTTGTCCTCTTCCTGAGGTTTCTGCAGGTATATATGCATGAATGCGCTGTATCGTGCCCTTGGTCGCGGCGGCAGCCGGACGACGCCGCCGGGCCGGCTAGGTCAACCGTGCAGGATCGAACAGCCGCTCATACTCGCCGATCGCGTAACGATCGGTCATGCCAGCGATGTAGTCTGCCACCACCCGCGCCCTGCCCGCAACACCCGCGGCCTGCTCGGAATGAGCGACCTTCCGCTGATATTCGGGCGGAAGCACCTGGATATCCTCCATGAAGGTGCCGAACAGGGCCTTCATGATGCGGTCGGCCTTGCTGCTCATGCGCTTGACCCGATAATGGCGGTAAAGCTCCGCGCGCAGGAACTGCTTCAGCTCGAGATTCCATTCCGCCATCGACGCGCTGAACCCGACCAGGGGAGCGCTCCGGGCACGCACATCCTCGATACTGGCGACACCGGACTCCGCTATGCGCTCCCGGCTGGTTTCCACCAGGTCCCGGACCTGGCGGTTGATCATCCGGCGCACCACCTCGTGCACCCGACGGCGAGTGCCGATGCCGGGATAGGCGGCGGCTACCCGCTCATGCTGCTCACTGAAGAGGCGGATTCCGTCGAGCTGCTCCAGGCTGATGAGGCCGGCGCGCAGACCGTCGTCGACATCGTGATTGTTGTAGGCGATCTCGTCGGCCAGATTAGCGAGCTGCGCCTCCAGACCAGGCTGTTGTTTGTTCAGGAAACGCGCGCCCAGCTCGCCCATCGCCGCCGCGTTCTTGAGCGAACAATGCTTCAGGATACCCTCGCGCGTCTCGTAGGTCAGGTTCAGTCCGTTGAATTCGGCGTAACGCTCCTCCAGTTCATCCACCACGCGCAGTGACTGCAGATTGTGCTCGAAACCGCCATATTCCTTCATGGAGTGATTCAGCGCATCCTGGCCCGCATGCCCGAACGGCGTATGGCCGAGATCGTGGGCCAGCGCGATGGCCTCGACCAGATCCTCGTTGAGCCGCAGGGCGCGGGCGACCGCGCGCCCGATCTGGGCCACCTCGATCGAGTGGGTCAGACGGGTGCGGAACATGTCGCCCTCGTGATTGACGAACACCTGGGTCTTGTATTCGAGACGCCGGAACGCCGAGGAATGCACGATGCGATCGCGGTCGCGCTGGTATTCGGAACGGTACTCGGGCGTGGACTCGGTCTGCCGGCGCCCGCGCGAATTGGCGGCGCGGGCGGCGTAGGGGGCAAGTCCGGTCTGATCGTCCACGCTCACCGCCCCGCCCTCCCGCCTGCGCCCACGGCCCGGCTCATCCCCGCTCCCGCCGCGCCTCGATGCTCTCTCGCAGTCTGGCGGGATCGAACCGCCCGCTCACCACGGCCGTACCGATCGACTCCAGCAGAATCAGGCGCAGCTTCCCAGCCTGCACCTTCTTGTCGACCGCCATCAACTCCAGGTATCGCCCGGAGTCGATCTCGCGCGGCAGCCAGACCGGCAGTCCGGCGCGCGCGATCAGCTCGATGGCACGGCGCGCATCGGCCTCGGCGAGCATTCCCTCGCGCATGGACAAATCAGCGGCCGCGCACATGCCGGCCGCGACCGCCTCGCCGTGCAGCCAGGCACCGTAGCCCATGCCGGTCTCGATCGCATGCCCGAAGGTGTGCCCGAAATTGAGCAACGCGCGCACGCCACCCTCTCGCTCGTCCGCCGCCACCACCGCCGCCTTGTCCCGGCAGGAGCGCTCGACGGCATAGGCCAGCGCCTCTGGCTCGCGGGCCGACAGACGGTCGATGTTCGACTCCAGCCAGACAAAGAACTCGCGGTCGCAGATCAGGCCATATTTGATGACCTCGGCGATGCCGGCGCGCAGCTCGCGGTCGTTCAGGGTATTCAGCACGTCAGTGTCGGCGATGACGCACTGCGGCTGGTGAAATGCCCCGATCATGTTCTTGCCGAGCGGGTGGTTGACCCCGGTCTTGCCGCCTACCGAAGAGTCCACCTGGGCCAGCAGGGTGGTCGGAATCTGGACGAAAGGGACGCCGCGCTGGTAACAGGCGGCGGCGAATCCGGTGATGTCGCCAATCACGCCGCCGCCCAGTGCGATCAGGGTCACGCCGCGGTCGAAACGGGCGCCGAGCAGGGCGTCAAAGACCCGCGTCAGGGTCGCGATATCCTTGTACCCCTCGCCGTCCGGCAACACCAGCGTCTCGCAACGGCAGTCCCCAAGCAAGGACAGCACGCGGTCGAGATAGAGCGGCGCCACGGTCTCGTTCGTCACTACCAGTGCCTGACGCGATCGGATATGACCGGTGAGCAGTTCCGGCCGGGCGAGCAGACCTGATCCGATATAGATCGGATAGCTTCTCTCGCCGAGCTCAACCGTCAGGGTCTTCATCGTGTTTGTGGTTCCGGTCTGCGGGCGCGGGGGCGGCGTGGCGGTCGGGGTTTGCCATCCTCCACGCCCGCCTCGTTGCGCCGGAGCTGGTCTAGGATCTGATTGACCGTGCTCTTTACCCCGCGCTTGTCCGTGTCGACGATTATATCCGCGATCTCGTGATAGAGGGCATCGCGCGCCGCGAGCAACTGCTCGACCCGGGCGCGGGGATTCTCGGTCCGCAAGAGCGGGCGGTTCTGCGATTTGCCTGTCCGGCTCAGGATCTTGTCCACCGAAGCGCGCAGAAACACCACAACGCCCCGCGCCGCCAGATCGGCGCGATTCAGCGGGTCGATCACCGCACCCCCGCCGGTCGCCAGGACGATGCCACGCCGGCGGGTCAGCTCATCGATCACGGCGCGCTCGCGCCGGCGAAATCCCTCTTCGCCCTCGATATCGAATATCCAGGGAATATCTGCACCGGTACGCTCTTCGATGGCGTGATCACTGTCGACGAATTCGAGCTTCAGCGTCTTGGCCAGGTGGCGGCCGACCGTCGTCTTGCCGGAGCCCATGGGGCCGATCAGGAAGATATTATCCTGCGCTTTATTCATGGAGGTTATGGTGGCGGAGAATCGTCGCCAACACAATGGGGCCGTGGATAAGCGTCGGAAACTAAATAAAAAGGGACAGGCATTTCGCCTGTCCCTGCATAGTTTCCCCGGGTAACGTTATCGAGAGCTGCTTACAGTGCGTCCAGACACGAGGCGCTGGTCCCGAACGGGCTGTTAAGCTGCCCACCAGGCGGCGCATCGCTGATATTCATGTCATCAGTGGAAGCGGGTAGCCAAAACACCACACTGTCGCTGGATTCAGTCCCGGCAACCGTGGTACTGGCCGTCAGCCGCACCTGTACCCAGTTGGCGTAGGTTTCGGCATAGATGACACTGAATTCAAACGTGCCGTCGGCCCCGGTCGTGACGTCGGAGGGAACGGCAACCACATTGCCGGGCGTCAGCTGTCCGTTCCCATTGGCGTCCTCACCGGTATCCAGGATCCCGTTCTCGTTCAGGTCCTCGCTGGGGCACGTAGCCGTGGTGTTAATGTCCCACAGCGTGTCATCGGCGGCATCATAATACATCCCCTTGGCATAGCCGGCGGGATTCAGCGCGATATTGATGTGGGCACCCGCTACGGCATTACCACCCGCATCGGTAACCATCACGGTGTATTTCTTGTCATACTGGGTCACACCCACTCCCTCGATGTTGTTACCGGTGCCGAGACGGACGAACAGAGCACTCTGGGAAACGGTCAGAGGCACGGTGGTATTGATCGAGGTATTTTCATCTACGGTCGCACGAATGACTACACCGTTCTGGGCCGTGGTCGCGGCCGAGGAGACATAGGTGGTGGAAGCCCGACCCAGGGTATCTGTGGTTGCAGTCGCCGTGGACAGTGTACCGCCACTGTTGTCCTGGATAATGGAGAAGCGGATCACCTTGCCCTTGACCAGGTTGTTGCTGGCATCGCGCACGACCGCCGTGATGGTCGATTGCTGCTGGGTGGTCTGAGAACCGTCATTGGGCCCGATCGATGAGGGGCTCGCCTGCAGCGCGATGCTCGCCGGCGTCGTGGCCACGAAATTGACCGCGCGACTGGTGGTCGGGCCACCCGACACGAAAGCGGTCAGGGTCGACGGCCCCGCATTGGTCGACGATATGTACAGAGTGGCCACACCGCTGCCATTGGTATTGGCGGACGTGGCCGCAACCGTACAGCCAGCGTCAGAATAGAGCGTGCCGCGCGTCGCGGAAAAACTCACTGCACTGCCACTGACCGGACTGCCGTTCTGCTGCCAGCTGACCTGGATCGACTGGCAGGCGCCAAGATTGATATCGGCATTCGCGGCCGGCGTCACCATCTGGAATTGATCGCCAGAGATAGTCAGGCTGTGAGTGGCTGATGCCCCCTGGGAAGAGGCCGTGATCGTATCAGTGCCCGAATTTATGGCGGTTACATTGACTGTCGCCTGGCCACTCGAATTGGTGGTCAGGGTTGCCGCGCTCAAGGTGTTACTGCGACTCGAACTCACGGTCATGGCCTTCCCGGAGATCGGGTCGCCATCGGAATCGGTCAGGGTAATGATCAGGCTGGTGGTGTCCCCCAGTGTCGCCGAGTTTTCACCGCTGATCGCGAGACTGGTGCCGGTCACATTAACCGCGACATCTTCGTCGAGATTTCCGGCAGTGGCGGTAACCGTGATGGTCCGGTTGGTGAAATCGCCGCCCGGATCCAGTGTGGCGATGGCCTGACCCGAGTCGTCTGTGATGGACTGTGACACGGCCAGCGAACCGCTGTCGGCGGTGAACACGACCGTCACACCGGACAACAAATTGTTCAGGCCGTCCTTGACGATGGCGGTAATCGTCACCGCGTCGCTGCCGCTCGAACCCAGCTGCGGCGAACTGGCCAGCAGGGTGATGCTCTCGGCGGACGTATCCGTATCGGTGCCGGTCCCGGTGGTGTCGAAGAATGCGTTGTCGTCGTTGCATCCCGCCAGAACCAGCATCATCAGCACGATGATTGCCTTGCCCACACTGTTCCACATTGTTGCGATTCCCGTAGAAGTGGCGGCCGCCGCACCGGCGCGCTGACCGCTGTTAACCCGCTTTTTCCATCCCCGTAGAGATCCCGTGTATCTCATATATCGCCTTAGCTATCAGCGTACCGCGAGGCTGTCCTTCAGGATCTTCGGGGTAACGAAGATCAGCAGCTCGCTGTTGTCGTTGACATGGCGTGATTGCCGGAACAGCACGCCCACCAGGGGCAGGTCGCCGAAAAAGGGTACCTTGTCCATCTCGTCGGTGCGGGTCTGCTCATAGATGCCGCCCAGCACGACAGTCTCACCGTTATCCACCAGAACTTGGGTCTCGACCGAGCGCGTGTCCACGCTGGGCACATTCTGGAATACCTGCCCCACGCTGTCCTTGGAGACCGTCAGGTCCATGATGATGCGGTCGTCCGGGGTGATATGCGGCTTGACCTTCAGGCCGAGTACCGCTTTCTTGAATTCCACCGTGGTCGCACCGCTGGAGGACGCTGTGGTGTAGGGAATCTCGGTGCCCTGTTCAATGCTCGCCTCGTTCTGGTTCGAGGTGATGACACGCGGGCTGGAGATCACTTCGCCGCGGCCTTCCGCCTGCATGGCGGAGAGTTCGAGATCCACCAGATAGTTTGAGTTCAGCACCGCCAACGCGATCTGGCCGGTCGGGTTATTGACGGGCAGATTCACATTGAGGCGGTCGTTCAGTGTCGGCGTGGTCACGGGGAGGGGGGCGCTGCCCACCATCGTATCGGTCCCGCTCAGCGTTCCGGAGGTGCCAATCAGGCCATTGCCGTCGTGCTGACGGGCCCCGGAAAAACCGACGCGCACACCGAGGTCGCGGCTGAAGTCATCGTTGGCGATGACGATGCGCGACTCGATCAACACCTGGCGCACCGGGATATCGAGCTTGCTTACCAGCTTTCGGATGTCCACCAGTTTGTCGGCGGTATCCCGGATCAGCAGCGAGTTGGTGCGGTCATCGACCGTCACATTGCCACGCTCGGAGAGCATGGAGTTCTCCTTAGCCTTGAGCAGCACGGCAATCTCGGAGGCTTTCGCATAATTGATCTGGATCAGATCGGAATACAGGGGTGCCAGTTCAGCGACCTGCTTCTGCGACTCGAATTCCTGTTTCTCGCGCGCGGCGATCTCCTCTGCCGGGGCCACCAGGATCACATTACCCATCTGGCGCATGGCGAGACCCTTGCTCTTCAGCACGATATCAAGGGCCTGGTCCCAGGGCACATTCTGCAGGCGCAGAGTCACGTTGCCCTTGACCGCGTCGCTGGTGACCATGTTCATGCCCGTGAAGTCGGCGATGATCTGCAGCACCGCGCGAATCTCGATGTCCTGGAAGTTCAGCGAAAGATGCTCGCCCGTAAATTCCTTCTTCTCGGCGGCTTTCTGTTCGGCCTCCGTCACCGGCTTCACCTCCAGCGTGAATTGCTTGTCGGCCTGATATGCCAGGTGCTCGAACTTGCCGTGACCTTCGATCACCATGCGGGTGTTGTCACCGGAGGTGAAACTGTCGACGCGAACCACAGGGGTCGCGAAATCGACCACATCCATGCGGCGCTCCAGTTCTTTCGGGAGACGGGTACCCAGGAAATCCACCACAATCTTGCCGGCCGACTCATCGACATTAACCGGAATCGAGGCATCCGACAGGGTGATGACCAGGCGGCCCTCTCCCTGCTTGCCGCGATTGAAGTCCACCTTGGTGATCGCCCGGTCCTTCCCCTGCGCCGGCTTTGCGCCCGCCATTGCGACGCTCTCGGCACCGGTCGAATTCAGGGTGATGTAAACCGCCCCGTCTTCCGCGCGGGTGTCATACTGAACGAGCCTGTCGAGGTTCAGCACCACGCGGGTCCGACCCCGCGACTCCACCGCATTGATGCTGCGCACGATCCCAACACCGATGTCCTTCTGCTTGGCCACGCCACTCGAGGTATCCTGAAGGTCGAAGGCGATACGGGCGGGGTTGTCGATGGTGAAGCTGAGCAACTCGGGCGGCGGCATGGCGCCTGACAGAGACAGCTTGATCTGTACGCGGTTCCCAGACAGCGCCGAGAAATCGACGGCCTCCAGCCGATGGGTTGGTGTACTTTCGGCTATCGCCAGAGGCGACAGGATGAAGCTCAACACCAGGGTCGCCACGACCGCGGGCAGTCTCGTCATTCGAAGTGCAAATCTAGGCATCATCGCTCTTATCCATTCCCGTTCAGAAACCAAACCCCTGGTAACCATAACCGCGACCCTCCCTTGCGGACTCATTCCGTACTTATACCCAGGGAAGCCTCTCGCTCCTCCCAACCCCCCAGACCGTCCGGCACGACCTCCGTCAACATGATGTCCTTCTCCTGGATCCGGGTAACCTTGCCGTAATTCTGTCCGAGGTGATTGCCTTCCTTCACCTTATAAACGATTCCATCCGGAGCCTTCACGAGCCCCCATTTCCCGTCCCGATAATCAAACGTCCCCATCATGCGCAGGGTGTCCAGCGGAAAGTTTTCCAGGATCTCCTTGCGCCGGCTGACATCAGGGCGGACACTCTGCATGGCGCCGCTGTCCTGCGCCGCGAGCTTGGCATCCGATTTCCAGCTCGCGAAGGGGTCCTTCATCTTTCCGCTGCTGTAAGCGAAGGTTTCCACCGGTTTGAACTCCGGCAGGGGCGCCACCCGCCCCTTCTTGGTCTTCGCGTTGTCGACAAAGTCCCTCAGATCCGACATACCGCTATCACTGCATCCCACCAGTGCGCAGGAGAGCAGCGCGACGGCCATTCCGGTCATCAGGCGACGCAGGGCCTCACGCTTGGCCGGGTATCTCATGACGCTCCGCCCTCCTCGCCCAATAATTCCTGCTCATCCAGGTAGCGAAAGGTCTTGGCCGTGACCTCCATGATCAACATGTCCTGGCCGGCGTCCGAAGCCTTCTTGTCCTGGGCGTTCTTGCCGCCCTTGGTCTTGGCGGAACCGGATTTCTGGCCCATCGGTCCAATGGAAAAGTCCTGCAGCGTGACGATCCGGGGCAGCGCGGCAATGTCGCTGACAAACTGCCCGAACTCATGATAGGTACCGGCCACCTTGATGGTTATCGGCAATTCGGCGTAAAAATCCGCCGGCCGCTCACCCTCCGGCTTGAACAACTCGAACTCAAGCCCGGTCTGCAGGCCGGTCTGGGAGATATCGACCAGCAACTCGGCCACCTCGGTCTTGCTGGGCAACTGGCGCAGCATGGCGCCGAACGAGCGCCTCATCTCTTCCATCTGGGCCTTGTAGGCATCAAGATTCGCTGCCTTTTCCTGCTTGCCCATGAAATCTGTCTTGAGCGACTTCTCCTTTTGCCGGATCGACTCCAGGGTGTCGAGCTGGCGGCGGGTATCCAGCCACAGACCGGCCCCGAGGACCACGATGCAGATGAGCACCACGGCGACCACCTTCGCAGACATTGGCCATCGGCTCACATCATTGAAATCGATGTTGCGCAGCTGGGCGAGATCAAGTTTCAGATTCATAATTTACTTCTTGGGCTTGGACTTCTTGGCGTTGGTCTTCGCGCCGGACTTGGACTTTTTCACGTTGTCCTTGTCCGCCGCCTTGGCCGTCTGTTCGAGCTCGGCCTCGGTTTCGGAAACCTCCTGACTGACCGCGAGCTTGAAGTGGCTGGTCCGGGACAGATCCTTGCTGTTTGCCTCGATTACTTCGAGCCGAGGCCCGGTGAACCAGTCCGATGCATCGAGATTGCGCATGAACGCTGACACCCGTGCATTCGACTGCGCGACCCCCTCGATCACCAGCAACTTGCCCTGCTGGGAAACATTGGTCAGATACATTCCACTCGGCACTGCCTTGACCAGTTCATCGAACAGATGAACGATGGCGGGCCGGCGCGTCTGTAGCTGCTGAATGATGTTCATGCGCGCCAGCAGCTGCTCCTTTTTGGCTTCGATGGTCTTGATCTCGACAATTTTCGCCTCGACCTTACCGATCTCCTCCTCAAGGAACTTATTGCGCATGGACTGTGTCTCGATCATTCCCCCGATATGGATATGAATGTAGAACACGATCAGGCCCATCAGCACGGCGGCGCCGCCGGCGACGGAGAAAAATTGCCGCTGTTGTTCTTTGCGCCGTGTTTCGCGCCACGGCAGCAGGTTGATGTTGGTCATCGCTCGGAAAACCTCCTCATAGCCAGTCCGCACGCGATCATCAGCGAGGATGCATCAGAGCGGATCGCCTCGGGGTTGACGCGGGAGGTCAGCGACATGTCGGCGAAGGGATTCGCCACCGACGCGGTAATCCCGATCTTGTCCTCGATCAGCGCGTCCACGCCAGGGATCGCCGCGCATCCGCCGGCCAACACGATATGGTCGACCGAGTTATGCTGGCTGGACGAAAAGAAAAACTGCAGCGACCGGCTCACCTGCTGCGCCATGGCTTCCTTGAACGGCTGCAATACTTCAGGTTCATAGTTGTCGGGCAGCCCACCCTGCTTCTTGGCGAGGCCGGCCTCCTCATACGACAGCCCGTAACGACGCATGATCTCGTCGGTCAGCTGCTTGCCTCCGAATACCTGTTCCCGGGTATAGATGACCTTGAAGTCGTGCGACACGCTCAGCGTCGTCATGGTCGCGCCGACGTCGATGACGGCGATGGTCTTCCCAACGCCATTGTCGGGCAGCTGGCTGGCGAGGAGAGAATATGCCGCCTCCATGGCAAAGGCCTCGACGTCCACGATGCGGGCGTTGAGGCCCCCAAGCTCCAGGGCGGCTACGCGCACGTCGACGTTCTCGCTGCGGGAAGCCGCGAGCAGGACGTCCACCATGCCTTCCTGTTTCTCGGACGGGCCCATCACCTCGAAATCGAGGTTCACCTCCTCGCGGGGATAGGGGATGTACTGGTCCGCCTCCAGCTGGATCTGGTCGGCGAGCTCGTCGTCGGACAGATTGGCCGGCATGTTGATCACCTTGGTGATCACCGCCGAACCGGCAACGGCCACGGCGGCGTTCTTGGTGCGCGTGCCGGCACGGCTCACCGCCCGCTTGATCGCGGCGCCCACGGCATCCACATCGGAGATGTTCTTCTCCTCGACGGCGTTCTGGGGCAACGGCACCACCGCGTAGCTTTCCACCCGGTAGCGGTTGCCACTCTGTCCCAGCTCGAGAAGTTTTACCGAGGTGGAACTGATGTCGAGCCCGATGAGGGGCGACGCCGCCCTATTGAACAGCTGAAACATGGTGGCTTCCCTCGACCCGTCCTCGGGTATGCAAATCCCTGTTCATTGGTTTCATCCAACGTGCAACTATAGGTTTTAAGGTAACAATTGACAACGAGCACCTGTCTTACAACGCATGTTATCGTCCGGCGCGGTAAAAAGTTTTATACTCTAGCCCTTATTTTTGTTAACTGGTCGCCATTCCCGTTTCCGACACCGCTATGACTCTCCCGCGCAAGCTACTCCTCGCCGGCCTGCTCGGCCTAGGCGGCACGGCCCTGGTCGGCGCCGTCGGGCTGGGGATCAGCTATCTGGCCATTGCGCCCGATCTGCCTCCCATCAGCGCCCTGAAAGACATCCGCCTGCAAGTGCCAATGCGGGTCTATACCCGCGACGGCCGCCTGATCGCAGAATTCGGCGAGCAGAAACGCACGCCGATCCGTTTCGAGGAAACGCCCGACCTCATGGTCAAGGCGATCCTCGCGGCCGAGGATGACCGCTTCTTCGAACACCCCGGGGTGGACTATCAGGGGATCCTGCGCGCGGCGCTGAACCTGGCGCGTACGGGGGAAAAATCCCAGGGCGGCAGCACGATCACCATGCAGGTGGCGCGCAATTTCTTCCTCACCAGCGAGAAAACCTATCTGCGCAAGCTCAGCGAGATCTTTCTGGCGCTGAAGATAGAGAAGGAACTCCCCAAGGAGGAGATTCTCGAGCTCTACCTCAACAAGATCTATCTGGGCAATCGCGCCTACGGGGTGGCGGCAGCCGCATACACCTATTACGGCGTCGGCGTCGCGGACCTGAGCCTCGCCCAGATCGCCATGATCGCCGGCCTGCCCAAGGCGCCCTCGCGCTACAATCCGCTGGCGGATCCGGAACACGCCGTGGTCCGCCGCAACTATGTGCTCAAGCGCATGCGCGAACTGGGCTACATCGACGAGGCAGGCTTCCGGCAGGCCATGCAGAGCCCCGACGATGCGAAGCTCCACAGCGCGTCGATGGAAGTCGAGGCGAACTATCTGGCCGAGATGGTGCGTGCCGCCATGATCGAGCGTTATGGCGAGCAGGCGGCCTATACCGCGGGACTGAAGATTTACACCACGCTGGACTCGCGCCTGCAGCTGGCCTCCACCACCGCGCTGCGTTCGGCGCTGCACGCCTATGACCGTCGTCATGGCTTTCGCGGCATCGAGGGACACCTGGATGCCGGCCGCCTGGCGGAGGATGGCGACTGGTCCGAGGAACTGCGCCGTCACAGCGAAGTCGGCGGCATGAAGGCGGCCCTCGTCGCGCGGGTCAAGGACCAGGAGATCACTGTGAAACTCGCCGACGGTGGCACGATCGAGATTCCCTGGGACGGCTTGTCGTGGGCACAACCATACATCAGCGAGAACCGGCGTGGCGCGATCCCGCGTTCGGCCGCGGATGTGGTCCGCAGCGGAGACATCGTGCGCATCGTCGCCACCGCCGACGGCTGGCAACTGGCGCAATTACCGGCCGTGCAGGGCGCGATGATCGCCCTCGACCCGTCAGACGGCGGCATCACCGCCCTCGTCGGCGGATTCGACTTTCAGCGCAGCAAATTCAACCGCGTCACCCAGGCACTACGTCAGCCGGGCTCCAGCTTCAAACCGTTCCTCTACTCCGCGGCGCTGGAAAAGGGCTTCACCCCCGCGACGCTGATCAACGATGCGCCGGTGGTCTTCGACGATCCCGGGCTGGAAAGCGCATGGCGGCCGGAAAACTACACCGGAGAATTCTTCGGCCCCACGCGACTGCGGGTCGCCCTGGTGAATTCACGCAATCTTGTCTCCATCCGGCTCCTGCGCTCGATCGGCATCGACTACTGCATCGATTATCTGACACGGTTTGGCTTCAATCCCGGCGATATGCCGCGCAATCTCTCGCTTGCGCTCGGCAGCGCCTCGGTCACGCCGCTGCAGCTCGCCGCCGGCTATGCGGTCTTCGCTAACGGGGGCTACCGCGTGGTGCCATATTTCATCGATCGCATCGTCGGCGCGAACGATGAGGTGCTGTTCCAGGCCATGCCCGACAAGGCCTGTCCCGCATGCGAGGAAGCCACGCAGAACAGCGACACCAGCGGCGAAACCGGGACCGCTTCCCTCGTCCCGGACGCCCCACCTGCCGCCGCGGAGTTCAATCCCGCGCGGCGGACCCTGTCGGCGCAGAACACCTACCTGATGACATCGATGATGCGCGATGTCATCCAGGCAGGTACCGCCGTGCGCGCGAAGCAGCTCGGCCGTGGCGACATCGCGGGCAAAACGGGCACGACGAACGACCAGCGCGACGCCTGGTTCGCCGGCTTCACCAGCGGGATCGTCGCCATCAGCTGGGTCGGTTTCGATAAACCGCAGGCGCTCGGCAACGGCGAGACCGGCGGCCGCGCCGCGCTTCCGATGTGGATCTCCTTCATGCGCGACGCCCTGCGCGGCGTACCGGAGCACCCGCTGGACCGCCCGCCGGGTCTGGTGACGGTGCGCATCGATCCGGCCACCGGGCTGCTCGCCAAGAGCGGTCAGCCGAACGGGATCTTCGAGACATTCTTCACCGACAACGCCCCCCGGCAGTATGCCGGTTCGATCCCGCCCACCGCCGCCGGCGGCGACGATACGGGAGCCACGCAGCCACTGGTGCCGGAACAACTGTTCTGACCGCTGCCAGCATGCGGCACGCGCTTACCCGCTTCGGCAATGAATGGGTGGCGGTGACCTTTTCGCGGAATTTCACCGAGGCAGGACCGGAGCCGACGGAGGTTCGACCGGGGCGGTGACTCGTCTAGGTGGGCGCTTTACGGGCGAGGCGCGGATAGGATTCGGGATATCCCCGCCGCGCGACACCGGAGGAGATGGCGGCCTGGGCCACCGCGGGCGGAACGCGATCGATGAGACGCGGATCCAGCGGCTTGGGGATGATGTAGCCGGGACCGAAGGAGAGTGACTCCAGCCGATAGGCCGCAAGGACCTCCCGGGGTACCGGCTCGTGCGCGAGCTCGGCCAGGGCGTGGACGGCAGCAATGAGCATCTCGCGGCTGATCGCCGTCGCACGCACGTCGAGCGCGCCGCGGAAAATAAAGGGAAAACCCAGCACGTTGTTGACCTGATTGGGATAGTCCGAGCGACCCGTCGCCATGATAAGGTCGCTGCGCACAGCGAGCGCCGTCGCGGGATCGATCTCGGGATCCGGGTTGGACAGGGCAAAGATCACCGGGCGAGCCGCCATGCTGGCGACCTGCTCCGGATTGACCAGGCGCGGACCCGACAGCCCGATGAACACATCGGCGTCGCGCATGGCATCGGACAGCGTGCGCTCGTCGGTATCCAGAGCGAATTCACGCTTGTATTCATTGAGGTCACCGCGCCCGCTGTGGATTACCCCGGCACGGTCGATCAAACGGATGCTCTCCTTGGGCACACCCAGTGCCGTCAGCAGGCGCATCGAGGCGATGGCGGCCGCGCCGGCGCCGAGACAGACGATCTTCGCCTGCTGCAGGGACTTGCCCTGGAGCTCGAGTGCGTTGATCAGGCCGGCCGCGGTGATGACGGCCGTGCCGTGCTGGTCATCATGAAACACCGGGATATCGAGCCGTTCGCGCAGCGCCTGCTCTATGACGAAGCACTTGGGCGCGGTGATGTCCTCGAGATTGATGCCGCCGAAGGTGGGCGCGATGCGCGCCACCGTATCGATGAAATCCTCGGGCCGTTCGGCGTCGACCTCGATGTCGAATACATCGATGTCGGCGAACTTCTTGAACAGCACCGCCTTGCCCTCCATCACGGGCTTGCCCGCCAGCGCGCCGACGTTGCCGAGCCCCAGCACGGCGCTGCCGTCGGTGATCACCGCGACCAGATTGCCCTTGGCGGTGTAACGATAGGCCTCCTCGGGGTCGCGCGCGATGGCGCGCACCGGCTCCGCCACGCCCGGGGTATAGGCCAGCCCGAGTTCATACTGGGTGGAACAGGGCTTGGTAATCGCGATGGCGATCTTGCCGGGCGCGGGATCGGAGTGATAGGCGAGCGCGGCCTGCTTGCGGTCTTCGTTCATGGGTATGCGGTCGGAATTCGGTGCTGGAACCGACAATTATCCGTGATCCGCCCCCCCGCTGCAAATACGGGTCCGCGCAGTCATTGAATGATCTTGAGCCGGCTCCCCGGTGCGGGAACGCCGTCCGGATACAACTGGTTCAGCAGCCTCAGCTGCTCTTCCGCATGTCCGCTCAGCGGCGACTCCCGCGCCAGTTCGGCAAAATCGACCTCCCCATCCACGCGCCGCAACCGGATCCTCAGCGCAGCGGCAAACTCCTGTTCCGTCTCGGAAAGTGGATGGAAACTGCGTGCCGTCGCGATGAAGTCGGCATCGGCCCTCTCGAAGGCCTCCCGATTCCTCGCCTTCCCGGTGAACAGATAGGCGCGCTCCTGATGATAGATCACGCTCACCCGCTCCACCCGGGGGGCGGACTGGGTACCGGCCTTGATGACCGCGCTGTACGCCTCCAGCCCGGCCGGTTCAATCCCGACTTCCTGCCCGATGGCTTTGGATTTGTTACGGCGCCGGACGAATTCGCGCGGAGATTCCCCCTGCTCGATATCCTCCACCGATACCTGCAGGACCGCATCGCGTGTCGGCGCCTGCAGTACCAGGCGCTCGGGCAGGTTTTCACACGACCACCGCGCTGGCAGGGTAAAGCCGACGCCGAGGTCCGCGTGATAGAACGTGCCCCCGCGCACCACCCCGGCGCGTTCGCTGTCGCCATAGACCAGTCCATCGAGATAGACCGGAAAATCTTCAGCGGCATGCGTCTCTGCCGTTCCGGCGGATTCCATCTCGGCAAAGGCCACGGCCTCCTGCAAGCGCTGGTCGCTGGAGGGATGCGTGGCGAATACCCCGTGATATATCCTCGGCTGACGTCCCTCTTCCTCGGCCAGTTGGCGCTCGTAGAGCTCCTGATCCTTCAACACCTCGAGCACCTTGAGCATGGCGCGCGGATCATAGCCGCTGCGCGCCAGATACTCTGCGCCAAGGCGGTCCGCCTCCAGTTCGTGCTCACGGCCATAACCGCTCGTGATTGCGCCGCCGAGCACGCTGAACAGACCCTGGCCGATCTGGTTTCCCAGTTCGGGGATCAGGACGGAACCGATGGTAAATCCAATCCGCGCGGCGCGTGTTCCGCTGATCTGGCGCACCGAATGGCGGGCGGTGACGTGACCGATTTCGTGTCCGAGCACCGCCGCCAGCTCGGCCTCGGAATTGAGATAGGCGAGCAGTCCGCGGGTGATGTAGATATAACCGCCGGGCAGCGCAAAGGCATTGACCTGCGAAGAATCCAGCACCGTGAACCGGTAGGCGAGCTGCTGACGATGGCTATTGACCGCGAGTCGTTCGCCCACGCGCTGCACATAGTCCTGCAGCGCCGCATCCTCGTAGGCGCCGCCGAACTGGCGCACGATCTGCGCATGCGCCTCACTGCCGAGTTCGATTTCATCCTGCTCGGACATCAGCACGAAATCGTTCTTGCCGGTGGCCGGATTCACGGCGCAGGCGCCCAGAATGAAACCCGCCATCATAACGATCGCCAGTGCGCCATGAAACCGGGGCATCGCGCAAGGGCATCTTTTTCCTTCATCCGTCATCCGCGACGACCTGCAGCGAGGACGGGTGGCGGATCTGCATGAG
Organism: Gammaproteobacteria bacterium; assembly: GCA_016716465.1. NCBI lineage: Bacteria > Pseudomonadati > Pseudomonadota > Gammaproteobacteria > Gammaproteobacteria bacterium. The sequence goes on from JADJWH010000004.1 coordinate 429,189, forward strand.
CGGGGCCGCCCCGCGGGTGATCAGCCAACCGCGCGCGACCACCGTGCGGCCGACGAGATCGCGCGGCCGGAAACCCGGGAAATGATGCAGATCCGGCCGTGCGATGCGCAGGGCCAGCCCGCCTTCGAGGTTCAGCCACACGGCGCCCGCGCCCGCGCCGGTGCGCGTCACCTTGCCGCGCACGAAACGGAAGCCGGAAGCCAGTGTATCGGGCCCGATGGCCGCGCTGGGCAGCGGCCGGTAATACACCAGCCCCCACAAACCCAGACCGGCATCGCTCGCATGTCCCTCGGCGCGCCGGTAACACTCCTGATTCACCAGATTCGGTGGGACTGCGATTGCCACCGCATAGCCGTGTTCGAGCATCCAGGCCTGGATACTCGCGCCGTCGGGTCGGTAAAGATGGGCTAGCAGACGACCGTAGCGATCGAAACGCTCGCCGTCATAACGCAGGGCCAGTTCGTCGCCGGGGGGAGCGAGCAATCCCCTCAGCGCGTCGCGGGAGTCTTCCGCATAGGGTTGACCGGGATCCCCTTCTCGCGGCAGCTCGGGGGCATTGACACCGATCAGGCGCACCTTGCGCCCGTCGCGCAGCACCAGCGTATCGCCGTCATGCACGTACGCGACCCGCGCTCGTTCATCGATGTGGTCCGCCGGACAGTCCGCTGCCGAGATGTTCGTCCATAACAGGCATGCCAGGACGGGCACAACATATGACGCACCCCGGCGCGGGAAAAAACTGAACCTGCAGAAACTAAAAAGGGCACGCCCGAGGGGTGCCCTTTCAGCTGCGCGGCCGTAAGGCATCGCGCTATTTTTTCATGCCGTACTTCTGCCGGAACTTGTCAACGCGGCCGGCGGTGTCAACCAGTTTCTGTTTGCCGGTGTAGAACGGATGGCATTGCGAGCATACATCGAGATGCAGATCCTTGCCCACTGTCGAGCGCGTCTTGAACGTGTTGCCGCACCCGCAGGACACTGTGATCTCGTTGTAAGCGGGGTGAATCTCCGACTTCATGACCGTATCCTCATAACCCAACTGTATCTGCCGCCTCCCGGGCTCGGGACGACTCGGCAGGCCAAAGGATCGGTATTGTAAGCAAACCGCCCGCCGACGGCAAGTCAGCCCCCGGCAACCGTCACTGGTTGATATTGACGATGAGCGATTGGGGTACCCCGTCGCGCTCGACCTCGAGACGGATCTCATCAGCGGACGACAGGCCGCGCAGCAGGCTCAGGGCCTTGGCCGGGGAATCCAGCCTTACCCCGTTGACGCTGGTGACGATGTCTCCGGGAGACAACCCGGCGCGCGTGAACAGGCCGGCATCCTGGCCAGGTTGCAGTTCGTAGCCGAGGAAGCGCCCGTCGGCGCTCTTCGGGTTGATCTGGACCAGATTGCTGGCACTTTGGGGATCGGCCAAGACCCGGTCACGAAACTCGCGCAGGTTGGCCGGAGGTGGCGCATTCTCTGACCCCGTCCCGCCTCTGGCCGCGGTAACACGGGATTGCCCCGCCTGGCCGGAATCACCCGCCGGTGTTGCTCCGTTGAGGTTCCCGAGTCCTTCCTTGGGCAGGCGCAGGGTCTCAAGCCGCCCGTTCCGCTCCAGCACTACCCGGTCGGGATGGACCTCCTTCAGGATGGCGCCCCCGGGCAACTGGGCATTAATGGTATAGAAGGCCTCCGATCCTCCTGGCGCGGCGATAATCGCGCCACCGCCCGTCGCGCCACTGGAGGCGACCACGCCGCTCAAGGTCAGATTGAGCTGGGTCTCGGGCAGTGACTCGACCGCAGGGAGCGCCGCCCCGACGGGCTTTTCACCGAACAGATGCCATTTGGCGAGATCCCACAAGACCCCGCCGGCTTTCTGGTCACCCGGTGCGACCGCCCCGCGAAACACCTCCGGCGGGGGCGCAAGGCTCCGCGCCGGCAGCGGAATCACTTTCCAGGTCAATTGGGCGAGCGTCGCCGCCAGCATCAAGACCAGCACCACCTGGACTAGGAGGATGATGCGGCGCTGCACGGCGTCGAGGAAAAAAACCTCCCACGCCTTTTTCCAGTCCAATGCGGGTCTCATCATGATGCCTGCCTTCAAGGGCTACGGGTGTCGCCGCAGCCTGCTCTAGAATTGAAAGTACAAATATAGCAGACCGAGCAGCACCGGTTGATGAACCATGTAGATCAACAGACTGTGCCGGCCGCCGAGGGCGAACAGACGCAACGGCCGCACAGTACTCGACCAGCCCCGTATGCGCATACCCGCGGGCAGGCGGTACAAGGCCTGGCCGAGATACTGACCGATCTGCACCGCACCGAACCACGGCAGCAACGGGACATAATCCTCCGTCAACGGCTTGTGCGTCATCAGACCGACCCACTGTAACGCGGGCTGATCGAACCCGGCATGGGAATACAGATTCCCAAGCAAGATCAAAAAGATGCCAGAGAACAGATTGACGTGGTAAAAGCGCACGGTCACAAGGCCGAGCAGACTGGCCAGCACGATGAAATGCAGGATCCCGAAGAAGATATAGCTGGTCGGGAACAGCATCCTGCTGCCCAGGGTGACCAGCCCGGCGCACAGAATCAACATGACGAGACGCCGCAAGTAGCGCATCCGATCGAAACCCTGCCGATGGACGATTGACTGGCTGACCCCGACCAGCAGCAGAAAAAGACTGACGATGAACGCGCGCAAGCCAAGCCACAGGGGATCGTGATTGAAATCAAGGCCCAGTTTGGCGAACAGATTGATATCAAAAGTAAAATGGTAGGCGATCATCATCGCCAGCGCGCCGCCGCGCGCGACGTCGATCGACATGAGGCGGCGTGCCATCGGCATTTCAGGCATGCGCGGTCCGTCCGCGATCGGATCGATAGCCTCGGCAGGCAAGGAATCTTATACACATGGGCGGGTCGAGGCGCCTCACACCACGTCGGCACCATCGATATGGCGCCAAGCATGATTGTGAACACTTTGATTTATTTAAAATAAATCTGCCCGGAAGAGAAATGCTTGGGGGAAATATCCTGATTTTCCTGCGGACAACAGCCCGTGACAGGCGGGTTTTCCACAGGCTTATCCACACAACAATAGTGAATCTTGATATCGAACAGGGCGTTAGCAGTAGTTCACTTCCATTCCATCAACGTCCAGCTCGGAATCAGCAGATCTTCGTTCAGCTCACCGCGCCGCGTTTCGAGGTTGCCGTCACCATCGGTGTCCACCAGATAATAGGGGGGGCCCTTCCTGGGGGTCACCTTGATCATGTACAGCCGTCCGTGGACACGATACTCCGCGATGGTCTTGTCATCTCCCTGGATGATCGTCACATCAGGGGTCGGCGCCGGCGCCTCGGCTGGATCGGATCCGTCCTGTGCCAGGACGCTGAGGGGCAGCAGAAGCATCACGAAGGCAATCGTCAGTCTCATGGCATTTCTCGCTCACAGATCGAGCAGGATCTCCTTCTCCTCCGCGGATGGCTCGAAGCCGCGGTGCTCATAATACCGGAAGATGGCCTCGACCACCTCTTCGGGTTTGTCCAGCACCTGGAACAGGTCGAGATCCTCCGCCCCGATCGCGCCCTCGGCGACCAGCGTATTCCTGAACCACTCGACCAGTCCCGCCCAATAGTCGCTGCCGACCAGGATGATCGGGATGCGGCGCGTCCGCTCGGTCTGGACCAGGGTCAGGATCTCCGCCAGCTCGTCCAGCGTGCCGAAGCCGCCGGGCAATACGACATAGGCCGAGGCGTATTTTACGAACATCACCTTGCGCGAGAAGAAGTGGCGGAAACGCAGTGAAATGTTCTGGTAATCGTTGGATACCTGCTCCTTAGGGAGCTGGATGTTGAGGCCTATGCTCGGTGATTTGCCCAGGTATGCACCCTTGTTGGCCGCCTCCATGATCCCGGGGCCGCCTCCGCTGACCACGCTGAAACCGGAGTCCGACAGCGCCCGCGCGATATTCTCCGCGCGCCGGTAATATTCGGAGTCGGGATGCGCGCGCGCGGAGCCGAACATGCTGACCGACGGCTTGATGCGGGCCAGGCGCTCGAAACCTTCGACGAATTCCGCCATGATCTGGAAAATCTTCCAGGACTCGCGATTCAGCAGCGCCTCATCGACCATGCTGAAAGTCGGGTGTGTCGATTTGTCCAGTTCATTCATATGCGGTTCTCATATCAGGCGTGCGATTCCGGTGCGCGGCTGGCGCAATCCGCCCCAGGGCGGCCGCACCGGAATACCCCATAGTATAATGGATGCCGTCCGCCCTTCACCGGCCAGCCCACATATTCCTCAGGGACAGAGATGCCATCTGAAAAGAACGCCCAGCCGTGCCTGATCCTGGTGGACGGATCCTCCTACCTGTACCGGGCCTACCATGCCCTGCCGGAACTGACCAATTCCAGGGGCGAGGCGACTGGCGCAGTCCTCGGCGTGGTCAACATGCTGCGCACACTGCTCAGGGAATATAGCCCCGAGTACATTGCCGTCGTGTTCGACGCCAAGGGCAGGACCTTCCGTGAAGAACTCTACGAGCACTACAAGGCGAACCGCCCGCCGATGCCGGACGATCTGCGTAGCCAGATCGAACCGCTGCATGCCGTGGTGCGCGCCCTCGGTCTCCCCTGCCTGGCGGTGGAAGGGGTCGAAGCGGATGATGTCATCGGCACCCTCACCGCCCAGGCGCGGACGGCCGGCATGGATGTGGTGATCTCGACCGGCGACAAGGACATGGCTCAGCTCGTCGACGGGCACGTATCGCTGATCAATACCATGACGCACCAGACCCTCGATGCGACGGGAGTGGAAGCCAAATTCGGCATCCCGCCCGCACGCATCACCGACTATCTTGCCCTCGTCGGCGATACCTCCGACAACATCCCCGGAGTCCCCGGCGTCGGCCCCAAGACCGCCGCCGCGCTGCTGCGTGAGTACGGCTCACTCGCCGGAATCATCGCGTCTGCCGCCGCCATCAAGGGAAAGACCGGAGAGCGTATCCGTGAACACCTCGGCCAGCTCCCCCTCGCCCAGCAGCTCGCGACCATCAAACAGGATGTCGCACTCGACCTCGGGGTGGAGGATCTGCGTCCGGCCGCACCGGACGTGGACACGCTGAAGGAACTGTATCGCCGTCTCGAATTCAAACGCCTGCTCGAAGAACTGTCCACCGGGGATAACGAACCGGTTACGGTCCCCGCGTCCCCCGACGCGCAGCCCGGAAAATACGAATGCGTGCTGACCACCGAGGCCTTTGAGACCTGGCTCGACCGGCTGCAGGACGCGGAGCTGATCGCCTTCGATACCGAGACGACCAGCCTCGACCCGCTGGAGGCCGAGATCGTCGGGGTCTCCTTCGCCGTGACGTCGGGAGAGGCCGCCTATGTGCCGCTGGCGCATGATTACCCCGGGATCCCGTCCCAGCTCGCGCGCGACGAGGTGCTTGCGCGCCTGAAACCCCTGCTGGCAGATCCGCATCTGCCCAAGGTCGGCCAGAACCTCAAGTACGACATGGCGGTGCTCGAGCGCTACGGCATCCGATGCGCCGGCCTGCGCTACGACACCATGCTCGAGTCCTACGTCCTGAACAGCACGCTCGCACGTCACGACATGGATACGCTGGCCCTGACCTATCTGGATTACAAGACACTGCTGTACGAGGATGTCACCGGCAAAGGCGCCGCCCAGCGCCCCTTCGGCAGTGTGGACCTCGAACTTGCGACGCGCTATGCGGCGGAGGACGCCGATATCACATTGCGCCTGCATCAGACGCTGTGGCCGCGGCTGGCGGAGACCGGGCGGCTGCAAGAGGTGTTCGACACCATCGAGATGCCGCTGGTGCCTGTGCTCGCGCGCATGGAGCGGAATGGTGTTCTGATCGATGCCGCCATGCTGCACCGGCAGAGCGGGGAGCTCGGCGCACGCATGCGGGAACTGGAAGGACAGATCTATAGCCTCGCCGGCAGCGAATTCAATCTGGGTTCACCGAAACAGATCCAGGAGATACTGTTCGAGAAACTCGGCCTGCCCGTCATCGAAAAGACCCCGAAGGGCCAACCCTCGACAGCGGAATCGGTGCTGCAGGAACTCGCGGCGGATTACCCGCTCCCGGGCCTGATCCTTGAGCATCGCGCGCTCAGCAAACTCAAATCCACCTATACCGACCGGCTGCCGGAGCAGGTGAGCCCGCGCACCGGCCGCCTGCACACGTCCTACCACCAGGCCGTGGCGGCGACGGGCCGGCTCTCATCAAGCAATCCGAATCTGCAGAACATCCCGATCCGCACCGAGTTCGGCCGTCGCATCCGCCAGGCCTTCATCGCACCGCCCGGCCACCGCCTGCTCGCCGCCGACTACTCACAGATCGAACTGCGCATCCTGGCGCACCTGTCCGGAGATGCCGGCCTGCTCGCCGCGTTCACCCGCGGGATGGACATCCATCGTGCCACCGCGGGCGAGATCTTCGGCATCGATCCGCGCGATGTCACCGCGGATCAGCGGCGCAGCGCGAAGGCGATCAATTTCGGACTCATCTACGGCATGTCATCCTTCGGACTGGCGCGCCAGCTCGGCATCGAGCGCAACGCCGCCCAGGAATACATGGACCTCTATTTCGCGCGTTACCCCGCCGTCAAGCGGCTGATGGATGAGACGCGCCGTTCGGCGGGTGAGCTGGGCTACGTGGAAACCCTGTTCGGGCGGCGGCTCTATCTGCCGGAGATACGCTCGCGCAACCGTCAGCGGCGCGAATACGCGGAGCGCGCCGCGATCAACGCGCCGATGCAAGGTACCGCGGCTGATATCATCAAGCGGGCGATGCTGAAGGTGGACGGCTGGCTGCAACGCAATGGCGACGATATCACCATGATCATGCAGGTGCATGACGAGCTGGTGTTCGAGGTGCCGGAGGAGCGCGTCGAGGCGGCCGTGGCGCACATCAGCGCGGCCATGTCATCCGCGGCGGAACTCGCCGTCCCGCTGGAGGTGGGTATCGGGGTCGGCCTCAACTGGGATGAGGCACACTGATTCTGGCGATGGCCCGCGCGAGGTCGGCGACGTTTTTCCGCCACTCGACCCTGATTCCTGATAGGTCGCTGTATCTCTCTGTCAAAGAATAAATTTTCGCCCCCGTGCCTGGCGCCGCCCCGAAGCGAAAAAAACTTCCCGATCTGCGCGAACTTTTTGCGGACGGGACAGTCTGATCTTTCAGACAGAGTTAGTTTACGCTCCCCGCGAACCTCCCACTTGCGGGGATTCCATACCCGGTAACCCCAAGCCGGGCTTGTTCGCCCCAGGTATCCCTCCCTCTCTCATACTGGGGCTTTTTTTTGCCCGAAATTCAGCCAGGCGACCACCTTATCCCGTGCCTCGTCCACTCCGTCCCGGTTCGTGGAGGAAAAGAGCTGTACACTCACGCTTGCGTCGTCCGTGGATAAGCCGCGCCGCCAGGCATGCAAGGCCTTGTGTCCCGCGCCGCGACTCAGCTTGTCGGATTTGGTCAGCAGGATATGCACCGGCATACTCCGAGGTTTGCACCAGTCGATGATCATCCGCTCGAGGTCATCGAGAGAACGCCGGCAATCGGCGGTCAGAATCAGACCACAGAGCGAGCGGCGGCCGTCCAGATACGCCTCGATCAACGGCCGCCACTCCTGCCGCAAACGGTCGGGTACCTCGGCATAACCGTAGCCGGGCAGGTCGACCAGGCGACGATCGTCGCCCAGATCGAAGAAGTTGATCTGTTGCGTGCGACCCGGGGTCCTGCTCGCCCGCGCCAGCGCGCGCCGGCCGACGATCGCGTTAATGCTGCTCGATTTGCCCGAGTTTGAGCGCCCGACGAAGGCCACCTCGAAACCGCGGTCGGGTGGCATCGAGTCGGCACGCTGCGCACCGAGCAGGAAGCATGCGCGCTGGAAATAAGACAGGGGGTTCTTTACCGGCAACTGCATGACGGACGGCCGTGTCGCGCCCGCGAATCGGGGATCAGCGCTTTCCCTTGCCGAACACGTAACGGGCGAGGTTGACCTCCTCGGTGCTGACATGTCGCAGCAGGTGGTCGAGGCTGATGATCGCATGCTCCAGCAGGTTGACGGCGATATAGGGATGCTCGACCCGGAGACGCTCGTACATTGGACGCGACAACTTCAGCAGCTGGGTCTCGGCGCGGCCGGAGCGCATCCGCAGCAGACGCGGTTTACGGTCGAAGAAGGACATCTCGCCCATCATCTCCCCCGAAGAGATGCGCCCGACCTCGGTCTCCTGGCCGCCTTCCTCGAGCGAAAGCAGCGCCTCGCCGCTGACCACGAAATAGAGGGCATCGCCGACTTCGCCGATGTCCGCGATCACCTGGCCCTTCTTGTATTTCACCACCTCGGTGTATTCCAACAGTTTCTGCACCTCGGCGATGGTCAGCGATTCGCACAGATACTGCTGATTGAGGAACTGGGTCAGGTCGATCTGCTGTTTGGCCATCGGAGTCTCCTGGAATGCGCGCGTCCGCCGGGCGGGACCGCGCCCGGACCACAAGTGCCTGATTGTACACCATAGCGGGGGAAATCCGCCGGTTTGGCGGCCATCGAGGATGCTGGGGATTGCCTGGACATTAAAGTATACTTTCAGCTTCTGGATGCGGAGGGCCGGGTGGCACCGGCGCACGCATCGGCAATCCATTTCCAGAGGTACCTATGCGTCTAGACAAAATTCTCATTGGATCCTTGCTGCTGCTGACCGCCGTCGTAGCGCAGGCGGCGGTCCCCCTGCGCTTTCAGGAAGGGGTGGACTACGAACTCGTGACACCCGCACAGCCCACCGCAGATCGGACCAAAGTCGAGGTGATCGAGGTGTTCTGGTATGGCTGCCCGCACTGTTACCGCTTCCAGCCGTATATCGAGCGCTGGCTGCAGACGAAACCGGATAATGTCGACTACCTGCGTTTGCCGGCGGTCCTGAATGAAAGCTGGGCATTGGGCACCCAGGCCTATTACACCGAGGAGGCGCTGGGCGTCACCGACAAGCTCCATGCCGCCCTGTTCGACGCGATCCATCGCGACAAGCGCCGCCTCGACAGCGAGCAGGACATGATGAAATTCTTCGTCGAACATGGCGTGAGCGAAGATCAGTTCCGCGACGCCTATCATTCCTTCGGCGTCGAAAGCAAGGTGCAGCGCGCGCGCCAGATGACGCAGCGTTATGGCATCGACGGCACGCCATCGGTCATCATCAATGGAAAGTACCGCACCGGGCCGGGCATGACGCGCTCCTACGAGCGCCTGCTGGACGTGATGAATTTCCTCGTCGCCCAGGAAAGCCGTTCCCTGGCGAAATGACGAATACCCCCGGAACCCGGTCAGCGTCCGTGAGCACGGCCGAAAGCGGCGAGGGATGTGCGACGCAGCCATGAAGGCCGCGGAACTTCTGGTCAGGTGCCTGGAAAACGAGGGTGTCGGATACATCTTCGGGATCCCCGGCGAGGAAAACCTCGAACTGATGGATGCCCTGCGCGACTCCTCGATCCGCTTCGTCACGACGCGGCACGAGCAAGGCGCGGCATTCATGGCCGATGTCCACGGCCGGCTTACCGGCCGCGCGGGCGTCTGTCTCTCCACGCTCGGACCCGGCGCGACCAATCTGATCACCGCGGTTGCGGACGCCAATATGGACCACGCGCCGCTGGTCGCGATCTCCGGCCAGGCGGGCACCCATCGCCTGCACAAGGAATCCCACCAGGTGCTGGATCTGGAGTTGATTTTCCAGCACATCACGAAATATTCCTCGCGCCTGCTTACCCCGAATATCATCCCCGAGGTGATCCGCAAGGCCTTCATGCAGGCCCAGCTCGAAAAGGCCGGCGCCTCCTTCATCGAATTTCCGGAGAACGTCGCCTCGATGGAGGTCGACGCAGCACCCCTGCCGGTACGGCATCCGGCCATGCCGGAGCCCGCGGCGGCCAGTGTGCTGCGTGCGGCCGAACTGATCTCCAATGCCCGTTCACCCATGATCCTGGCGGGCAACGGCGTGATCCGCGCCCGTGCCTGGCGCGAACTTGAGACGTTCGCGGAACGTCTCAACATCCCGGTCGCCAACACCTTCATGGCCAAGGGAGTGGTCCCCTTCCGCCATCCGCTCGCGCTCGGCACGGTCGGCCTGCAGGCCAAGGATTACATAAACTGCGGTTTCGACCATGCCGATGTCATCGTCTGCGTCGGTTATGACCTGGTCGAATACCACCCGCATCTTTGGCACCGCACCCGCGACCGCATCATCGTCCACGTCGATTCCTCGCCCGCGGAGACCGACGCCAGCTATTGCGTGGAGGTCAGCGTAGTCGGCGACCTCAAGCATGGCCTGATGCGTCTGGCCGAGACGGCCACACCGCATCAGGGCCATCGCATGCGGCCCCTGCGCGAGGCCCTGATCGAGGAAATGAATCAGCATCGCGACGACCGCAGTATGCCGCTCAAGCCCCAGAAGATCATCTGGGACCTGCGCACCGCGCTTGGCCTGGAGGACATCGTGATCTGCGACGTCGGCGCCCACAAGCTGTGGATGGCGCGTATGTTCCGCTGCGAATACCCCAACACCTGCATCATTTCCAACGGTTTCGCCAGCATGGGTATCGCCGTGCCCGGCGCCGTCGCCGCCAAGCTCGCCTTCCCGGAACGCGCCGTGGTGGCCGTCACCGGCGATGCCGGATTCATGATGAACTCGCAGGAGATCGAGACCGCGCTGCGACTCAAAACGCCGTTCGTGATCCTGATCTGGAACGATAACGGCTACGGGCTGATCGAATGGAAACAGTTGCAGGCCTATGGCCGCTGCAGCAACGTCCGCTTCACCAACCCGGATTTCGTCAAGTATGCGGAGGCCTTCGGCGCCCGGGGTTATCGCGTTGAAAAATCTGAAGATTTACTGCCTTTACTCCGCCAGAGCCTGGCCGATAACACTGTCAGCATCATCGATTGCCCGGTAGACTACAGCGAAAATCTCAAACTCACGGCCAAGCTGGGAGAGATGGTGTGCCCGATATGATCGAGCTGAATCACCTGCCCTCCGGCGATCCTTCGCGCCCGCTACAGGCGCGGGATCCCGCCGGGGGTGAGCTGCGGCTCCGCCTCATCACCTATAACATCCAGGTCGGCATCGCCTCACGGCGTTTCCATCATTATCTGACCCACAGCTGGAAACACGTACTGCCGCACGCGGAGAGCCTGAGCAACCTCGAGCGCATTGCGCGTGTCGTGCACAGCTACGATATCGTCGCGCTGCAGGAGGCCGACGCCGGCAGCTTCCGCAGCCTATACGTCAACCAAATCGAATTCCTCGCCCAGCATGCGTCGTTCCCCTACTGGTATTCCCAGACCAACCGCAACCTGGGGAAACTCGCACAGCACAGCAATGGTTTGCTAAGCCGGAGAAAGCCGCTCTGCATCTATGAACACAAGTTGCCCGGTTTCATCCCCGGCCGCGGCCTGCTCGAGGCCCACTACGGGCGCGCCGGGGAGACGCCCCTGGTCCTGCTGCTGGTCCATCTGGCCCTGAGCAAACGCGCGCGGCTGCGGCAGATCGCCTACATCATCCGCCTCGTCAATCGTTACGAGCACGTCATGGTCATGGGGGATTTCAACTGCCGGGCACAGAGCGAGGAGATGGCATTGCTGCACACGCACACCCGCCTGTGCCGGCCGGTCGATGAATTGCCGACCTTCCCGAGCTGGCGTCCTCATCGCAATATCGACCACATTCTGGCAACGCCGGACATCAGGATCGACGAGGCGCAGGTATTGCCACACACCGTCTCGGACCACCTGCCCATCGCGGTGGATATCACCCTGCCGAGCCACCTCGCCTTCGACCGCCACGAGGCCGCGCTGAAAAGCTGAATCCGGACGGCCTGCGTCAGCCCGGGAAAAAATCGATCGGGTACGTGATGGTGGTAGCCGCCGCGCTTTTCTGTCCGAAATCGAACAACTGCACGCGCGCGATCAGTTTGCGCTCCAGTTCCGGATCGTCGAGTTCGCTCGACACCAGTTCACACTGACTCACCGTGCCATCCGGCGCGATGGTCAGTTTCAGCACGACCTTGCCGGCCAGGGCCGGATTCTGGCGCAGGGCCCGGTTGTAAATCGCATTCAGCGTGCCCTTGTTGCGATCGAAGATCACCTGGATCTCTTCGCTGGAACGTGCTGGCAACGGCCCGGTTTTTCCTGCCGCGGACTCGGTCGGACCCCGGGCGCTTACGGTCTCATCGACCGGCGCGGTCACCCGCGTGGTCTCACGGCCGGCCAACTGGGTCCCGCCGGTATCCCGGCTCAGGCGGCTCGTATTGATGCCGCCGCTCCCGCTGGCAACCTGGGAGGTGATGATCGAGCGCGTGGTGTCACCCGCGGCGGGTTCCGCCGTCGCGGATTTGCGCAAGGGCTGCTTCTCCAGCGCCTCGGCCACGGTGTCCGTGCGCAGGTCCGCCAGTTCGTCACGCAAGGCGAGCAGGCCGCTACGCGCGGCCTTTTCCCGTGCGCTCGGCGGTGGCGGTGTGGGGACCGCGACCTTCTCCTCTCGGGGCTGGGGTTTCGGAATCTCCGGCTCGGGGGGCTTTTCCACGGCCTTCTCGGGCTCCGGCTTGGGCTCGGGCTTCTCGACCACCGGTGGCGGCGGCGGAGGCTTGGGCCGTTCCTGCATGATCAGCTTGGCGAAGCGTGGCGGCACCGCCACGGCGTCCTGCTCGGAAGGCGCCGGAACAGGCAGCAGGGGAATGACCAGACTGGCCAGCAGCACCGTTCCGAACACCGCCAGCAGGATGCGACGGAAACGCGCCTCCTCCTGGGGCGACACGGTCCAGGGAAGTAACGTGCTGTGATAGAACACCGTCGCGGTCATATCAGGTTCCGTTGGTTTCGACCTTTTGCATCACGGCGAAGGAGACCTGGCCGTACTGGGCCTGGGTACAGGCGAGCATCACCTTCTTCAACAGGCGGTACGGGATCTCTTTCTCGCCCATGATGGTGACCTCGGGTCCAGCCTCCTCCTGATCGACGCGCAGACGGCGCGCGGCGATGGCTTCAAGCGCCTGTTGCAGCGCGGGGATGCCATTATTGGCGTCGTCGCTCAGGACCTGGTCCACGTCGGCCACCTTGTCGCCGCGCACCAGGATCTCGCGCTCGGTGATCATCACGATCACATTTTCACGCGGACGCTCCTCGGCGATGGATTCCGGCAGCTGGATGGTCTTGGAATTCGGCAGCACGTCCACCTCGGAGGAGTTCACCAGCAGGAAGAACACCAGAATGGTGAAGATGTCCATCAGGGATACCAGGTTGAGCGCGACCACGGCCTTATGCCGCTTATGGCTGCGCTCCATGCGCATTGCGCGCCGTGACATCTTCATCCCGCTTTCCTCCTAGGCGCCGCCGCCGGCTTCCCCGGTGGCGTCTCCGATGGAGATGTCGGGAAACAGCTCCGCCTTTACCACCGCGCCGGCCCGGACGCCACGCGCGACGCGCACGGTATCCATCACCTGTACCAGGGTGTCGTAACTGATGTCCTGTTCCATCAACAGGGTTGCCGCCGTATGCTCCGGAAAATGCTCCTTCACGCGCCGCAGGGCGGCGGAAAGGGTCTTAAGGTCGTATCCCGAGGCGGTATTGGGAATGACCAGCGGCGCGGCGCCGGAATCGGCCACCTCGATCCGATCACCGCGCACGGTGATCTCGAGTTGCAGTCCCGGCTCCAGCGACTGTTCGGCAGCGGCGTCGGAGGGCAGGGTGAGTTCCAGGATCGCGACACGGGAAAACACCGCCGTGATCAGCAGAAACGGCACCAGGATCACCATCAAATTCATGAAGGCGGTGATGTTCATTTCCTCGGGCGGCCGCACGTGCCGACGACGACGGCGGTGGCCGATCATTACGCGACGCCCTTGGGCGCGGCGGATTCCGCGATGATATTGATGAACTTGACCGTCGCCATCTCGAGACTGTCGACCAGTTCGGTGGTCTTGGTCTGCAGCAAGGTGTGTATCAGCAGGAGCGGAATGGCCGCCATCAGGCCGAAGGCCGTGGTGTTCATGGCCACCGAGATACTGGCGGAGAGCATGTCGGCCTTCTCGGCCGGATTGGCCGCACCGACCGCGGTGAACGCCTGGATCAGACCGATGATGGTCCCGAGCAATCCGAGCAGAGTCGCGATATTGGCGAAAATGGCCAGATAATGCGTGCGCTTCTCCAGGCGCGGAATGATCTCCATCAAACCTTCTTCCATGGCGGTCTCGATATCGTCGCGCCGGCGCGCCGATTTCGTGCGCTCAAGGCCATACAGCAGAATCTTCCCGATGGCGGCCTTCGATTTCTGGCTGAGATTCAGGGCGCGCTGGAAGTCATGCCGCGAAAGCGCGTCCATCAATTCCTTCCACTGACGCTGGTTCGCGCTGCGCACCGCCGACAGGTAAATGTAACGCTCAATGGCGATTGCGATCCCCGCGGCTAGCACCAGGACGATCGGATACATGAACAGTCCGCCCTCCTGGAAAAACCCGATGATGGTGCTGATTGACTCCATGATCACTCTCCTTCACTGAAAATCGTAAACCCTTCAACGTTCCGCCGCGTCGGCGGGGGCGTCGACGAATCTTTGGTACCGCAGTCTCCTGAGAAACTCGTCACGGTTCAGCGCCGCGAAGGCGTCATCGCCGGGTATCGGGACCGGCGGCTCCATGGCGCCCGGCCCGGCGGCGTCCTTCCAAGGCACGATATAGAGCACCTTGGGCAACTCCTGGTCGCCGATCACCGATATGCCGGGCATGATGATCTGAGCGGTCTCCTGGGCTGCGGCGGCGGCGCCCCACAGACCGGCCGTCAGCAGCAGCATCCGCGCGACGCTCACGATCCGCCTCCCTCATCCACCGGCGCGGCAGCCGGCAGACGCTGTTTCAAATCCGCGATCCACAGCTTCACCTGCTTGTCCTCCCCACCGGAGATCTCCTGGTAGCGCTCATAGTGTTGCAAAGCGATCTGCGGCTGTCCGAGATAGAGGTCAAGCAAGACGGCAAGATTCAGATGTACATCGGCAAAAAGCGGGTCTGACTTCAGCGCCCGTTCGTAGTCCTCGCGCGCCTCCTGGAACCGGCCTGCCTCCCGGTGTATCAGCCCGAGAAGATTGTAAGCTATTGCATTTTCAGGAGTTATTTCCAGCGCCCGGCGCACCGAGGCCTCCGCTTCGTCGAATTGCCCGAGACGCATGCGGGCGATACCCAGATTCAGGTATGGCCCGGTGAGCCCGGGATAGCGTTGCGTCATCGCCTCCAGGGCCGGAACCGCCTCGGCGTACTGTTTCTCCTGCATCATGTCCAGCGCCCGCTCGAACTCGGCGCGTGCCTCGCGCGGTGGCGCGGCAGTACCCGGCGCCGGCTCGGCGCCCTGCCGGGATGGCACGCCGCCGCAGGCGGCGAGCAGCAGGCACGCCAGCATGAGGAACAGGGCGCGTATGCTATTGCAGCTCATCGATGAAGTCCACCTGCCGTTCATGTTTGCCGTAGCGCGCCGGCAGCAACTCGCCGAGCTGCTCCAGACTCGCCTTGATCCAGCGGTCATATACGCCTTCCCCGATACGGCGGTAGTTGATCTCGTGCAGCTTGATCGCCTCCTCCTCGAACGGATAGGCCTGTTCCTCGAGCAGGATGTCGTATTGTTCGCGCTCGTCGGCGGACAGTCCCTTCGGGCGCTGGGAATCAAGGAGGGCGCGGCCGAAATCGCGGTAAATGCCGCCGATCTCGAAGGTCGCCGAAGTGGTCACTTCGGCGATGCCGTATTCATTCGCCTTGCCGTAGGCGTCCACCGCCTTCTGCATGGCTTCCTTTTTGGCGCGCAAACTCTTCTCCAGCGGCGCCACCAGAGTGATGCGACGATAGCTGTCGCGCAGCGGTTCGGCCAGTTCGAGCGAGGCCTGGGCCGCCAGGGTATGACTGAAATCGGTACGCGCGGCGCCGGCGCGCCGATCGGCCTCGATGATTTCGCGCAGCCAGTAGTGATAACGCGGGGTATCCTTCTGGGCACGTGTGGCATCGGCGAGCCGGCGCCGCGCCTCCATGGCCCGCTCGAACGAAGGCGGTGAGGAACTCAGGTAGGTCTGATAGGCAAGCACGGCCTGATCGTTTCGACCCACCTTGCCGTACAATTCCGCCGACTGCCACAGCGCCTCCCCGGCGGCGGCCGGGTCGCCCGCGCTCTGCCCGATGCGCTTGAATTCATCCGCCGCCTGAGCCAGCCGGCCGCTCTCCAGATAGGCGACCGCGAGCTTCTGCGTCACCTCGGGCTGCCAGCGGCTGGCAGGGAAATCCCGCCGCAGCCGTTCCAGCACGCCGATCGCGCCATCCCAGTCCTGCGCACCCAGCATGACCGCAGCGGCGTCGTACTGGGCATCCGCGGCGATCGACGCCCCAGGCGCAAGCTGGGCGACGCGCAGGAAATGTCCGGCCGCCGCGGCTTGATCGCCGTCCGCACGCGCGGTCTCACCCTGCTTGTAGATCGCCGCCGCGAGGCGTTCATTGAGCCTGGCGCGCGCCTGAGCGTCCGCGGCAGGGGTCAGATTCAAGGCTTGCTGGTAGGCGCGTTCCGCCTCGGGATACGCCGCGCGGTCGAAATGGACGTGTCCCTGGATCGTCCACGCGGTGCGCCGCTGCTCGGCGCTGGCGGCAGGGATATGCTGAAGCACGCGTGTCGCCACCGCGAGGGCGCGCGAGGCGTCACCCATCGCAAAAAGCTCCTCTGCTGAACGCGTCAGCGCGGAAGTCGCCTGCGGATGGGTCGGGAAACGTTCATCGAAACGTTGCGCGCTGTCCACCCAGCGCAGACGCCAGACGTTCTTCTGCTCCGGATCGCTCATTACGCCGATCTGGCGTTCGTAGGCCAGCAGCGCGGCATAACCGGCCTCGGAAGATTTGGGATGCATTGGATAGCCGTACGCACTCTGCTCGTAACGCTCGACTGCCTCGGGGTACTCCCCCTGTTCATACAACAGCTCGGCGAGCAGGAAACTGAGCATCGGCGCACGGGTATCGTCAGGGAAGAACGACAGATAATCGCGGTACCACTGCGCCGCCTGGCGGTAATCCGCCGGCTGGTGGTTCTTCTGCGCGGCGGCGTGATAGCGCTGTGCGACACTGTACATCTCTTCCTTGAGATGCTGGGCGACCACCGGCATGCGCGCGATATCGTGCTCCTTCCAGAACGGGCTGCGCGGTCCATAGCGCCCGATGAAATCCTGTTTCCCCGCGAGAGCGAGGCTGGCGAAGCCCGCCTGTTCATAGATCTCGTAGACGCGGACCTGGTACAGCGGCGCCTGGGCGTGGTTCGGGTTGTATTCGACAAAGGCGTGGAAGGTCTCCGCGGCGTCGGTGTAGCGTTCCTTGTCGAGGTAGAGCTGCCCCAGGCTGTTGTAGATCATGTGTTCGTAAGGACTGTGTCCGCGACGGCTGAAATAGTCGTTGACTGCACTGGCACCCGCCATCTCGGAAAAGGTCAGGCTGATCACGCGCAGTGTGTCCTCCACCAGCTCGCGATCCGCCCGGCTCAGCGCGTCTGGGGTCAGATACTCGCCGAACTGGCTGCTGGATGTGAGTTTCGCGTCCAGCACCGCCATGAAGGCGTCCAGCGCCGGCTCCTGCTGTCGCTGCTTGAACAGGGACCACCCACTCTTATACAGCGCCTGCTCATAAAATGCGGATCCTTTGCTGCCGGCGGCGATCACGCTGCGATAGGCACTTTCCGCCTCGGCATAGGATTTCTCGACGAACAGTATCTCCCCGCGACGGAACTGCGCCTCCAGGTAATAGGGTGATGCCGGATAGTCTTTCACCAGCCGATCGAGGGCCGCCAGGGCCTGATCCGCAGAACCGGCATTGTCGTAGGCACGCGCCATCTGGTAGAGCACCCCGTCCTGTTCCGGATAGGCGGGATATGCCCGCAGCAGTTCGCGGTACAAATCCGCGGCGGCGGCAAAATCTTTTCCGTCCGTCCGCGCGCGGGCCTCGTCCGGCGTCGCCTCCTCGCTGATCATCAGCTGCAGATCGGCGATGCGGCGCATCGCCTGCATGCGCCGCGCATCGTCGCCAGCGATCTCGACGAAGGCCCGGTAGGCGTCCATCGCCTGTTGTTTGTCGCTGCGTGCCGCTTCATGCACCACCACGATGGCCTGTTGTTCCAGGCTCTTGATGGTGCGTGCGTTGTCGCGCGGAGGCGGCGATGCGCAGCCGGCCGCGAGCAGACAGGCAATGGTTACGGTATGACGAGCCCGGCGCATCAGTTGCCCTCCGGGCCGGTCGCAATCTCATCCAGCAGCCTGGCCAGGGCATAGCGCGCCTCGAGCTGGTAGGTGTGCAGCTCGCCCTTGTGCCGCTCCAGTTCGGCCTGGACCTGGGACTGCAGATAACGCTCATGGCCGAGCACCGCGCCCGCGAGGCGCCGCTGCAACACGGAGACGCGGGCACGCAGGTCGGTAATGCGCGCATCGTATCCCTCGAAGCGCTTGGGCGCCTCGACCTGGGCCACTGCGAGCAGTGAGCGCTGGGCCATGGCCGTGCCGAGTTCGTCCTTGAGCGCGTTTACGCTTTTGCGCGCATCCCACAGGCGCGGTGGGTAGCGGCCCTCGATCTGCCAGTTCAACATGCCCTTCAGGACGTGCAACCGCTGCCGCTGCGCGTCCAGTTCGTGCGCCTGTGGGTATCGCGTGAGACGGGTCTCGATGCGCTGAATTTCGCCGAGCTGGCGTTGCTCCTCTGCGGTCGCCAGCGCCAGGGCGTCTTGCTTCACGGCGATTGCGTCGACGCGCCCGACATAGGCCTGGACCTCCGCGTCAAGCGCGCGCCAGTCCAGCCCCTGCAACCGCTCCTGTACCTGTGGAAGGCGCGACTCATAGGCATAACGCCGCGTGGCGAGCATGTCCGTGAAGGCGGACATGTCTTCCGTCCAGGTTTGCAGGCGCCGCTGCTGGGCGCGCAGATTACGGTAGGTGGTGAAGGCCTCGCGAAAACCATCGCTGGCCAGCAGTGACAGCAGATAGGAACGGGCCCGGGCATCGGGGATGCGCGCCGGGAGAATGTCCAGATCCGGATCGGTCTGGCCGTCATCCGCCAGATCGGAGATCAGGGTCCCCTGTCCGGTCTGCGCGATCATCTCGTCCAGGAGCGCGAGTTCGCCGTCGTAGACATCGATGACGTCGCGATATTTCTGCACCGCCTCCCGATAGGCGTGCAGACGCCACTGGGTGAATGGAATCATCGCCGAGGCCTCGTGCTTGGCGGCGTCCGGCACGTCGCGCGCCTCGAGTTCCCGCCATGAGTTCAAGGCCTGGGAGAGATTGCCCAGATCGTATTCCGCCCAGCCGAGCCCGAGCAGGGCGCGCGGAGAAAACGGGCTGTCGAGACGCACGCGCCCGAGCGTGGCCTTTGCGGCCTCGGGCCGCTGCGTGCCGAGATAGGCGAAACCGAGCGCAAGATTGGCCTTGTCACGCAGCGCGAGCAGATCCGGGTTCTCGCTCTTGAGTTGACCCAGCTCATCGAGCAACGCCATGCCGGCGGTCGTTTGTCCGGACTGCTGCAGCGCGACGGCCTGATTGTACCGCAGGTAGGGCGCCCACTCCTGCGCTGCCTGCGGCACCGAAAGCTTCGTCACCGCCTCGGCGTAGCGCTGTTTCTGCATCAGTATCTGCGCCTGCAGCAGCGCCTGCTCCGCGCGCCCTTCCTTGCCCAGACCGGAGCCGATCTGCGCCAGCGCCTCCTCCGCGCGGTCGACATAGCCGCGACGCATCCATGTCTTGGCCAGCGCGAGCCAGATGCGATCGCGTGCTGTCGGGTCCGCCACACCGGAGAGATTGCGCTTGAATATCTCCAGCGCGTTCGCGTGCAGCCCGTAGGAAAGCTCAATGCCTACGCGCAGCAGTTCCGTGTCGGCCCGGTCACGTTCGATATGCCCCTGCTGCTGAGCGGCGAGGAGATGCGTGATGGCGGAGAAATAATCCTGCTGGTAGTACTGGAAGAGGACTTCGCGGTAAAACAGCTCACGCACCCCCGGGGCCTCCGCCGGGGCGGCCGGGGCCGGCCCGGCCGCCAGCATGAGCAGGCCGAGACCCATGGCGCCGAGACACCGACGCAAGCTCGGCGGACGCCAGGCGTCCGCCATCCGCGACTGCCTTGTCACTCCCATTCGCTGATCGAAAACTCGGGCTGTTGCTTC
Source organism: Gammaproteobacteria bacterium (assembly GCA_016716465.1). Lineage (NCBI taxonomy): Bacteria > Pseudomonadati > Pseudomonadota > Gammaproteobacteria > Gammaproteobacteria bacterium. The sequence continues at coordinate 449,409 of JADJWH010000004.1, forward strand.
TTTTCCAGATCGACGATCTTGAGTTCGATGTACTTCGGCCCAATCCCCTTCTTGAAGGTCAGATTGGCACCCCGACGGTAATCGCGATCATGGGGTCCCTTGCCGGTGAAAAACGCCACCAGTTCATGGTCACCCAGTTTCAGGTTGCCGACGTAGAGCCGCTGCACGCCGCCGCGCTTTAGCGCGTCGACCTCGCGCTGGGTGTAGAGATAGTTCGCCACTTCCTTCTCGCCGATCTTCAGCTGGACGGAGTCGAGCTGGAAGAACTCGCCGACGTCCATTGAGAGGAAGACCGAGACCTGGGTGGTCGCGGGAAACAGCAGTTCCTCCTCCAGCACGAACAGATCGCGGCCGACTTCGAGGATCTCCTGCTGCAGCGACTGGACCTCCTCGTCGAGCGCCTTGTAGTCCCCGGCCGCGGGCGCGGCGGCGTACGCATCGAGGCCAGTACCCGGCGTGAGCCCGGCGACGGACATGAGTAACAGCGATATAAACAGCAGTCTCTTCATCATGATGCACCGTCAACGAATATTCCACACTGCCAAACCGGATGCGCCGCGCCGGAGAGGTGCGCCCGCTGCCACCCGTCAATACCAGACCGAGAGATAGAGCTGGAGGACATCGGCGTTGAAATCATAGAAGGGCTCCTCACCGGGCGCGCCCCCGTTGCTGATATCGCGAAAATCATCGTACGTAAAATGGATGCGCTCGTAGGACAGGGTCAAGGCGCCCTTGTCGATGCAGCTGCACGTCCCCGGGGCCAATTCGTAACTCGCGCCGAGGCCGATCGCCGTACTGCTGAATGTGCTCAACTCCTTGTCTCGCGCCAGGAAGTTCTGCGCCTGCTGCCGCGGGAAGAGGTCGCTGTAGAAATCAGCGTGGTTCTGGCTGTACAGGCGGTACGTGATGTCGAAGATCCATCTCCTTTCGGTGGGGTGAGTATACCCGATTTCATACGTGTCGGCCCGGATCCCCCAGGAGTCGGTAAAATAACGGTAGCCCGCGCTGAGCGAGGCCCGGTAGGGCAGATAGTAGAGCGCCTTGATCGCGAATGCGTTGCTGTCGCGCGTGCGCGGATAGACCTCGGGCTCGAAGCTGTAGCCGAGCGCGCTGCCGGCGTCGAGATAGCGCACCGAGCGATAAGGATTGTTGAGGTAGCCTTCGTCCGTGACCGTCTCCAGGCTGAGATCGAGCAGCATGTTCTTGCTCACCACCTGCGACACCCCGATACGGTAGTTCTGGCGCGCGGTATCTTCGGCGAAATCCTCGTCTCCGCGCTTCCCCACCGTGTCCCATCCGCGCGAATAACCCATTGAAACGGTGGTTAAATCTCCAAACATGTCCTGACTGATGGAAAAACTCGCGGTATTGGCCAGATAATCGTTTTCCTCGCTGCGCGTGTAGCCCAGGCTCATCATCACATTGTCACGCAGGTAGTCGACGCCCAAGCTGCGCTCGGTCCGCTCCTCGTCGTAGCGACTGGCCGATGTCACCACATCGATCGAGGCGCTGGAGATGGAATCGATGTAGTAATTCGCCGACACCGAGCTGCTCTCGCCGATGCTCTTACGCGCCAGGATGGAAGGCCCGTTGATCCGCACGCCGCCCCCGTCATAGGAATGGTACAAGGTGTCAAAGCGATCCTCCGGCAATACTGCGGCGAGCAGGGAAAGCGAGCAGCCGGCGGCGGAGAGCAGCAGGAATCTGATCCCGCCTGCGGCCAGGGTCCTAATTGCAACCACAGCCGCCTCCCTGTCCACCCTCGGCACCGCGCGCCGCCTCGCGCGCCTGGAACACATGGTTACGGTAGGCGCTCGAAACGGGATCCCGATCGAAGCTCATGATCGGATCCGCCAGGTTGGCGCGTTCATAGGGCTTTACCCATGGCTCGATGGCGCAGCCTGCAAGTGGCAACAGTGCGGCCAGGAGCAGAGCCAAAGCGCGCAGATTGTTCACATACGCTCCGTCAGCAGGGCACGTACCTGCTGCTGATAGGCGTCTTCATAGCCCGGCATGTAGCCCTTGTGCAGATAGCGCATATTGCCGTTGCGATCGACGATCACCGTCGTCGGCATGGCGATCACATCGTACTGCTTGCTCACCGCGTTCGTACCGTCGAACAGGACGGGGAAACTCACTGGGATCTTGCCCAGCAGTGTGCGCGCCTGAGCCGGGTCTTCCTCCACATTGACACCGAGCACGGTAAAACCGAGCGGCTTGTATTGCTGGTAGAGCTGGTCGAGCAAGGGCATCTCCTTGCGGCAGGGGCCGCACCACGAGGCCCAGAAGTTTATCAGCACGACCTGGCCGCGCAGCTCGCTCAACTTGATGTTCTCCCCGCTGCTGCTCTTGAGGGTGAAATCGGGCGCCGGCCCCGATACCTGTTCAGCGGCCACGGCAGGCGCGATTGCGAACACGGTGAGCAGCAGGACAAGCAGGACATATATATAGGTATGGAAACGCAGTCTGTACATGGTCACCTCGCGTCAGAAAAATACGGTCGCCCCGGCATGGATTTCGATATTGTGCGCGGTCTTGTCCTCGCCCAGCACATCGATGTCGAACATGTGGTCGCGTACGTCCGCATGCAATGCCAGCCAGTCATTCAGCAGCAGGCGGTAACCTGCGCCGAAATTCCAGGTAAAGCGATTGTCCCCGGCAAACTCCGTCGCCCCGATGCCGCCGATGAGATACATGTCGGAGCTGAATGCGCGACTGCTGCCGATGAATGATTCGCCCGGGAGCAGGTTGTAACCGAGCGAGAGATTGTAATAGCTGTACTCCCGTTCATCATCCGTCAATACAGTGACGGCACCGCCCAGTCGCTCATAACTGGTGAGGCCGGCGTCCGTCATGCCGTATGCGGTCTCGACAAAAATATCCTCGGTCACGTGATAGGCGAGTCGTATTCCGAACACGCTGTTGGTGCCGAAATCCTCCACACTCATCACCCCGGCAAAGAGACCGATCTCGAAATCCTCGGTATCGATCCTGTTTTCCTTGACCGCGCGCCGATCGAGCTGCGGCTGCACGACCGGCTCGGCACCTACGATGTCGCCCTCGGGTGCCTGCGCCTGCGCGCCACCGGCGACCAGGATGGCCGCCAAACCAATCGCCCCGCGCCCAGCGCCACACGGTCCGGCCATAGCGACGCGACTCAGAAAAACACCCCAAATCCGATTTTCCATTCGTCGATTTCCTCGTTATCGTCCCGGCTGGTGAAAACCACGTGGCTGCGGTATTCCATACGCAACATGAAGCGCCTCGACAGATAGGTGCGCAGGCCGATGCCGACATGGCTCATGCGGTCGTTGCGATCCTGGGCCTGCACCAGCACCGTGCGTGGATTGGTGTCGATGACACCCGTACCGAGCGCAAAGAACGGGGAGAAGCGCCAGTCCGGAAACGGCTGCGCCAGCAGGTCCACCCCGAACAGGAGGCTCTCGGAAAACTCGCCCAGCACCTGGGTCAAGGACAATTCGGCGGACAGGCCTTCCGTCAGCGCATAGGCGCCATAAACGGAGATCTCATTCGCCCCGTCGAAGTCGCCGCCCATGACGCCCGCCTCCCAGCGGCGACGGGCATAGTCATCGACCGTCGCCTCCTGCACGCGCACCTGTTCTCCCGACGGGTCAAGTGTGCGCTCGAGCTGGGTGCGGTCCACCCAGCCTTCGATGTCCCTGTCCGTGCGCACCTTGAACCAGCTGGTCTTGCGTTTCAGCAGCGTGATCGTCGTGCCGCGCTCTTCCACGTGAAAGATCGGATAACCGCGTCCAGGTCCGGTGTGCATTTCGATATAGGGATCGGCGATCTCGACTGTCTGGGGCACCTCATCCGCTCCCCATGCCGTTCCCCACAGCAAGGCGGACAGCATCATCAGGCAGCCGGCCCGGACAAATCGCGCGCTTTCCCGCGCCGCTTCACTGCATTTTTCCCTGACGAAATCCATGCTCCATCCTGGCCTTAACACAAACGGCAAGGGTATCCCCCGCCTCCACCGAGGTTATCGACCGTACCCCGGCCGTCCTGACTCTCAAAACGGGGGATGCTTGTCTCGCCAGCCGCGCTCAGGGCGGTGGCACGTCGAACGGATTGTTATAGTACTGAGCCCCTATGTCCAGCCATTCCGCGATCAATTTCAGCTCTGCCGGATCGAGGAAACCGGCGTGGCTGCCGCCGGCGTCGAACAAATCGAAGAATGCAGTGCTCGCCCGTGCCCCGGCGGTCGACATTGTCGGATTGACCCCGACGGTCACCAGCACCGGAATCGGATTGCCGTCGCCGTCCAGGATCGGGTCGCCGTTGGCATCCGTCTCGAACAGGGGATTTCCCATGCCATCAGTCGCCTGCACCTGGACATCGACCAGCACACCCGCCACGAGCTCCTGCTCGTTATCCGGAAAGAGCAACTCCCGATAGGATTTGAAGTGATCGGGTTCGGCGTCGGACGGACCGTCGCCGAGATCAAGCTGAGCCGCCGGCACCTGGGGGTTGTTCATAGCATCGAGCGTGCCGTGGCAGGCGCTGCAGGTATTCGCGCCGCGGTCCCGTCCCCACAGGGGATGAATGTGATCCTCATAGTTGATGATGATACGGCACAGGCTGTTCCAGGCAGTCTGGCATTCCGTGCTCACCGGTGCGGGAGTGGCGAGATCGGCATAGCGCCAGGCAAAGCTGGTGTCCTTCGCGCGACCGGCGGCGGTCTCGTCCGTCCACACATCGTCATAGATGATGTCCATGCTGGGCTGCAGTGCCGCGACATCGATGCGTGTACGGGTCTGCGCCATGGTCTCGGCGAAATCGGTGAAAAGCGCGGACTCGGTATTCGGGAACGGCACGCCCGTTGAAGTGGCTCCGGCATAAATCGATGCCGGTCCCTGCGCATGTCCGTGCCCCGCCTCGCTGGCCGGGCTGTGACAGCCGTTGCACGTCACTGTTTCCCCCGGACGAACCTGGATCCAGTACTGGTGACGCGCACCAATGCGACGGCCGTCGCCATCGAGGACGCTGAGCGCGAGCGGAACGTTCGCCGGCACCTTGATCTTGACCGAGCCGTCCGGCTCGATCGGCGCATAGGCGACGATCTCGCGCATCCGCTGCTGGGTGCTGCGCCCGAAGGCCGTGTTGGGTATCTCCCTGACGTCTTCATCGGGGATGCCGACGGCCTTCACGACGCGCAGGAAACGCGCCGGCCGGTCGGCCGCCAGGGTCTGCGCCGGATCGGCCACTGCCGCGATGCTGGCCGCGCCCGAGCCGAGGTTGTTGAAGACGCCGTCGAAATCGTACACCGTACGGATATCGATCACGCCGGCACCTTCATCTGCCAGCGTGCCGTCGAGATCCACCCCGGTCTGCTTGTCGAGCAGGATGTCCGGCAGGGCACGTGACTGCATGGCGACGACCTCGGTGTACATAACCCCTTCCTCCGGCCGCGTCAGCGGGCGCAGGGTATCGTTATCCATGTCCAGCACATAAATGCCATACAGTGGCGGCGCCTCCTCGGCTTCAGGATCGGCGAGACGCTCATCGGTGCACGGCACGATCACTTCATCCTCGAGCAGCCGGCACAGCGTCCAGCTCACCAGGGCGCGATTGGTCCCGTCCCAGAGCGGATAGGCGGCGCTGAAATACCCCCCCGGGGACGGCTCGCCGTCGGTACGTATCTGACTCGCGGCGATCGAGACCTGGCCCGGGCCCGTGAGGATACCCTGGCTCGCGATCACCGGTTGCTCGTTGTCGATGTAGTTGTCGATATCCACCAGTACGATGTCGCCGCCCCCACGAGTGCCGGTAAAGGGTTTCAGCAGACTCATGATCCGGCCGTCGCGCGTCGGTCGCGGGGCGAGAAACTGCACCGTCGCGCCGTTGGTGCCCGTGTCATGGCTGTGCACGCCGTAAAAGGGCTGCAATTCGGTGCCATCAGGGCGGACCCGGTACAGGCTGACGGCGTTGCGTCCGCCCATGTGATCCCAGCGGCTAAACACAATCTCGCCGCTGTCCAGCACGGCTGGATCCAGATCGTGGCTCTGATTGAAAGAGATCTGATGGATGTCGCTGCCGTCGGCGTTCATGACATGCAGCACTGCCGCCGGGTCGTCCAGATCCTCGTCAAGCGCGGCGAACTGCGGCTTGCCTTCGTCGAGCAGGAGGGCGCTCGCCTGACGCTGGCGCGTGGAAGAAAACACGATACGTCCGTCCGGCAGGTAATGCGGCGCCACGTCCTGTCCGGCTTCGGCGACGGTGTCCGAGGCGATGACGCGGCGCAGGGTATCGGTGGCGAACTCGTACTCCCAGATATTCCAGGTCGGCTGGTCCTCGGGATCGGCGCCCTCAATCTCCGGGAGCCGCAAGGCGAAGATCAGTCTGGCGCCGTCGAAGGAGGCCTCGACATCCTTGACATCGCCCGCGCCGCCGGTAACCCTCAGGGTCACGTTGCGGTCGCTGGCCCCGGGCGCGGCGAGATCGCGCACATAGAGATCCGCGCCGGCGTTGAATTCGAGTGGATTGCGCACATCGACCTGATCCATCGCCTCGACGTCCACGCTCCGCTTGACGTAGGCGATCGGAAAATTTTCCACTGCCACCCCGCCGCCCAGGCCACCGTCACCACCACCGCAGGCACCGAGCGCCAGCATGGCCAGACCGGGCATCCACCGCAGCCGCTGTCGGAAAAGCTCGTGCAATAGCATCGTTTCGCCCTGCCGTCCGCCCTCACCGCAGCGAAGGGCAGACCCTAGAATCATTCGTAGAGAGACTTGTTGTTACTACCATTTTTCCGCAACCGCACTGCTATATCGGCGCTTCTATCCATGCGGTCGAGCGCCCTGTATTACTAAAAGGTATATCTGTGACACGCATCATGATGCCCGGGCGCCGCACCGGCATGGCGCCATTATCCATCCCCCGCCCTGCGCTATTTGAGATGGCGCTCGCAATCTCTCACAGGTATTTCCAGTAGATTGGCGGCGTGGGAGCAAAATTCGGCGGGAACGTTATCCCGTCTGTTGGACGTGTCAAACGGAGCGGGCGGTTCCATCCAACAAACCGACGGGGGAATCGAGCCCTGAAATGGCGCTGGAGGAACCCCTCTGGTCGGGACCATTCATTGCCAGAGGGAGCGTGACCTGCTCCACAACATGGAATCGACACGGTGCGGCGGAGATTTTCCGCGCCGATAACCAACTCGAAATGAAATCTGGCGGGAATAATTTTATGAATTGTTTCAATCGGGTAATGACCAGAAAGACGCTCGGGGCCCTGCTCGTGTGCAGCCTCTTCGCGGTCGCCGTCAACAATGCCAGCGCCGGACCCCGCGAACAGGCCAAACGGATGCATGACCGCATCGCGGGTGTTCCGCCCAGCGCGGCGGTACTGGACGCGATGGAGACCGACATCGCGGGCGGCGATGCGATCAGTGCGGCTGAGCTGGCAATGGAAAACGGCGCTTTCTACAACGTGACGCTGAAGAATTTCGCCACCCCGTGGACTAACGAAGAGCAGACTGTCTTCGCCTCGCTCAACGATTACACCGCCACGGTTATCGGAATGATTCGCGACGATGTCCCGTTCAACTCGGTGCTGTCCGCGGATCTGCTATATATCGGCAGCGGAGGCGGCCTGCCCGCCTACTCGATGACCAACAACAATCATTACGAAGCGCTGGAAAATCAGGGTGCCGACCTGAAAACCCGCCTGGTCGCGACCACGCAATCGGCCCAGACCAGCCTGCCTGGCGCCGCCACCGCAGGTATCATGACCACGCGTGCTGGCGCACAGGCCTTCTTCAGCGGCGGGACCAACCGGGCCATGTTTCGTTTCACGCTGATGAACCACCTGTGCACCGATCTGGAACCCATCAAGGACACCACCCGCCCGCCGGACCGCATCCGCCAGGATGTCTCGCGCAGTCCGGGCGGAGACAGCCGTATCTTCCTGAATGCCTGCGTCGGCTGCCATTCGGGGATGGATCCGATGGCCCAGGCCTTCGCCTATTACGACTATAACGAGACCACGGGCAGCATCGAGTACAACGGTACCGGCGTCGCCGACCCAGACACCGGCACGCGGGTACAGGGCAAATACCTGATCAACAGCGACAATTTCAAATACGGTTATGTCACCACCGACGACCACTGGGACAACTATTGGCGTAATGGTCCCAATGCCGCGCTCGGCTGGAGCAGCAGTCTTCCCGGCAGCGGCAGCGGAGCCAAATCGCTGGGCGCGGAACTGGCCGGCAGCGAGGCCTTCGCGCGCTGCCAGGCAAAAAAGGTGTTCAAAACCATCTGCCTGCGTTCGCCGGTGGACTCCGCCGACCGCAGCCAGATCGATTCCATGACGACCTCGTTCAAGGCGAACAACTACAACATGAAACGGATCTTCGCCGAGGCCGCCGTCTACTGCATGGGTGACTGATCGTGAACAGCTATATCGCCTACCAATATCTGCGCTCGACATCCGGGAAGAAATTCGCGCTGTGCGGGCTTCCGCGCCAGGCCGGTGGTATCGCGCGCCTTGTGCGCCAGCACTTCAGGTGGCTCAACGCCTTCGTCATGCTCGTGATTGCCTTGATCCTCACGGCATGCGGAGGGGGCGCCTCCACGGAGACCAACCCGGTGACGAGCAATACCGTCACCGGCGCGTACAGCGGTCCGGCGCCGGCAACGACCGACGTGCAGTCATTCAAGCTGAACGTATGGGACAACCTGAGCGCCAGCAACCGCTGCGGCGGCTGCCATGGTACGGATGGACAGACCCCGATGTTTGCGCGGCAGGACGACGTCAATCTGGCTTATGCAGAAGCAAACACAGTAGTGAATCTGGTGAATCCCGCCAGTTCCCGACTCGTGACCAAGGTGGCGGGTGGGCACAACTGCTGGCTTGCGAGTGACAGCGCCTGCGGCGAGGTGATCACGGCATATATCGAGGCCTGGGCGGGTGATTCCGTGTCCAGTACGCGCCAGATCACCTTGACTCCGCCGCCGATCAAGGAGCCCGGCGAGAGCAAGAGCTTCCCGGACGATCCCGGCGCGTTCGCCTCCACCGTGCATCCGCTACTGATCGCGCACTGCGCCGGCTGCCATGTCGATTCCTCACCCACCGCACAGGCGCCCTACTTCGCGGTCAACGATGCCGCGGCGGCGTACGAAGCGGCCAAGACCAAGATCAACCTCGACTCGCCCGCCGACTCCCGTCTGGTCGTGCGCCTGCGCGAGGAATTCCATAACTGCTGGAGCGTATGCGAGAACGACGCCGCCACGATGGAAGCCGCCATCCATGATCTGGCGGATCCGATCGATCCGGACGGCGTGGATCCCTCGCTGATCCTGAGCAAGGCCCTCAAGATCACCGATGGGGTCATCGCCAGCGGCGGCAGCCGGCACGAATCGAACGCGATCGCGCTGTACGAATTCAAGACCGGCGAAGGCAACATCGCCTATGACACCAGCGGCGTCGAACCTGCGCTCAACCTGACCCTGAGCGGGGATTACGGCTGGGTCGGCGGCTGGGGCGTCGAATTCACGACGGGTAAGGCCCAAGGGTCGACCGCCGCCAGCAAGAAGCTGCACGACATGATTCAGCAGACCGGCGAGTACTCGATCGAGGCCTGGGTTGTCCCCGGCAATGTCACCCAGGAAGGTCCGGCCCGTATCATCAGCTATTCGGCCGGGACCCAGGCGCGCAACTTCACGCTTGGCCAGACCCAGTACAACTATGATTTCCTGCACCGCAGCAGCACCACGGATGGCAACGGCGAACCCGCGTTGTCCACGGCGGACGCCGACGAGGACCTGCAGGCGACCCAGCAGCACGTGGTCGTGACCTTCGACCCCGCCAATGGCCGCCGGATCTACGTCAATGGCGAGTTCACGGACGATGTCGATGGAGTTGCCGGTGGCAACCTGTCCGACTGGGATGACAGCTTCGCCTTCGTGCTCGGCAACGAGGCAAGCGGCGACCGTCCCTTCGCAGGCAAGCTGCGCCTCGTGGCGATACACAACCGCGCGCTCACACCGGAGCAGGTCCGGCAGAATTTCCAGGTCGGCGTCGGCGAGAAGTTCTTCCTGCTGTTCAGCGTGAGTGATCTGGTCAACGTTCCCGACAGCTATATCATGTTCGAGGTCAGCCAGTTCGACAGCTACAGCTACCTGTTCAACCACCCGGTGTTCATCAGCCTGGATGAAAATGCCCAGCCGGACGGCATCACCATCGCCGGCATGCGCATCGGTATCAACGGCAAGGAGGCTACCGTCGGCCAGGCCTATCGCAACATGACCGAGGTGATTTCCAGCAACCAGTACACGCCGTCCGGTCAGGTCCTGTCCGACCTCGGCACAGTGATCGCGCTCGAACGGGGTCCCGAGGAGGATGAATTCTTCCTGAGCTTCGAGGTGCTTGGCAGCCACACCAATGTCGTCACCGAACCGGCGCCGCTGCAGCTGCCCGATCCGGCGGATTCCGATCCGGTCTCCGACATCGGACTGCGCACCTTCGAAGAGATCAGCCACACCATGGCGGCCGTGACCCGTGTCAGCCCGACGCAAAGCGACGTCGCCGGCACCTTCGCAACGGTCAAGCAACAGCTGCCGACGGTAGAAAATATCGAGGGTTTCCTGTCGGCGCATCAGATGGCGGTATCGCAGCTTGCGATCCAGTATTGCGGCGCCCTGGTCGACAATCAGGGGACGGTGAACCGTACGGTTTACTTCCCAGGCTTCAACTTCGGCGCGACTGCAGCTACAGCGTTCGACAATTCCACCAAGCGCAATCAGGTCCTGGACCCGCTGCTGGACGAGATTATGGGAACCGGTCTCGCGAGCCAGCCTGATACTGCCGACATCAAGGGTGAGCTGAACGACTTGATGGACCGCCTCACCGCCTGCGCCACCGGCGGCAGCCCGACCTGCAATACCTCCGGGCGCACTGCCGATATCGTCAAGGCGAGCTGCGCGGCCGTGCTGGGCAGCGCGGTCATGCTGGTGCAATAAGGTCGGTGGGGCACACTCCATGATTATTCGGATTTTGACCACGAACGGGCACGCGGCGGGAAGGATCGACCTGCTTTGGAACGTGTCGCGTTATCTATCGAGGATGTAACCATGGCCAGACAACGCAAACACTTAGGGCTGGATGAACCGCTGCGCCACCCCGATCACAGGCGTCCGATGACGCGGCGTGACTTTATCGCGCAGGGATTCCGTGCCGGACTCGGTGTGGCCCTCGGCGGCTCGATCTTCAGCCTGTTCGCCGACCCGCGGGCCGCCTATGCCGCGCTGTCATCCGACCTCGAAACACTGAAGGCCTCCTGCGGCATCGCGACCCAGGGTGCGGGCAAGATCCCGTTCATCTGCTTCGATCTTGCGGGTGGCGCCAATATCGCCGGCTCCAACGTGCTGGTCGGCAAGCAGGGGGGGCAGCTCGACTTCCTCACCACCCAGGGCTACAGCAAGCTCGGCATCCCGGGGGACATGACGCCTCCGCTCGTTAATCCCGGGACCAATACCAACGATTTCATCAACAGCGACCTGGGACTGGCCTTTCATTCCGACAGCGCGTTCCTGCGCGGTATCCTCGAGAAAGCTGCCACGCGCGCCGCGAACATCAATGGCGCGGTAATCCCGGCGCTGTCCGATAACGATACCGGTAATAATCCGCATAATCCGATGTATGGCATATACAAGGCCGGCTCGGACGGCAGCCTGGTGACGCTGATCGGCTCACAGAACTCCGACTCCGGCGGCAACTCCATGGCACCGGCGATGTTGATCGATGCCTCCGTCCGCCCCACCAAGGTTGATCGCACCTCCGACGTCACCGGTCTGGTCGATACCGGAGACCTGACCAGTATCCTGAGCCAGTCCGACGCGGTTGCGGTGATGGAATCGATCGAACGCATCAGCGAGATGAAACTGGCCAAGGTTAACACCCAGCTGGCCACTGACATTACGATCAAGGATCTCGTTACCTGTGGCTATGTGAAAACCGCCGACCTGGCTGACCGTTTCGGCAATCCTTCCTCACTCAATCCGGAACTTGATCCCGATATCGTCGGCCCAACCGGCATCTTCAGCCAGGCCGAGTTCAACAGCGACGGCGAATTCCGCAAGACCGCCGCGGTGATGAAAATGGTCATCAACGGTTATGCTGGCGCCGGCACCATCACGATGGGCGGCTTCGATTATCATACGGGTGACCGCTCCACCGGGGAACTGCGCGACCTGAGGGCTGGTCGCTGCATGGGCGCCTGTCTGGAATACGCCGCCCGCGTTGGCGTGCCCTTGATGCTTTATGTATTCAGCGACGGCTCGCTCGCGAGCAATGGCACGATCGACAACTCGACCGATGGCCGCGGCAAGGGTGTCTGGACCGGAGACAATTCCTCGACGGCGGCCTCATTCTTCCTGGTCTACAACCCGAACGGCCGCGCGACCTTGATGGGTGGTACAAGCGACGAGCAGGCGCGTCACCAACAGCTCGGCTATTTCCGTCCCGACGCCTCGGTGGAAAGCGCGTCCAGCCCCGCGGCCAACAACGTCAACCTTCTGGTCAACACCGTCATACTTAACTATATGGCGCTGCACGGCGAACAGGGGACCTTCACTACACTGTTCCCCAATCATGGACTGGGCAGTTCCACCTCGATCGATCGACTGACGGCCTTCCAGCCCATCGTCAGCGGTACCATTTAGACATCCCCAACCCCATCACGCGCTTACACCGCGCGATGGGGTTTCATTATATTTCCTTCAATTACACGATAGACGCCGCGTTGACGACACCACTCAATAAATGTATTTTATATGCACCATTCAGGGCGCACGGTGCCTGGGGCGCGCCGAAAACGTACATTATCCGATGTTTTCCCTGCTCAAATCGCACATCGACCCGCTTTCTCTGAAGGAAAAGGGCCTGAACGCCCTCGCCGCCTGTCTGGTCATCATGACACTGGGCTTCGTACTCCACCTTCTTCCATATGAGAAGCAGCATCTACCATTGCTAGCCTCCATGGGCGCCTCCGCATTCCTGCTATTCGTGGTGCCGCACAGCCCGATGGCACAACCCGGTCAGGTGTTCATCGGTCAGTTGGCCTCCGCCGTCGTCGGCCTTGCCTGCGCGCATTCGATTGACAACACGATCATCGCGGGTGCGTGCAGCGTCGGAGGTGCTGTGCTGGCCATGGAACTCCTGCGCAGCCTGCATCCACCGGGTACAGCGACGGCGCTCGCGGTCGGCATGAGCGGCGCTCAATTCCACGACGCAATCTGGCCATTCCTCGCTTACGCCGTGCTGGGGAATGTCCTGCTGCTGCTGGCCCTGGCCTATCTGATCAACAATCTGCTGCTCGGTAGACGCTATCCAACGGGCAAGAGCCATCATCCCCATCATGAAGAGTTTGACAACACCGACAAGAGCGGCCTGCCGCAGTTGTCCGAGCTCGATATCGAATGGGCACTCAGCAAGATGGACGGTGTCGTCGACGTGAGTAAAGAAGATCTGATTGACATCTACGAACTTGCGGCGGAGCATGCACTAGCCGGGCGCCCGCCCCAGCGAGCCACCACGCCTGGGAATTCCTGAACAAGATCAAACGGAAATTTCCCCAGAGATGTTATTTAAATCCATCTCGTTTATGGCGCGCCCTAGAGGATTCGAACCTCTGACCTTTGGAATCGGAATCCAACGCTCTATCCAACTGAGCTAAGGGCGCATGGGGGATCTGCCGGAACGGCAGGCTGACAATGTACGTGAATCCAAGGATTAACGTGGGGCACAGGATATGACAGGCGGGGCGGCAAATCAACCTGAGACAGATGCGGGGCCCATGCCGTCATAGGAAATTCAAGGACTTACTTTCCAGACCACACCGGCAGGATTTGCGCAGGTGCGGCCGCATCAACCGGGCGGCTGCACCTGCCTGGCGAGGCGCCGGAACTCCAGTCCGTAGAACATCTCGAGGTAGCGTCGCGTCTCGTCGCGCTCGAGGTTGGTGACGTATTTCCAGAAGCCGTAGATCCGGGAGAGGGTCATCATGCGCTCGGCATACAGGGACCAGGTGTAGTGGCGGCGAACGCGCTCGAGCGCATGCTGCGAGATATGCCCCCAGTATCCAGGCTCGGCCTTCGCGCGGGCGAGAAATTCCACGATGATCTCCGCGGAACGCTCGCCGTGGTTGGGGTCGATGTGGAAGCCCGAGATGCCATCCTGGATGATCTCGAGTGGACCGCCGTAACGGGTGGCGAAGGTGGGCAAGCCCGTGCTCATCGCCTCGATGACGGTGAGGCCGAAGGCTTCGAACAGCGCCGGCTGCACGAAGACGCCGCGGGTATCGGCCACGCGGCGGTAAAGCTCCCCAGCGAGGTTCTTCTCAAGCTGGACCCCGAGCCAGCGCGCCTCGCCGTCCAGTCCGTAGCGATCGAACAGCTCGTGCATGTGCGCGATCTGCTCCTGCTCCTCACGATCGGCGGAACGCCCGGCGTCGACGTGGCCGGCGATGATGAGCAGGTTGGACGACGCGCGCAATGCCTCGTTCGCGCCATACCATTTAACCAGGCCAGTGATGTTCTTGATACGATCGAGGCGGGCCATCGAGAAAAGCAGCGGCTTGTCGTGATCGCGCAGAACGCCGCGCGCATCCGGGCGCGGCTCGACTCCATATATCAAGGCATCGATCTCTTCACGCAGACCGTGCAGGCGCCGCGCCGTGTCGTCGTAGGGGAAGTACACCTCGGCGTTCGCTCCGGGTGAAACGATATTGAACTTCGGGTCGAACATGTCGACGCCGTTTACCACACGGTATAAGCCCGGCAGTGTGTAGGCGCCGTAGCTCTCGTACTGACCCACGCTATCGTCGTTGCCGGCGATCTCCTGATAAGTGCTGGTGATGATGAAATCGGCGGCATTCATCGCGATCAGGTCGGCGGTGAACTGGCATGCGAAATGGTATTGGGCGTCGTTCGCACGCCAATAGAGATCGGACATCAGGTACTTCGGCTTTTCGAGTGCGTGCGCAATGTTGCACTGCGTGACTCGAAGTCGGTGCGCGAGCAGGGTTGCGACCAGATTGCCGTCCGAATAATTCCCGATGATGAGATCGGGGCGCCCGGAAAGCTCGCCCAGCACCTCCTTTTCGACGTCGACGGAAAACCGCTCAAGATACGGCCACACTTCGAAGCGCGAGATCCAGTGCGGCACGACATCGCCCTCGGGATTACGGAACGGGACGCGCAGGATCCGCGCATGCTCGGTGCCTATGACCGGCTCAATGCGCTGATCACAAGTCGTCCCACGTGCATCCGGAATCAGGCGCGTCACTACCAGGATCCGCGGTTCGATATCGAGCCCCTGTTCGGCCAGACGCCTGCGCATCTCCGTTTCCAGCGCACGCACCTGATCCAGGATGTAGACCACCTGACCGCCGGTATCTGGCAGACCGAGCACGTTTGCCTGCGCGAAATATCCGTGCGGCGTCAGGATCACCAGATTGAATATCATTGGGATGCTGCCGAGAAATCGCTCGAGATTTCCGGGGTCGGGCGCCTCCAGGATATCGGTCAGCAGGGACAGCATGTAACGCATGCGCTGCACGGTGCGTCCCCACCCTGGCTCAAAACCGAGTTCCTGCAGCGCGTGCGCCACCTCCGACCATTCCGCATCCTGCGGCTGGCGCGCCAGATATGCCTCGGCCTGGCGCAACACCCGGCGCAGATCGGTCACGGTGCGGATACGATCGTTGAGCATGAGCTGCCGGCCCTGGATCTGGTGCACGGCGAGGAAACCGAGAAGACTCTGATTGCCCTCACCGCCCTTCTGGAACAACTCGCTTGACAGGCGACGGTTGAGAAACTCGACGCCGCGCCCGATCGAACGCGATTCGCGCAGGCGGGGAAATTCACGGTTGAATGGCTCAATGTCGAACTCGAGCGCCCACCACGGCTCTTCCAGCCCGACGCCATTCACCAGCCGCTCCTTGAAGGCGAGGAAATCACCCACGGCGACTTCGGTGGTGTGGAGAGACTCGGCGTGGATGCGATAATACTGCCAGCCGGCGATCTGGGGCCTCAGAGCGAGATAGACCCATGCCCCGTCAACGGCAACCTCCTGTACCGAGCGCATCGCCTCGTGAAGGGGCGACTGCTCGAAGCCTAGCGCGGGATGTTCATCGCACAGGGCGCTGCATTCATCGAGCACTTCGGAGCGCAGCAGAAAGGGCCTTCCGTGCGCGAAGAGGCGGCGCAGCAACAGCAGCGCCGCCTCGCGCTGCCCCTTCACGAAACTGTCGAGCATGGCTTCCATGATCTGGTCCCTGGCCGTTTTACGTCTTATTCATCCGCCATGCTCTCCGCCAGCGTGTGTGGATGCGATTCGCGCAGGCGGCCGAGAAAATCATAATATTCGATCCCTTCGATGATGCCCCATGCATGATGCCCATTGGCGAAATATACGCGATCATGACCGCGCAGGCGATTGAGTTCCGCGCTGTGGTTTCCGACTACGACACCGAGCGTCGTGCCTGACAGCATCTCCTCGTCGTTTCCGGAATCTCCCGCCGCCAGGATATGATTAAACGGTATGCCCCATTTGTCGGCAAAATAGCGCACTGCCGCGCCCTTGGACGCGCGCACCGGGAGCAGATCGAGAAAGGCCTGATGCGAATAGATGATGTTGACATGGACGTCATGCCTGCGCAGATGGCGGGTCAGCTCGCGCATGCTCGGTGCCAGCTCGGGATCGAGGTAATAGCTGATCTTGTACTGTCTCTGTTCCTCTCTCGGCTGCACCCTGAGTCCGGGAATATCCTTCAACACCTCGCGTACCCGCTCCGGCTCCCACAAATAATCGATGTGGCGGAACCAGCTGTCATCCTCAACCTGCCTCGGGCCGTAATGGATCTCGCTGCCGGCGGCGGTGATGAAGAAATCGGGACCCGGAACACCCCACTCACGCAGCACCTTTACCGCGCTGTCCAGCCTGCGCCCGGTAGCAATGCCAAAACCGATGCGTCCCGGCGCCGTATCAATCCGGCTCAGTAACTTCCCCAGCGCCGTGCGGTCGCCGATCAAAGTATTGTCGATATCGCACACCAGGATACGATCGCAAACCGGCAGCTTGCTTTTCAGTGAAGGGATGAAACGGCGCTTCGCGCGTTGCGAGTTCAGCACCTGTTCGATCTGTTTGAGGTATGTCGTCACGTGTCCCTCCCAGGAAAAATGGCGCTTCGCGCCCGCCACCCCGGCCTGTGACCAGCGCCGCCAACGGCGTCGGTTGCTCAGGGCCTCGAACAGCGCCTCACCAAGCCGCGCGGTGTCGAACGGATCGATCAGGAGACCGTTGCGACAGTATTTGACGATATCGCGCGGGCCTCCGTCCCGGGTTGCGACGATCGGCAGGCCGCTCGCCGCCGCCTCGAGCAGTGTGAGCCCGAATGGCTCCGTCAGTGCCGGATTGACGAAGACGCCGTGACTCTTCGCCGTCCAGCGATAGAGCTCGGGTACATCCTCGGGCCCATGCTGCTTGGGATATGCAACGTGTCCGTAGAGATCGTAACGGTCTATCAGGAACATGATTTCGCTGAGGACGCGGCGCGGACCTTTCTCCATGGCAAGAACGTCGTCGCGCGTCCCGGCGATCAACACCAGATTCGCGATCTCGCGCAATCCCGGAGTCTCTGCGTAGGCGCGTACCAGGCCGGCGAGGTTCTTGCGCGGGTCGGGGCGCGCCAGCGCCAGGATCATCGGCTTGGACGGATCACTCAGGAACCGTTCGACCTGGTGCTGAATCGGCGGGTGATAGGCGCCCGGCGCAGGCGGG
Source organism: Gammaproteobacteria bacterium (assembly GCA_016716465.1). Taxonomy (NCBI): domain Bacteria; kingdom Pseudomonadati; phylum Pseudomonadota; class Gammaproteobacteria; species Gammaproteobacteria bacterium. Next base: position 467,217 of record JADJWH010000004.1, read on the forward strand.
TGAAAGCGCTCGAGGTCGATCCCCGGCGGTATCACCACCATGCGTTCGGGCCGGTAATTGTCGTAGGGACTGTACTGGACCTCGACCTCCTGTTGTGTGCTCGCCACCACGAATGCGGCGTTGTCGAGCGCGATGTCCTCGGCCTCGATGCGCTGGCTGAGGTGGTACTGGCCTTCGATCGTTTCGGGCCGCAATCCCTTTTCGAGGAGGCGCTCACGCTTGACGTGTCCGAGCGAGTGGCCGGTAAAGACCAGCGGCGCCTCGAGCAATCCTGAAAGCTGTGCCCCGACGTAACCGGCGTCGGCGTAATGAGCGTGTATCACGTCGGGAACACGGCGCACACGCCGGATGTGCTTGAGCGCCTGGTCGGCAAAGGTGTCCAGATGCGGCCACAATACTTCCTTGCGCAGATAGCGCCGCGGTCCACAGGCGAGACGTACGATGAAGGCATTGGGCGCGATCTGCTCCAGCGGGGCGGCGTAATCGGAGTCCACCTTCGGATCACGGATCTGGCGCGTAAGCAGGTCGACGCGGCCGACGGCTGGATGGCGTGCCAGCGATCGCATCAGCTCCAGCACATACTTGATTTGGCCACCAGTATCCGCATCGCGCCCGAGTTCCAGGTTGTGGCCACGGATCAGGCCATGCACGCTGATCAAGACGATATAGAGCTTGCGGTCATCTTCCGTCATGTTTCGGCGCTCCAGCGTTCGAGGAATCCACGGTAAGTCGCACGGTCTTGCGGTATCGCGCCACGTATGCCACAGATATAGGAGGAGAACGCCAGGGCGCGACCCAGCGTGAGATCCGGGGACCATCCGTGCATATGCCCCAGTATGGCGACGGCACTGAAGGCATCGCCTGCACCCACGGTATCCACCATCTCACCGACCGGGGTGGGCAGCCCGCGATATAATCTTTCGCCGGTAATAACCATGGCACCGCGCTCGCCGAGCGTCAGGATCAGATTCCCGATTCCGTATTGCTCACCCAGATTCCGTGCGATCTGTTCCAGGCCGTCCTCGTCCTCGGCGGTGCGGCCGGTCATCGTGCGCAGTTCGGTGTCGTTGAGTTTGATCCACGCCGCATCGCGCAGCAGACCTTCGACCCGGGCTCGCTTCCAGCCATCCGCCCGGAGATTGATGTCCAACCAGGCGGGACACGACAGAACGCGGCGCAACGCCTGCAGCGCCGCACTCGATTCCTCCATACGCAACGCGAGTGTGCCGTGGTAGATGAGGGCGATATCCGCGCCGACGCCGGCGCGCAGGGCTTCTGCCGCCACAATATGGTCGTAGGCACAATCGGCCAGGATATCGAAGCTGGGCTGCCCATGCTCCAGCCCGACGGTCACGAGACCGGTAGGATGATCCGGATCATGTTGCAAGCCCGCGAGATCCATGCCCCAATCCCGCATCGCCGCCTCGACTCGCGCGCCGCGTGGATCGCATCCGACGCGGCTGATCAGCAGTGGGTCGAGCTCGAAACCTCGCAAATGCCAGGCGACATTGAACGGGGCGCCGCCAAGGGCCTCCTGGCCGTCCGGAAAGGTATCGAACAATGCCTCGCCGAACACCAGCGGACGAGTCCCGCGATCGAGTGAGTCCTCGTGCTTTACCGTCACGTCCCTCCCTGTCCGCGGGCCTTCGCGTGGACAGTTGCCGTGGCTCGCCCGCCCTTGGTTTCAGATTTCCAGATGTTGCGGCGCTTCACTCGCGTCGGCACCTCAGCACGAAATGGATTCCTGTACATTCAGCCAGCGTTCGTATCGGGCTCGAAGAAAAAGTGTCCAGCCCCCAGCGCGGGCTTGAGGTCATCGAGCCAGGTGACTTCTGCGTAACTGGCGAAAGGGGGGTGCTGCACCCGGTCCTGGTTGCGTTCATGGACGAATCGCCGTATGAAAGCGCGCTCGCCTCGGATATCACTCACACGCTGGATCACGACCTTGCCCGGTCCGGCGCTCATGGACGGCCCGCGCGCGGTGCGCGTGCGAAGATCAGTCACTCTGGTCATGATCATCCAGCATTAAGATCGGGCCCCCGGAGCGGACGCCGGGGTTATCAAACCTTCGGATCGGATTCCGACAATGGTTGCAGCGCCGCGGAGATGTCCTTGATCCTCATCACCGCGAGCAGATCGGCGAGTCCGGCGCTGATCTGGTACAGCGATTGATCGGAGAGCCGGCCCAGGGCGTCGATCAGGGCACCTTGGGCAGGGCGCGGGGCCTGGGCCAGCAGTTCGGAACCGGCGGGGGTGACATAGAGGCGCACCACGCGCTGGTCGGGACCGCTGCGCTGCTTCCTGACCAGGCCTTTCTTGCGCAGTTTGTCGATCAGGTTGGAGGCCGTTGACGGGTGGATCGAAAGGGCCGTGCCAAGCTGGGCCAGATTCTGGCCCGGTTCGGCGAACAGTTCCCATAAGGCCCACAACTGGGTCGCGCTGACACCACACTGCTTTTCCACCCAGCGCGAGTGCGCCTGTACGGAGCGAAACACGATACGCAGGGTCTGCAGCACCTGCCGCGCCCGTTCTTCCCGGCTTTCGGACGCTGATGCCTTGCTCTCGCCCCGACCAGAATGCGGATTCTCATGGGGTTCACTCATGGTGAACCATTATATTTCAACAAAACTATTAGTGCCAAAATTATTAAATAATTACATTGATTACATCATATTAACAATCATATTGCCCTGATGGGATCGCAGATTTACCCATAATCCCACGGCTATGGCGGATAGGAAGAAACGCCACTTCATACTGTTGCATCTCAATGCATTGCCACAGACCGGTGAGACAACTGGGAATAGACGCTCTTCCATATAGATAGATAGAGAGTGGGCCTGGCACCACTGGCGGGAATAAAAAAACCGGCCCCACACCTCGGGGCCGGTTTGCAGACCTGGGACTCGCTCAGGTACCGATCACACCGTTGTCATCCTTGGTGATGACCATCACTGAGGAGCGCGGCTTGAACGGAAGCTGGCCACTCGCCGTGGTCGGGCCATTGGCGCCACTGTCAGGCCAGGTAGAGTTGTCGACGAAGGTGTTCACCCAGTCCTCGCCCGGATGCTGGATACCGACAAACATGGTCTTGCCGTCGGGTGTGCCGGTGACCCCGGTGACCTCACAGTTCTTCGGGCTGGTCAGGAAGCGACGCGTCTCCCCGGTGGCGGGATTGGCGCACAACATGACGTTGCCGCCGATGTTGACCCAGTCACCGGTTGCGTTTCCGGGCTGGTCGGTCTGGATCCACAGCCGGCCGTCGCGATCGAACCAGAGACCGTCCGGCGCACCATAATCGTCACCGTTGATATTGCCCTGGTAGCCGACGTTCTGCCCGGCATATTCAATGGGCGTGTAGCTCGCACCCAGCGTTTTGGAGGTGGACTTGTCGCCGCATTGGACGAACAGATCCCACCGGAAGCCGGTCGCATCAGCCCGGCCGCTGGCATCGCGCCAGCGGATGATGTGGCCGAAGTCGTTATCAGGACGCGGATTGGCCGCATCGACCGGCGGATTGGCGGTGGCGGCTGTCGTGGTTCCGTCCGAGCTGTTGCTGGAGACAGGAGTATTGCCCCGACGGCTGTTGTTGGTCAAGGTCATGTACATCTCGCGCGTCACCGGATGCGCGGTACCCCATTCGGGGCGATCCATCATGGTGGCGCCGAGGCGATCTGCGGCCTGGCGGCACTTGATCAGCACCTCGCCCTGGTCGGCGAAACCGTTTTCCGGCGTCAGGCCGCCCAGGCCCCACACCAGCGGCAGCCACTCGCCGCTGCCGTCGGCGTTGAACTTCGCCACATACAGAATGCCTTCATCGAGCAGATCGCGGTTTGCCTTCTGGTTGCGGGGATTGTATTTCTTTGCGCAAACGAACTTGTAGATATACTCATTGCGCTCGTCGTCGCCCATGTATACCGCCACGCGGTTCTTATCGTCCACCACCAGCTCGGCGCTCTCATGCTTGAAACGGCCGAGTGCGGTACGCTTGATCGGGGTGCTGTCGGGATCGAAAGGGTCGATCTCAACGACCCAGCCGAAGCGGTGCGGTTCATTGGGTTCATTGCGCATGTCGAAACGCGTATCCACTTCATGCCAGCGATAGCCGAAACCTGCGGCTGCTATGCCATAGCGATTCTCAAGCGCTGTGGGTGTGAACGGCTGCGCTGTTCCAAAGTAACCGTTCCAGTTTTCCTCGCAGGTGAGATATGTCCCCCAGGGCGTATAGCCGTTCGCGCAATTGTTCAGAGTGCCCAGTACACGCCTGCCGCTGGGATTCGCAGTCGTCTTCATCAGCACGTGACCGGAGGCCGGCCCGCTGATTTTACAGGGCGTGCTTCCAGTGATGCGTCGATTGAAGGGAGAATGGCGCACGACTTTCCATTCGCCGCGGCCTTTTCCGATCAGATCCTTTCCGACCGCGACGACGTTGACGCCATGCGCCGCCTGCTGTGCACGCACCATGTCGAGTGTGAGCGCGGCGCTCGCATAAGCGGAAGCGGGGGCAATGCTGTTAACCAGGGCGGGATCACAATATTCGCTGTTGGTCACCAGAAGACCGCGGATGTTGCCCAGGGGGCCGGGGAACGGAAAATAATGCATGCCGTCCGTGTGCGCCCCATAGCAATGCTTCTGCTTGGATTCACTCATCGCGCCGGAGGGATCCCAGTGCGGCGCGGAGCTCAGGGAATCCCCCCATGACACCAGCACGCCGGCGTTGTATCCGGTGGGCACAGTCACAGCGTCGGTCATCGGGACGATATTGGCCGGCACGGAGGCAAAGCCGATGCTGCCCATGGGCACAGGGGCGGCCTCGGCGTAATTGATAATACCGTCCACGACATTAGTTCCCAATACGGCCGCCGCACCCGCGCCGGCGGGGCAGTTCCGAGAGAAGTCTTGAGAAAACCGCGGCGATTCAGTCGGTATTGCTCTATGAGATCGTGGATAGATTCGTTCTCGGATAAATTCCTGGTCTTGATGTCGGGATTGATCCGACTATCGGGATGTAACCTGCTGCTCATGTCGATCTCCTCATGTTTTCAGGGCCACGACGTGACATGCGGATCAGAGGATCGTGATATCAACTCGGGCTCTATACTTTTCAGATGGAACGGCGCGGGCATCCGCATGTTGAAACGCCTGGAGATCAGTGCATGATCGGAAAAATTCCCCTGATCCATCCGTGCCGTCGATCCCACTGCGGGATCGCTGCGTCAAGTTATCAGGGCTTGATGACAAACTAATGAAGATTGGATGACGCTACGGAACGTGGATCGCGCGCTTCGTGCATGCGGGGGATCTAATCGCCGGCGGTAGCCGCCGGGTAATACTATTAACAGTACGCCGAGCCGCCGGCCGGCACACTCATGCCAAGGTCAATCGCGACACCGATCTCGAGTCGCTACATTCCCCGTCGATGTCGTATCCGTACTTGTCGAACCACCAGCGGTATTTGTCCGCGACGGCCGCGGCCAGCCCGGGATCGAGAACCTGCCGCCAGGAACCGGCACGTCCGTTGATGATGTGACGGCGATGAAAGAGATTGACCTCATGATACAGCGGATTCTTGGGCCCTGGCGAATCGTAGCTCATCTTCCCGACCTCATGCACGATTGCGTCGGTGTCCGGTGAAGATGTTACGATTCCCAGCGGGGCCAGAAATCTGGATGCCAGCACGTGTGCAAGATTCTCAACGATCCCGTGTTTGTCCGTCAGCATGTTCTCGTATTTCATCGCATAGGCGGCGCACTGCATCCACTGCTCGTGGCTCTGGACATACAGATCCGCCCACGCCATCTCCGCCGGTCCGCCGAATCTTGCCTGCTGACTCGCCATCGCGTCGCGCAAATCGCGATAGGAATAAAATATCAGGCTGGCATAAGTCGCAAGCTGCGCCTGGTAGAAATGCAGTTTGAGCAGGAGATAGGGATTGCGCGCCATCATCGCCAGATCCTGAAACCATCCGGCACTGTATCTGCTGCTCATGTCGGGACAGGCGCCCAGCAGGCTACGCACCACATTGTACATCCAGGTGCTGGCGGATCGCGGCATGCCTGCTGATAAGATGACAACGGGAGACTTCATCAGCGGCTCTTTAGAGTTGTTAATTGGAGAGTCGAAGCCCCCCTCACTACTACCTTTCGGTAATCATCCGCCTCGGAGAGCGGCGGATTTCATAGTCAGAAGCACCACGCGAATCACTGCAACTGCAGCCATCGACTGTGGGGGGGAGCTTCAAAGTATGACGGGAGAAGTGCGGGAATAGTTCCGTTGACCGGAATATGCACGTGTCGCACCGTGGACCTTGGATTGGTTCACGGGTGGTAACATTTCCACTTGGTTCATAATCTACTCGCGCGCGCCGGATGCTCCTTGTCGGGCACACCCAGGATACAATGACCCTGATTACCGTAGGCCATCCAGGCGTAATCCCTTTCTTCTGGCACATGATGATACAGACCGCGGTGGCAGCGGCGATATACGACGTGCCGACCGCGGGCATAGCTTCCGTTTCGGCGTACTGACGGATATTGATGGCACCGCTCTTCCTGCCCTCGACACGCAAATTCGCGCGTATCGTCAGTCTCTATGAGAAAAATTGGTTTACTGCGTCCTGACGTCGCCATGAAACACGCAACACAGCATGATACCTGTCGGCGCACGCAGCTGCGCGCAGCTCCCACCGGAACTGGCGCGCGCGGCGGCGATCGTTCCGGCATTGAGCGCCTGTTTTTCGACATGGCTATATGGGAAGTCCCCTTCCCGTCCGCATGTATACCTATGGCCTTGCTTAAATCCGTCGCACAGATTTCCTTGGACTGAGGATGGCTCGCCACCGGGATATCACCACTATGCAGGTGATGGTGGAAAAACGGAAACATCCCACAGAGAACTATTCGACGGTCACGGACTTCGCCAGGTTGCGCGGTTTGTCGACATCGGTGCCCTTGTGCAGGGCGGTGTGATAGGCGAGCATCTGTACCGGGATGGCGTGCACGATGGGCGACAGCACGCCGACGTGGCGTGGGGTGCGAATCACGTGTACGCCTTCGCTCTCGGCGAAATGGCTGTCGAGGTCCGCGAACACGAACAGTTGACCGCCGCGTGCGCGCACCTCCTGCATGTTCGACTTCACCTTCTCCAGCAGCGCATCGTTCGGTGCGATCACGACGACCGGCATGTCGTTGTCCACGAGCGCGAGTGGGCCGTGCTTCAGTTCGCCGGCCGGATAGGCTTCGGCGTGGATGTAGGAAATCTCTTTCAGCTTGAGCGCCCCTTCCAGCGCAATCGGGTAGTGAATCCCGCGTCCGAGGAAAAGCGCATGATGACGCGGCGCGAACACGCGCGCCCATTCGGCGACCTGCGGCTCCAGGTTGAGCGCGTGCTGGACACTGCCGGGCAGATGTCGCAGCGCGTCGATATAGCCGGACTCCTTCTCCGGCGTCACGCGGTTCCGAACACGCGCGAGCGTGACCGCCAGCGTGAACAGCGCGGCCAGCTGGGTGGTAAACGCCTTGGTTGAGGCGACGCCGATCTCGGCGCCCGCGCGCGTGTAAAAAACCAGACGTGAGGCACGTGGTATGGCGCTCTCCTGCACGTTGCAGATCGACAGTGTCTGGAGCTGGCCGAGTGATTTGGCGTGTTTCAGCGCTTCCATCGTATCCAGCGTCTCGCCTGACTGCGAAATGGTGACAACCAGCCGCCTGGGATCGGGCACCGATTGGCGGTAGCGAAATTCGCTGGCGATCTCCACCGCGGCCGGCACCGCCGCGATCGCCTCGATCCAGTACTTCGCGGTCAGACCCGCATAATAACTCGTGCCCGCGGCGAGGATGAGCACGCTGTCGATGTCCCGGAATATCCGCTCCGCATCGGCGCCAAACAGGGCTGGATCAAATCCCTCGCCTGCAACAACCGGTTCGATGGTATCGGTCAGCGCACGCGGCTGCTCGTGGATCTCCTTCTGCATGAAATGACTGTACGGACCCAGCTCCATCGAGGCGAGTGAGACATCACTCACATGCACCGGGCGCTGTACCCGGTTTCCCGTTTCATCAACGATGGTGACGCAGTCGCGCGTTATTTCCGCAACATCGCCTTCCTCGAGATAAATCACGCGGCGGGTGGATGACAATACGGCGGAGACGTCGGAGGCGATGAAATTCTCACCCTCACCGAGCCCGATCAGCAGCGGACAGCCGATCCGGGCGCAGGTCATTACCCCCGGCGCATCCAGCGCCACTACGCCGATGGCGAAGGCGCCCACCAGCTCGGCAACGGTATACCGGGTCGCGGCGAACAGCTCACCGCATACAGAATAGTGATGATGCACGAGATGGGCGATCACCTCGGTATCGGTCTGCGATTCAAAGATGTAGCCCAGCGCCTCCAGACGTCGGCGCTGTTCGGCATAATTCTCGATGATTCCGTTGTGCACCACGGCTATGGTGTCGTGTGAGACATGCGGATGGGCATTGGTCTCGGTGACACCGCCATGCGTTGCCCATCGCGTATGCCCGATACCGATCAGACCTTGCAGTCCCTCCGCCGCTGCTTTCCCGCGCATGTCGGCGACACGGCCGACCGCACGCACACGCTTGATGCCACCGTTAATGACGGCCACACCGGCGGAATCGTACCCGCGATACTCGAGCCGGCTGAGCCCCTCGATCAGGATGGGAACGACATTGCGCTGGGAGACCGCCCCGACGATGCCGCACATGTCAGTCGCCCCTCAGAATACATAGGGCGTCAGACGTGGGGCGTGAGAAGATAAATATAAACAATCGCTTCATGATTATCCGAATTTCATCGGTCAAGCTCCACTTCGAACAGCCCAACCTGGATTGATTAAGTAACATATCGTCATTGCATCTTCCGATACCAAGGCCCGGTATTACGCCAGACACCTTACCCCCCTCACGCTTCACTTCTTTTTTACCGGTCTCTTCCACCCCTTGCGCGTCTCCTGCTTCACACGACTCAGGGTGAGTTCCTCGGCGGGGGCATCGCGGGTAATTGTGGAGCCAGCGCCGATGGTGGCACCGGCGCCGATCTTCACCGGGGCCACCAGCTGGGTATCGGAACCAATGAAGGCGCGATCGCCGATCTCGGTACGGTGTTTGTTGGCGCCATCGTAATTGCAGGTGATGGTGCCCGCACCGATGTTGACCTCACGTCCGACGATGCTGTCACCGACATAGCTCAGGTGATTGATCTTTGTTCCGATGCCGATGGCCGACTTCTTGATCTCGACAAAGTTGCCGATGTGCGCGCCGGCGGCGAGATCGGTTTCCGGTCGCAGGCGCGCGAAGGGGCCGATATGGCAATCCGGCCCGATAGCGGCCCCGTCGATCACACTGTGGGCCTCGATGCGTGTGCCGGCGCCGATATTCGCGTCACGGATGACGCAGTGCGGCCCGATGACGACCCTGTCACCGAGCATGACGCGGCCGGACAGCACCACCCCGACATCAATCTCGACGTCGCGTCCGACGGACAACTCACCACGCAGATCGAAGTGCCCGGGATCATGCAGCGTCACACCCTGCAGCATCAGGCGATCGGCTTGCCGGCGCTGGAAGCAGCGCTCCAGCGTGGCGAGCTGAACCCGGTTGTTCACGCCCAGGATTTCCTCGTTCACACGCGGATGGATGGTTCGTACCTCGACGCCCTCGCCGACGGCGCGCGCGATCACGTCGGTGAGATAGTATTCGCCCTGGGCGTTGCCGTTATCCAGCGCGTCCAGCCAGCGCCGCAGGGCGCCGCCTTCCGCCGCCAGGAACCCGGTGTTGATCTCGCGGATGGCGCGCACTTCGTCGCTGGCATCCCTTTCCTCGACGATGCGCGCGACCTTGCCATAGCTGTCCCGCACGATGCGACCGTAACCGGTCGGCTCCTGCAGTTGCGCGCTGATCAGCGCCAACCCTCCGCGCGCGGCGGCGATCAGTTCCTGCAGCGTCGTAGCCTCGATCAGGGGGACATCGCCGTACAGGACCAGCACGGTATCTCCGTCCGCCACAGCGGGCATGGCCTGCTGCACCGCGTGTCCCGTTCCGAGCTGTATGCCCTGTTCCACCCATTCCGCGTGGACACCGTCCAGGCGCGCGCGCACCTGCTCGCCGCCGTGGCCATAGACGATCTGGACCCGCTCGGGGTTAAGGGCGAAGGCCGTGGTGACCACATGCTCGAGCAGCGGAATCCCGCCGAGCGGATGCAGGACTTTTGGAAGGTCCGAGCGCATGCGGGACCCGCTTCCCGCAGCGAGAATGATGATCTTCAGGCCCATGGAGAATTCAACGGGATCATGATGAACAGCGGCGCGTATGTCGCGCCACGGTTTCCTGTATGGGGAAGATGAGCATGTCCCTATTCTAGCGCCAAGCCCGGAAGCGGGTAAGCGGTTGATAGGCGGAATTCCCGGATTTCACCGGAGGCTACCCGGCCATTGGGTCGCCCGTCCGGTGAATACCTGCGGGATATATAACGGCCGGTACGCGCCCGGGGTTAACGCCCGGCCTTATCGCGCAGCTTCTTGATGGCCTGCAGCTGGGCGATCGCCTCGGCAAGCTCCGACTGGGCGCGGGCGTACTCGAATTCCGAGGTCTTGTCGCGCAGGGCCTGTTCGGCACGTTCCTTGGCCTGGAGCGCCGCAGCCTCATCGAGGTCCTTGGCGCGCAAGGCGGTATCCGCCAGCACGGTGACCACGTGGGGCTGGATCTCCAGCATGCCGCCGGAGACATAGAAGAACTGCTCGCCCTCACCGGTGCGGAGGCGAACCTCGCCCGGTTTGAGCTGGGTCAGCAACGGGGCATGGCGCGGCAGGATGCCGAGCTCGCCCATCACCGCGGGGGCGAACACCATCTCGGCCGGACCGGAAAAAATCTCTTCCTCCGCGCTGACGATGTCGACGTGCATGGTCATGGCCATAGTGTTCCCTTTCCCGTTTGCGTGCCGGCCTTACTGCAGCTTCTTCGCCTTCTCGACCGCCTCGTCGATGGTGCCGACCATGTAAAAGGCCTGCTCGGGCAGGTGGTCGTATTCACCGGCGACGATCGCCTTGAAGGCGCTGATGCTGTCCTTCAGTGAGACGTACTTGCCGGGCGTACCGGTGAACACCTCGGCGACCGTGAACGGCTGCGACAGGAAGCGCTGGATCTTGCGCGCGCGCGCCACGATGCGCCGGTCGGTCTCGGACAGTTCGTCCATGCCGAGGATCGCGATGATGTCCTTCAGTTCCTTGTAGCGCTGCAGCGTGCTCTGCACGCTACGCGCGGTGTCATAGTGCTCCTGGCCAACGACCAGCGGATCAAGTTGGCGGCTGGTGGAATCGAGCGGGTCCACCGCGGGATAGATGCCGAGCTCGGCGATCTGGCGCGACAACACGACGGTGGCGTCGAGATGCGCGAAGGTGGTCGCCGGCGACGGGTCAGTGAGGTCGTCCGCGGGCACATACACAGCCTGGATCGAGGTGATCGAGCCGGTCTTGGTCGAGGTGATGCGCTCCTGCAGCGCGCCCATCTCCTCGGCCAGCGTCGGCTGGTAACCCACCGCCGACGGCATACGGCCGAGCAGCGCGGACACCTCGGTGCCGGCGAGCGTATAACGGTAGATGTTGTCGATGAAGAGCAGTACATCACGGCCCTCGTCGCGGAACTTCTCCGCCATGGTCAGGCCGGTCAGCGCCACGCGCAGGCGATTGCCCGGGGGCTCGTTCATCTGGCCGTAGACCATCGCCACCTTGGATTTCTGGAAGTCCTCGACGTTGACCACGCCCGACTCCTGCATTTCATGGTAGAAGTCGTTGCCTTCGCGGGTACGTTCGCCGACGCCGGCGAACACCGACAGACCGGAGTGCTCGGTGGCGATGTTGTTGATCAGCTCCATCATGTTGACGGTCTTGCCGACACCGGCGCCGCCGAACAGGCCGACCTTGCCGCCCTTGGCGAACGGGCACAGCAGGTCGATGACCTTGATGCCGGTCTCGAGCAGTTCTGTCGAGCCGGACTGGTCCTCGTAGCTGGGCGCCTTGCGGTGGATCGGCCAGCGCTCTTTCTCACCGATCGCACCCCGCTCGTCGATCGGCGTGCCAAGCACATCCATGATGCGGCCCAGGGTTTCGGTGCCAACCGGCACCGAGATCGGGGCGCCGGTGTTGGACACTGACTTGCCGCGCGTCAGGCCGTCGGAGGTGCCCATCGCGATGGTGCGCACGACACCGTCTCCGAGCTGCTGCTGTACTTCCAGGGTCAGCTTGGTTTCGTCGACGAACAGCGCGTCGTACACCTTGGGCATACCATCACGCGGGAACTGCACGTCGATGACCGCTCCGATGATCTGAACAATCTTGCCTGCACTCATTGCCTGATTCCCCTTAAAGTTACGGTGAGGAGTGAGGGATGAGGTGTGAGGGGAGAAACCTCAAAACACACCTCACACCTCACTCTTCACATATTTAAACCGCGGCGGCGCCGCCGACGATCTCGGCGATTTCCTGCGTGATCGCCGCCTGGCGCGCCTTGTTGTATATCAGCTGCAGTTCGTTGATGAGCGTGCCCGCGTTATCCGAGGCGGACTTCATCGCCACCATGCGCGCAGCCTGCTCGGAAGCAAGGTTTTCCACCACGCCCTGATAGACCAGCGACTCGACGTAGCGGGTCAGCAGCTGGGTCAGCACGTCCTTCGCCTCGGGCTCGTACAGGTAGTCCCAGTGATGTTGCAGCGCCTTGTCCTCGCTCGGCACGATCGGCAGCAACTGTTCGAGGCTGGCGCGCTGGCTCATCGTGTTGACGAACTGGTTGAACACCAGATAGAGGCGGCTGATGCGGCCCTGGTCATAGGCATCCAGCATGACCTTGACCGTGCCGATCAGGTCGGCGACCTGCGGCGCATCGCCCAGGTGTGTGGCCTGCGCCACCACCTTGCCGCCCATGCGCGAGAAGAAACCCGCCGCCTTGGCGCCGATGGTGCACAGCTCGATCTCGTTACCGGCATCGTGCCAGCGCTTCATCTCCGCCACCACGCTGCGGAACATATTGGTATTGAGACCGCCGCACAGGCCACGATCGGTCGAGATCACGATCAGGCCGACACGCTTGCCGTCGCGCTCCTGCATGTACGGATGCTTGTACTCGGGATGGGCGTGGGCGAGGTGGGCGATCACGTTGCGGATCTTCTGCGCGTAGGGGCGCGCCGCGTTCATGCGCGCCTGCGCCTTGCGCATCTTGCTCGCCGCGACCATCTCCATCGCGCGGGTGATCTTCCGCGTGTTCTTGATGCTGTTGATCTTGACGCGGATTTCCTTGCCGACGGCCATCGGAGTCTCCGTTTAGTCCCGTGTTACCAGACGTTGCTCTTCTTGAACGAGTCGATGGCGGCACGCATGCCCTTCTCGATCTCGTCGTTGTAGTCGCCCGTGCTGTTGATCTTGTCGAGCAGCGCCGCGTGCTGGGTCTTCATGTAGCTGTGCAGCGCGGCCTCGAAGGCGCCGATCTTGGCCAGCTCGACGTCGTCGAGGAAGCCCTGGTTGGCGGCGAACAGCGAGATCGCCTGCTCGGCGACGCTGAGCGGGGTGTACTGCTTCTGCTTCATCAGCTCGGTGACGCGCTGGCCGCGCTCGAGCTGCTTGCGGGTGGCCTCGTCGAGGTCGGAGGCGAACTGGGAGAAGGCCGCCAGCTCGCGGTACTGCGCGAGGTCGAGGCGCACACCGCCGCCGAGCTTCTTGATGATCTTGGTCTGGGCGGCGCCGCCGACGCGCGACACCGACAGACCGGCGTTGATTGCCGGGCGGATACCGGAATTGAACAGGCTGCTCTCCAGGTAGATCTGGCCGTCGGTGATCGAGATCACGTTGGTCGGCACGAAGGCGGACACGTCGCCGGCCTGCGTCTCGATGATCGGCAGCGCCGTCAGCGAACCGGTCTTGCCCTTCACGCGCCCGTCGGTGATCTTCTCCACGTACTCGGCGTTGATGCGCGAGGCGCGCTCGAGCAGGCGCGAGTGCAGGTAGAACACGTCGCCCGGATAGGCTTCTCGACCCGGCGGGCGCTTCAGCAGCAGGGAGATCTGGCGATAGGCCCAGGCCTGTTTGGTCAGATCGTCATACACGATCAGCGCGTCCTGGCCGTTGTCGCGGAAATATTCGCCCATCGCGCAGCCGGAGTAAGGTGCGATGAACTGCATGGCGGCCGGATCGGAGGCGCTCGCCGCGACGATGATGGTGTGCCCCATCGCGCCGTGCTCCTCCAGCTTGCGCACCACGTTGGCGATCGAGGAGGCCTTCTGGCCGATCGCGACGTAGATGCACTTAACGCCGGTGCCCTTCTGGTTGATGATGGCGTCAATGGCCACCGCGGTCTTTCCGGTCTGGCGGTCGCCGATGATGAGCTCGCGCTGGCCGCGGCCGATCGGCACCATCGCGTCGATCGCCTTGAGGCCGGTCTGCACCGGCTGGCTGACCGACTTGCGCGCGATCACGCCCGGCGCCACCTTCTCGATGGGGGAGCTGCCGCTCGCCTTGATCGGACCCTTGCCGTCGATCGGGTTGCCGAGGGAATCGACCACGCGGCCGACCAGTCCTTCACCCACGGGTACCTCGAGGATGCGGCCGGTGCACTTGACGGTGTCGCCCTCGCTGATGTGCGTGTAAGGACCCAGCACCACCGCGCCGACGGAGTCGCGCTCGAGGTTGAGCGCCATGCCGTAGGTGTTGCCGGGGAACTCCAGCATCTCGCCGTACATCACCGCGGCCAAGCCGTGGATGCGCACGATGCCGTCGGTCACGCTGACCACGGTGCCTTCGGTGCGCGCCTCGGTGACGGCCTCGAATTTCTCGATCCGCTGCCGGATGAGTTCGCTGATTTCTGCTGCGTTCAACTGCATGATCCTATCCCCTTAAAGAGTTCAAACTAGTGGGACAGCGCGCTCGCGAGCCTGTCCAGATGTCCCGTGACCGAACCATCTATGACCAGATCCCCGGCGCGGATGACGGCGCCGCCGACCAAGGTCCCGTCGGTAGTGTTTTTCAAACTGATCTCACGCCCCAGGCGCCGCTTCAGGGCAGCGACGATGCCGGCCTGCTGTTCCGCACTGAGGGGAAACGCCGATACGACCTCGGCCTGAACGGTCTTTTCGGCCTCCGCGCGATACTGCGCGAACAGGGCGCCGATCTCCGGCAGCAGATCCAGGCGGCGGTTCTCCGCCAGCACGCCGACCAGCGACCTGGCCTGGGCGTCGAGCCGGTCGCCGCAGATGTCGACGATCAGGCCCGCCAGCTGCGCGCGGGTGATGCGCGGATTGCCGATCAGGCGTTGCAGGCGCGGATCGGCGACCACCGCGGTCATCAGCTGCAGCCGCTCCGACCATGGCCCGAGCTGGCGCTGCGCGGAGGCCAGGTCAAATACGGCCTGCGCGTAGGGACGGGCGATGGTGCTCTTTTCGGCCATAGGGTTTCTCCAAGCAGGCTAAATCTGCGACACCAGGTCTTTCAGCAGGTCGTCATGCGCCTTGCGGTCGATCTCGCGCTTGATGATCTTGCTGGCGCCGGCGGCCGCGAGCGTGGAAACCTGCGTGCGCAGCTGCTCCTTGGCCCGGTTGACCTCCTGCGTGATCTCGGCGCGGGCACCGGCGATCAGGCGATCGGCCTCGGTGCGGGCATCCGACTTGGCTTCCTCGACGATCTCGCTCGCGCGCTTCTCCGACTGCGCCAGGATCTCGGCGGCCTTCGAACGCGCCTCATGGATGAGGTCCTTGGCGCGCTTCTCCGACAGCTCCAGCTCATGCTTGCCCTTGTCGGCGGCGGCGAGGCCGTCGGCAATGCGCTTCTGCCGCGCGGCGAGCAGATTGTTGAGCGGCCCCCACAGCAGCTTGTTGACGAACCAGATCAACAGCACGAAGGCGATGATCTGGCCGATCAGGGTAGCGTTGATATTCATCTCACTGGTCCTCTTGCACCTGGCCCGGCATCAGTGCCGGCGCGGTCGATATCAGAGCGTGCCGATCGCGCTGCTCAACGCCCCGACGAAGGGGTTGGCGAACAGGAACCACATGGCGAACGCAAGGATGATGAAGGGGAAAGATTCCATCAGACCCGCGAAGATAAACATATTGGTCATCAGGGCCGGGCGCATTTCAGGCTGGCGTGCGATCCCTTCCAGGGTCTTGGCGCAAATCAGGCCCCAGCCAATGGCCGAACCCAGACCGGCGGCGGCCAGGATGACGCCGACGCCGACGGCGGTATAGGCGTAGATTTGTGCGAGCATCTCGGGTGTCATTGCTTTCTCTCCTTTGGTAAATCAAATATCAAAATTTTGGAACAGCGTTTCCGCCTGACTGTGCGTCCCCGCGCCTAGTGATCCTCGACATGGGCCATGCCCAGATAGACCAGGGTCAGCACCATGAAGATGAACGCCTGCAGGGTGATCACCAGCAGGTGGAAGATCAGCCAGCCGAGGTCCAGCACGACCTGCAGCGGAAACCAGAACAGATATCCCAGGGCGCCGACCGCGAGGGTGCCGCCGATCAGGGCGATGAGCAGGAACACCAGCTCGCCGGCGAACAGGTTGCCGAACAGTCGCAGGCCCAGGCTCAGCGGCTTGGCCAGCTCCTCGATGGCGGTCATCACGATGTTGACCGGGATGAAGAACTTGCCGAAGGGGTGGAACAGGAACACCTTCAGATAACCGACCACGCCCTTGACCTTGATGTTGTAGAACAGGATCAGGCCGAACACGGTAAGCGACATCGCCATCGTGGTGTTGAGGTCGGTGGTGGGCACGACCTTCAGGTAAGGCACACCGACGGCGCCGGCGAGCCAGGGCAGGAGGTCCACCGGGATCAGGTCCATGAAGTTCATCAGCCACACCCACACGAAGATGGTCAGCGCGAGCGGGGCGATCAGCGGGTTGTGGCCAGGGAAGGTGTCGCGCACCTGGCCCTGCACGAATTCAATGATGGACTCGACGACGTTCTGGAAGCCGGAGGGCGCGTCCACGCTCAGGCGCTTGCCCAGCCGCCAGCTCACCAGGATGATGACCAGTGCGAGCAGGACGCTGAAAAACAGAGTGTCGACGTGCCAGGCCCAGAATCCGGCCGCCTTATGCGTCACCGGGTCGCAATCGCCGACGCACAGATTGGTCAGGTGGTGCTGGATATATTCGACGGTACCGCCGCCGGAGGAGTGTTCTTCTGCGCTCAACTTCGCCTGCTCCGTAATATTTGTACTGTCTCTATTCCTGCCGGGAGCGGCCGGCCGCCAGCATGAACGCCAGCTGCACCGCGATGAACCCGACCACCACCGGTAGGGGGGCCAGTTTCAGCACGGCAAGCCCGACCGTCAGCAAGGCCAGCACCAGCACGAAACGCAGCGCGGCGCCGGCATACAGCACCGCCTGGCTCGCCCTGGCGTCCTGCATGCGCCCGGCCAGCATCACGCCGCGGCTCAACAGCAGGCTCATGACCACGCTGACGCCGCCGCCGAACGCCGCCGACCAGGCGGCCGCGGGACCCTTGACCGTAAAAAAACCCGCGACTATGGCTAATCCGATCCCCAACTGAAGACCGATCACCCGGCGGGTTCTGATGCGCAACTCGTCGCCGGCGGAATTCAACTAAACGTTCCTGCTCAGCAACTTGTAGACCTTCAGGAAGCCTCCCACAGCCCCCAAGCCGGCAAATACTAGCATAAAGATCGGTCGAGTATCCAGCCAGGAGTCAGCGGCATAACCCAATAAAAATCCCGCGGCGATCATCGACGTCAGGATCGTTCCGACCCCGACCATGACAAGACCGGCACCCTTCGTTGGAGGCATGGGCTGGCTGTCCGGGCAAAATCGAGCGCGTGAGTATAACGCGCAAAAAAAGCAACATGCAAGGCCTGAAAAAACAGGGGAATCGCGCATCGATCGGGTGCGGCGACCGCCCTGCCGTGGTGCTGGTAAACCGTCGCCCCGGGAGGGGATTACTTGATGTGCGCGAGGATGCCTTCGAGCTCGTCCAGGCTGTTGTAGAGCACCACGAGCCTGCCCTTGCCCTTCGCGTTGTACTGGATGTCGACGCTCGCGCCGAGCTTCGCGGAGAGATCTTCCTGCAGGCGCCGCACATCGGGATCCATGGCGTGCCGCGCCGTCGGTGCCTGCGCGCCGGCGGCCTGCAGACGGCGCACGAGCTGCTCGGTCTCGCGCACCGACAGGCCCTTGGCCGCCACGCGGCGCGCCGCCTCGCTCTGGAGCGGGCCCTGCAGGGCAAGCAGCGCGCGCGCATGCCCCATATCTATTTCCCGCTGCTCGATGCGCTGCTTCACGTCCTCGTTCAGCTCGAACAGGCGCAGCAGGTTGGACACGGCGGCGCGCGAGCGGCCGACCGCCTCGGCGGCAAGCTGATGGGTCAGGCCGAACTCCTCGATCAGGCGCTTGAGCGCGAGCGCCTCTTCCAGCGGGTTCAGATCCTCGCGCTGGATGTTCTCGATCAGCGCCATCGCCATCGCGGCCTGGTCCGGCACGTCGCGCACCACGACCGGCACCTCGTGCAGACCCGCCAGCTGCGCCGCGCGCCAGCGCCGCTCGCCGGCGATGATCTCATAGCTGTTGGCGCCGATCGGTCGCACCACGATGGGCTGCACCACGCCCTGGGCCCGGATCGAATCGGCGAGATCCTGCAGCGTCTCCGGACGCATGTCCGAGCGCGGCTGATACCGGCCGCGTCGCAGCAGGTCGACCGGCAGCTTCAACAAACGCTCGCCCTTGTCCGCCGCGGCCGCTGTCGGCGCGGCCGGGGCGGCGGCAGGCGCGGCAATCGCGGCCTGACCCAACAGGGCATCCAGACCACGGCCCAAACCTCTCTTTTTAACGCTCATGTCCTGCGATCCCGTCCGTCGTTGCACTACACCGCGGGCGCCGCCTCACCCTTCATGCCCTTGCGCAACATCTCTCCCGCCAGCGCCAGGTAGGCGCGCGCGCCCTGCGAGGCCTTATCATACAGCATGACCGGAAGACCGTGACTGGGCGCCTCGGCCAGGCGCACGTTGCGCGGGATGATGGTATTGAACACCTGCTCGCCGAAGTGATCGAGCAGCTGCGTGGACACGTCGTTGGCCAGTTTGTTGCGCGGATCGAACATGGTGCGCAGCAGGCCCTCCACGCGGAGCTCGAAATTCAGCGTGGTGCGGATCTTCTCGATGGTGTCGAGCAGGGCGGTCAGACCCTCGAGCGCATAATACTCGCACTGCATGGGGATGATCACGCCCTGCGCGGCGACCAGCGCGTTGACCGTCAGCATGTTGAGCGAGGGCGGACAGTCGATGATGATGTAGTCGTAGTCGCCGAGCACCGGCTCCAGCGTGCGGCGCAGGCGCTGCTCGCTCTCCGCATGGGTCATCAGCTCGACCTCGGCGGCGGTCAGGTCGCCGTTCCCCGGCAGCAGTGCGTAGCCCGCGTGCGCGGTCGGAACCACGGCCTCCGCCAGCGCCTGCTCACCCAGCAGGACCTCGCAGCTGCCCGCCTCGATGCGGTTCTTGTCGACACCGCTGCCCATGGTGGCATTGCCCTGTGGATCGAGATCGATCAGCAGGACACGGCGCCGGGTCGCGGCCAGGGACGCCGAAAGATTGACGCTGGTGGTGGTCTTGCCGACCCCGCCCTTCTGATTGGCTACCGCGATGATCCTGGCCATAACTCCCCGCTGATGCGTCGCCGGCATGGCGCGCGCGTGCCCGCCCCGGCATCTTCGATTCCGGGGCCGTACATGGTAACCCGGATGCGGCGAGTTTAGCGCGGATTCAGTTCCGCGCCATCCATGCGCGGGGTGCCATCATGGCCGTCGTGATGCTCAGGCACCGGACGTGGCGCGGGCCAGGCGGATCAGATAGCGCTCCGCCTCCAGACCCGGCACCCGCAGCGGCTCCACCGCGAGCACGTGGAACGAGGGCGGCAGGGCGGCCAGTTCCCCCTCGGGATAGCGTCCCTTCATGGCGAGCAGGTAGCCGTCGCTGCGGCACAGGTGTCCGGCTGCCGTCACGATCTCCGCCAGACTGGCGAAGGCGCGGGTGACAACGGTGTCGAAGCCCGCCTCCGGCCGGTATTCCTCCACGCGCCGGCATTCCACCGTGACGTTGTCGAGCCCAAGTTCCGCAATGGCCTGGGTCAGGAATCGGGTCTTCTTGCGGTTGCTGTCCAGCAGGACGAATCGGCAGTCCGGCAGTGCGAGGGCCAGCGGGATGCCCGGCAGGCCGGCGCCCGAGCCGACGTCGATGATGCGCGGGGCCTGGAGGTACGGAACGATGGACAGGCTGTCGAGCAGGTGCCGCGCGACCATCTCGCCGCGATCGCGCACCGCCGTCAGGTTGTAGGCCCGGTTCCACTTTTCGAGCAGGGTGAGATAATCGAGCAGCCCCCGGCAGGCCGCCGCGGGCAGTGAGAGGCCCAGCGCCGCCAGACCCGCGTCCAGCCGCGCGTCGTGCGCCACGGTTAGATCCTCCGAACGCGACGGCGCGCGCCCGGCACGTCAGCCATGATTGTTCAGATCGATGCGCACCGGGGTGGCGCGCCAGATGTCCTCGGCATACTCGCGGATGGTGCGGTCGCTGGAAAACACGCCCATCGCGGCTACGTTCAGGATCGCCTTGCGCGTCCAGGCGTCGCCGTCGCGGTAGAGCGTGGAGATGCGGTCCTGGCACTCCACGTAGGAGCTGTAGTCCGCCAGTAGCAGGTAGCGATCCCCGCCCGTGGTCAGGGAGTGCACCACGGGCTGGAACAGATCCTTGCGGTCGGGCGAGAAGAATCCCCCGCCGATCATGTCCAGCACCTGCGCTAGTTCGCCGTTCGCATGGAGATAATCCCACGGGTTGTAGCCATCGCGCTTCAGGCGGGCGACCTCTTCCGTGGTGTGGCCGAAGATGAAGATATTATCGTGGCCGACCTCGTTGCGGATCTCGACGTTCGCGCCGTCCAGGGTGCCGATCGTGAGCGCGCCGTTCAGCGCCAGCTTCATGTTGCCGGTGCCCGAAGCCTCGGTGCCCGCCATCGAGATCTGCTCGGACAGCTCGGCGGCCGGGATGATGTCGCTCGCGGTGGACACGTCGTAGTTCGGGATGAACACCACCTTGAGGCGATCTCCCACCGCGGGATCGTTGTTGATGATGTCGCCGACGTCGTTGATCAGCTTGATGATCAGTTTCGCCATGGCATAGCCGGGCGCGGCCTTGCCGGAGAAGATGCAGGTGCGCGGCACAATGTCCGCGCCCGTACGCACGCGGTTGTACAGCGTGATCACGTGCAACAGGTTGAGAAGCTGGCGCTTGTATTCGTGCATGCGCTTGATCTGGACATCGAACATCGAGGCGGCGGAGATCTCCAGCCCCATATGGCGCCGGATCAGTCCGACCAGGCGTTCCTTGTTGCGCAGCTTGACGGCGCGGAACTCGGCACGGAACCCGGCGTCCTCGGCCAGTGGCGCCAGTTGTCTGAGCTGGTCGAGGTCGGTCACCCAGCCGCCACCGATCCGGTCACCGATCAGGCGCACGAGCGGCTGGTTGACGTGATGCAGCCAGCGGCGCGGCGTCACGCCATTGGTCATGTTGATGAATTTGCCCGGGTAGAAGCGGTCGAAATCGGCGAAAATGGTCTCTTTCATCAGCTGCGAATGCAGCTTCGCCACGCCGTTGACCCGATGGCTGCCGATGATCGCGAGGTGGGCCATCCGGATCCGCCGCTCGCCTTCCTCCTGGATGATTGACATGCGCCGCAGCAGGTCCATGTCGCCGGGATGCTGGTGCATCACATCCTTCAGAAAGTTGTGATTGATCTCATAGATAATCTGCAGGTGACGCGGCAGAATCCTGGCAAACAGACTCACCGGCCAGGTCTCCAGCGCCTCGGGCATCAGCGTGTGGTTGGTGTAGGCGAAGGTGCCCGTCACGATCTTCCAGGCGCGCTTCCACTCCATCTTGTGCTCGTCGACCAGGATGCGCATCAGTTCGGCGATCGCGATCGCCGGGTGGGTATCGTTCAGCTGTATGGCCACCTGCTCGGGCAATAAATCAAGAGAATCATGATATTTATCAAATCGATACAATATGTCGCGCAGGGTGGCGCTGACGAAGAAATACTGCTGTTTGAGGCGCAGCTCCTTGCCCATGGAGGTCGTGTCGTCGGGGTAGAGCACGCGCGAGATGTTCTCCGACTCCGCCTCCGCCTCCACCGCCTTGATGTAGTTGCCCTCGTTGAAATAACCCAGATCGAAGTCGCGCGAAGACTTGGCGGACCACACGCGCATATTGTTCACGGTGTTGGTCCCATAGCCCGGGATAGGGGTGTCGTAGGCCATCGCGATGACCTCTTCGGTATCCACCCAGTGGTGGCGCGCCACGCCGTGCTCGTCGGTATACTGGACGACGCGGCCGTTGAAACGGACCGGATAGAGCACCTCGGCGCGCGGGAATTCCCACGGGTTGCCGTAACGCAGCCAATTGTCCGGGTGCTCGATCTGAAGCCCGTTCTCGATCTTCTGCTTGAACATCCCGTATTCGTAGCGGATGCCGTAACCGTAGCCCGGGATACCCAGGGTGGCCATGGAATCCAGGAAACAGGCCGCCAGCCGGCCGAGACCACCGTTGCCGAGCGCCGCCTCGGGCTCCGCCTCGATGATCGCCTCGAGGTCCAGGTCGAACTCCCGCAGCGCCTCGACGACCGCGTCGTAGATGCCCATGTTGTGCAGGTTGTTGGCCAGGCTGCGCCCGATCAGGAACTCCATCGACAGGTAGTAGACCCGCTTGGCGTTATCGCGGTAATAGGTGCGCATGGTCTCCATCCAGCGCTCCATCATGCGATCGCGCACCGTGTAGGCGACGACCTGGAACCAGTCGCGCAGCGTCGCCGTGTACATGTCCTTGCCCACGCGATATTCCAGCGTGTTCGCCATGGACCGCTGGATCGCCTGGACGTCCATGCCGAGGTAATCGTATTTGAGCGTGCGCACCGTCGAGGTTTTGGGAGCCATGGGGTCTATCCTCTTATATACTGTTCCGTCAGCAGGGGTAGACCGGTGGAAATTCGCGCCGGTATGTTAGCACGGGCGTTCCGTCCGCCCGCCCTCGGCCCTGCATTTTTACCTTTGTCTTTATGTATTTGTAATATCTTACGAGTATAATGCACCGATGATCAGGATCAGTCGCGCGGCGTTTCGGGCGTTCGTGTCGTTCTTGGCCGGCCGGGCACCCGTCGCCGCCCTGCGGACGGCTGCGCCGGTGTTTCTGCTGGCGGCCATGGGGCTGGCGCCGGCGCACGCCGAGCCGGTCACGCTCAACCTCAAGGACGCCGACATCAGCGCGGTCATCGGCACCATCTCCGAGATCACCGGCAAGAATTTCATCGTCGATCCGCGCGTCAAGGGCAAGATCACCATCATCTCCTCGCGCCCGATGGAGTCCGATGAGGTCTACCAGGTCTTCCTCTCGGTGCTGGACGTCTACGGCTTCTCCGCCATACCGAGCGGCAAGGTGGTGAAGATCATCCCCGACGCCAATGCCAAGCAGATCGCCGTCCCGACCACCGACGCCGACGCCCCCGGACGCGGCGACGAGTTCGTCACCCGGGTCATCGAGCTGCGCAACGTTTCCGCTGCACAATTAGTGCCAATTCTGCGCCCGCTGGTGCCGCAACAGGGCCATCTGGCGGCCTACGTGCCGAGCAACATGCTGATCATCGCGGACCGCGCCTCCAACATCAACCGCATCGCCAACCTGATCGACCGCATCGACCTGCCGAGCAGCGATGAGATCGAGATCGTGCCCCTGCAGCACGCCTCCGCCGCCGAGGTCGTACGCATCCTGACCGCGCTGGCGCAGCAGGACAAGGCGCGCGGCGGCGGCGCCCCCACCGATCCGGACGCCAGCCCGGTGCTGATCGCCGACGAGCGCACCAACAGCGTGTTGATCGGCGGTGGCAAATCCGGCCGCCTGCGCCTGCGCACGCTGATCACCCACCTCGACACGCCGCTGCAGACCCAGGGCAACACGCGCGTCATCTACCTGCGCTACGCCCAGGCCAAGGACCTGGTGCCGGTGCTGACCGGTGTCAGCAGCAGCGTCGAACAGCAGGCCAAGGCCGCCGGCGGCGCACAGGCCCCGGCGACCGGCGGTAATAATCTGCCGATCAACATCCAGGCCGACGAAAGCAGCAACTCGCTGGTCATCACGGCGCCCCCCGACATCTTCAACGCGCTGGAAGGCGTCATCAAGCAGCTCGACATCCGCCGCGCCCAGGTCATGGTGGAAGGCATCATCGCCGAGGTCACCACGGACGTTAGCGCCCAGCTCGGCGTGCAGTGGGTCGCCGACGGCACGCCCGGCGGCGACGGTCCGGTCGGCCTGACCAATTTCAGCAACGCCGGCAGCAGCGTCACCAGCATCGCCGGCGCGGTCGCCACGAACAACTTCACCGGCCTCAGCCTGAGCGGGCTGGCGCTCGGTGTCGGCCGCTTCAATTCCGACAACGTGAATTTCGCCGCTGTCGTGCAGGCGCTGAAGAGCAACGGCTCGACCAACATCCTGTCCACCCCCTCGCTGGTCACGCTCGACAATGAGGAGGCCGAGATCGTGGTCGGCCAGGAAGTCCCGTTCGTCACCGGTTCGTTCACCAGCACCGGGACCGGCAGCGGCAGCGTCAGCAATCCGTTCCAGACCATCTCGCGCGAGAACGTCGGCATCACGCTGAAAGTCAAACCGCAGATCAACGAGGGCGACGCGATCAAGCTCGATATCGAGCAGACCATCGACAGCCTCGGCGCCAAGGGCGATGCCGTCGACCTGGTGACCAACACCCGCTCGATCAAGACCAGCCTCATCATCGACGACCGCCAAGTGGTGGTGCTGGGCGGACTGATCCAGGACAACGTGCGGCAGAGCGTGCAGAAGGTGCCGCTGCTGGGCGACATCCCGCTGCTCGGCTGGCTGTTCAGCTCCAAGTCGACCACCAAGGACAAGACCAATCTGATGGTGTTCCTGCAGACCACCATCCTGCGGGACCAGGCGATGATGAACCGCCTGACCGGGAGCAAATACAGCTACATCCGCGACATCCAGCTCGGCACCCGCGAGAAGGGCATGCTGATGATGCGCAAGGAAGAGGCGCCGGTGATGCCGCCTCTCGACGACCTGCTGGCCCTGCCACCTCTGCCGGGCGGCGACGGCGGCACCGGATCCGCCGCCCCGCGGGAACCATGAGGGAATCGCTCGAAGCGCTGTTGCCCGACGCGCTGCTCGAAGAGCCCGCCCCCGCAGCGCGACCCCGCCGGCTGCCGTTCGCCTATGCCAAGCGCAACGGTGTCCTGGTCACCGAAGTCGCGGACGGCCGCGCCATCACCCTGTGCCGCACGGGCGTTACCGCCCAGGTACTGTCCGAGGTGCGCCGCTTCATGGGCCTGCCCCTCGCACCGCGCCTGATCGCCCAGGAAGAATTCGACCGCATGCTGCAGGCGTCCTACGAGTCCGACAGCGCCGAAACCATGCAGATGATGGGCGAGATGGGCGAGGACCTCGACCTGTCGCAGATCGCGCAGCAGCTGCCGGAACCGGAGGACCTGCTCGAGAGCCAGGACGATGCCCCCATCATCCGTCTCATCAACGCCCTGCTTACCGAGGCCGTGAAGGTCAACGCCTCCGACATCCACATCGAACCGTACGAATACCGTCTGGTGGTGCGCTTCCGCGTCGACGGCATCCTGCGCGAGGTGCTGGAGCCGGCGCGCGTGCTGGCGCCGGTGCTGGTGTCACGCGTCAAGGTCATGGCCAGGCTCGACATCGCGGAGAAGCGCCTGCCGCAGGACGGCCGCATCTCGCTGCGCATCGCCGGGCGCGCGGTCGACGTGCGCGTCTCCACCCTGCCCTGCGGGCATGGAGAACGCGTGGTGATGCGCCTGCTCGACAAGCAGGCCGGGCGCCTCGATCTCGAGCACCTCGGGATGGCCGCCGACGGTCTCGCCCGCGTGGAGCACATCATCCGCCGGCCCCACGGCATCATCCTGGTCACCGGTCCGACCGGTTCGGGCAAGACGACCTCGCTCTACGCCATGCTGTCGCGCGTCAACGACAAGCGCCGTAACATCATGACGGTGGAGGATCCGATCGAATACTACATCGACGGCATCAGCCAGACCCAGGTGCAGACCAAGGTCGACATGACCTTCGCGCGCGGCCTGCGCGCCATCCTGCGTCAGGACCCGGACATCGTGATGGTGGGCGAGATCCGTGACCTCGAGACGGCGGAGATCGCGGTGCAGGCGAGTCTGACCGGCCATCTGGTGCTGTCCACCCTGCACACCAACAGCGCCATCGGCGCGGTGATGCGCCTGCGCGACATGGGCGTGGAGCCGTTCCTGCTCTCCTCCAGCCTGATCGGCGTGCTGGCGCAACGACTGGTGCGCCTGCTGTGCCCCGAGTGCAAGTACCCGCACACCGCGAGCGCGGCGGAATGCGCCGATCTCGGCGTGCCCGCGGACACGGTGCCCACGCTCTACACGGCGCAGGGCTGCAGCAGCTGCAATTTCACCGGCTACCAGGGCCGCACCGCGATTTTCGAGGTGATCGAGATCAACGACCGCCTGCGCACCATGATCCATGACCAGCTCTCGGAACAGGAACTCGAGGCCTACGCCCACAGCCGCGGCGCGAGCATCTACCAGGACGGCATCCGCCGCGTCCTCGCCGGCGACACCACCCACGAGGAAGTGCTGCGCGTCACCCACGAGGACGATTGACCGGGACCGCACATGGGAGCCTATGAATTCACCGCGCTGGACGACGGCGGACGCGAGCGCAAGGGCGTGCTCGAGGGCGACACGCCGCGCCAGATCCGCCAGTTGCTGCGCGACAAGGGCTGGGCGCCGCTCACGGTCGCCGAGGTGGCGCAGCGCGAACGCGAGCGGGAACGCGGCATCTCCTCCTTCCGGCGCGGGGCCAGCGCGGCCGACATCGCGCTGATCACGCGCCAGTTCGCGACCCTGGTGCGCTCCGGGCTGCCGATCGAGGAGGCCCTGCGCACGATCGCCGAGCAATCCGAGAAGGCGCGCCTCAAGAGCATGCTGGTGGCGGTGCGCGCGCGCATCATGGAGGGCCAGTCGCTGGCGAACGCGCTGTCCGGCTTTCCGCGCGCGTTTTCCGACCTCTACCGCGCGACGGTCGCCGCCGGCGAGCAGTCGGGACATCTCGACACCGTGCTCGACCGGCTCGCCGACTACACCGAGGGTCGCCAGGCGATCCGCCAGAAGGTGGCGCTGTCGCTGATCTATCCGGTGCTGGTGATCGTGGTCGCGGTTCTCGTCGTGCTGCTGTTGCTGGCCTACGTGGTACCGCAGGTCGTCAGCGTGTTCGAAAACATGGGACAGGAACTGCCGCTGCTGACGCGCGGCCTGATCGCGGCGAGCGACTTCGTCCGTTCCTCGGGAGCGGTGCTCGGCGTCCTGTTGCTCGCGGCCATCATCGGCCTGCGCCTGATGCTGCGCCGCCCCGGGGTGCGCAAGCGCTTTCACCGTGCACAGCTTTCGCTGCCGCTGGTATCGCGCCTGGTGCGCGGCATGAACGCCGCCCGCTTCGCCCGCACGCTCAGTATCCTGGCCGAGAGCGGGGTGCCGGTGCTGGAAAGCCTGCACATCTCCGCCGAGGTGGTCACCAACCTGCCGATGCGCGAGGCCGTCACGACCGCGGCGCGCCAGGTGCGCGAAGGCGCCAGTCTGCACAAATCACTCGAACGCAGCGGCTATTTCCCGCCCATGACCATCCACCTGATCGCGAGCGGCGAGGCGAGCGGCAACCTCGAGGTGATGCTGGAACGGGCCGCGAGCAGCCAGGAACGCGAACTGGAGGCGGTTGCGCAGACCATCACCGGCCTGCTCGGACCGTTTCTGATCCTGATCATGGGCGGTATAGTACTGCTCATCGTGCTGGCGATACTGCTGCCGATCTTCAACATGAACCAACTGGTCGTTTAACCCAAGAGACAGACGCACATGACACATGCACGCATGAAGGCACAGCCATCCACCCGGGCGCGCCGGCGGGGTGCCGGATTCACCCTGATCGAGGTGCTCGTCGTGGTGGTGATCCTCGGCATCCTGGCCGCGATCATCGTGCCCAACCTGATGGAGAAACCCGGACAGGCCCGCGTCACCAAGGCCAAGGCGGACATCCGCGCGGTCGAGAGCGCGCTCAACATGTACCGGCTCGACCGCCATGTCTACCCGACGACGGACGAAGGGCTGGATTCACTGGTGCCGACCTATCTGCCCCGCGCGCCGATGGATCCCTGGGATCGCCCCTACCAGTACCTGAATCCGGGCACGCAGGGCGGCGCCTTCGACCTCTACACCCTGGGCCGCGACGGCCAACAGGGCGGCGAGGGTGAAGACGCCGATATCGGCAACTGGAACCTGGAATAATGAGGCTGCATGACCCGGAGCCTGTCCGCGCTGGGTTGCACGCGCCACGCGCCGGGGCGCGCCGCAGGTTTTACCCTGCTCGAGATCCTGGTCGTCGTCCTGATCATCGGCATCGTGCTCACGCTCGCCACGCTGACGCTTCGCGACGATATCCATGAGCGCCTGAAGACCGAGGGCCGACGCCTGGCGGCCCTGCTGACGCTCGCCAGCCAGGAAACGGTGCTGCAGGGCGCCGAAATGGCGGTGGTCTTCTCGCCGCAGGGCTACCGCTTCCAGGTGCTGGAAGAGGAAAAGTGGGTCGACACCGAAGACCCCGTGTTGCGCAAACGCCAGCTGCCGGAAGATCTGACGCTCTTCATCGAGGTCGACGGCGAAGCGCCGGGTGGGGATGGAAAGGACAAAGACGCGAAGGAACCGCGGGTCTACCTGTTCTCGAGCGGCGAGATGACGCCCTTCACCGTCACGCTGAAGGACCGGAACAGCACCGCGACCTATCAAGCGAGCGCGGACTTCGGCGGCGAGTTCACCTTCGAGCCATGACCCTGCCGCACCCGCATTCACCGGCGCAACACCCCGCGCGGCACACCGTCGGCGGAACACGCGCGCGCGGTTTCACCCTGATCGAGATCCTGGTCGCGCTGGCGGTCATCGCCATCGCCCTCGCCGCCATCGTCGGCGAGACGGCGCAAAGCCTCAACAATGCCGCACGACTGATCGACCACACGCTGGCGCACTGGGTTGCGATGAACCGGATCACCGAACAGCAACTGAGCCCGAGCTGGCCGGCGGTCGGTATCACCACGGGTTCGGCCGAACTGGCCGATCGCGAATGGTTCTGGACCCTGAAGGTCTCCAGCACCGAGGACGCCGATGTACGCCGCCTCGACATCGAGGTCCGCGCCGAGAAGGACGCGGAACGGCCGGATTCCACCGCCATCGCCTACCTCGAGCGCCCCTCATGACATCGTCGCAGCGCGGCTTCACCCTGCTCGAACTGCTGGTCGCGCTGGCGATTTTCGCGGTGCTCGGCGTGGCGGCCTATGCCGGCCTCGATGTAGTGCTGGGGGCCAAGGACCGCATCGAGGCGAAGTCCGATCAACTGGGGCGCCTGCAGATGCTGTTCGTGCTGATGGGACGCGACATCGAACAGGCAGCCGACCGCGGCGTGCGCGACAACTTCGGCGATCCGCTGCCGCCGATGTTCGGCAACGATACGGCGCTCGAATTCACCCGCGCGGGCTGGCGCAACCCGGCCGGGCTCAAGCGCAGCGAGCTCCAGCGCGTGTCCTATGGCCTCAGCGACGAGGCGCTAACCCGGGCGAGCTGGGACGTGCTCGATCGGGCGCAGGACAGCGAGCCGCGGCGCGCCCGCCTGCTTGATGACGTCAGCACCCTCGAGATCCGCTATCTGGACGGCACCGGCGAATGGCGCAGCGAATGGCCGGCGGCGGGCGGCACGGGGGCGCAACTGCCCCGGGCCGTCGAGGTCACGCTGGACGTGAAGGAATGGGGACGCATCACGAGGTTGTTCCAGGTGGCGGGATCCTCCTCATGAAACGGTGCCTGCGCACGCGTCAGACCGGCGTCGCCCTGCTCACCGCGCTGCTGATCACCGCGATGGCCGCCGTGGCCGCCGTGGCGATGGCCTCGCGTCAGCAGTTGGACATCCGCCGCACCGGCAATGTCCTCGACGCTGACCAGGCCTACCTGTTCACCCTGGGCGTGGAGTCCTGGGCCAAGCAGGTCCTCGCGCGCGACCGCCGCGACGGCGAGGTCGATCATCCGGAGGAGGACTGGGCGACCGTCCTGCCGCCGATCGCCGTGGAGGGCGCGGTGGTGGCGGGGCGGATCGAAGACCTGCAGGGACGCTTCAACCTCAATGATCTGGTCGACGCCGAGGGCAAGGCCAGCGAGGACGACATCCGGCGTTTCCGCCGCCTGCTCGCCACGCTGGACCTGGACGAGAACCTCGCCGACGCGGTGGTCGACTGGATCGATAGCGATCTCGATCCGCGTTTCCCCAACGGGGCGGAGGACCCGACCTATCTCGGCATGACGCCGCCCTATCGCGCCGCGAATGCTCTCATGGATAGCCCCAGTGAGTTATTATTGGTCAATGGAATCACCCGGGAGGCATACGCTGCGCTGGCGCCGTACGTGACGGCGCTGCCGGCCAGGACCCCGCTCAACGTCAACACCGCGTCAGCCCCGGTGCTCATGGCGCTGAACGAGGGAATCAGTGAATCCGATGCCACCCAGTTGATCGACGAGCGCGGCGACAAGGGCTATCAGACAACAGAGGAATTTCTCGCGCACCCGCTCCTGAAGGAACGCGCGCAGGGTATTACCAACATCAGCGTGTCAACTTCCTACTTTATGATCCATGCAAATGCCCGCTTCGAACGCAGCAAGATGGAACTCCACAGCCTGGTCGTGCGCGGCGCGGATGCGCGCGTCACGGTGATCAGGCGACTCCAGGGCACGGTCTGACATGCGCGACACGCTTTTCATCCATCTCGGCACTCTCCCCGACGGAGCATCGGAATGGATGCGCGTTTCCGACGAAGCGACCGGAACCACGGTCGAACGTGGCGCACTGGAAGAGGCGGGACGGCAATGCGCCGGTTGCCGCGTCGTGGTGCTGGTGCCCGGCGAGGACGTTACGCTGGCGCGCGCCGTCATCCCGGCCCGCAATCGCCAGCGTGTGCTGGCCGCGCTGCCGTACGTACTGGAAGACCGCCTGATACCCGATGTCGAAACCCTGCACTTCGCGCCCGGCATGCGCGAGTCCGGCGGCGCCCTGTGCGCGGCCGTGATCGAGCGCGCGCATGGATCAATGGGTCGAGCGCCTGCGCGCCGCCGGCATCGTGCCCGACATGCTGGTGCCGGACACCCTGACGCTGCCGTTCGAGGCCGGGGCCTGGACCGTGCTGGACAAGGGTGAGATCAGCCTGGTGCGCACCGCCGCGCAGGGCGGCTTCACGCTCGACAGCGCCAATTTCGCACTGCTGCTCCCGCTCAGTGTGGATGAGGCGGGCGATCAGCGCCCCGAACGCGTGGTCCTCTACGATGATGCGCACAAACTCGCCGTCGAATTCCCCAAGGATTCCGGCGTACACGTCGAATGGCGCGCCGTCAGCGGCAGCCGCCTGGCGTTGATGGTGCAGCATTTCAGCGAACAGGCCGCGATCAACCTGCTGCAGGGCGACTACAGCCGGCGCGAACAGCTGGGGCGGGTGTGGCGGCCCTGGATCCCGGCCGCCCTGCTGCTGGCCACACTGCTGCTGGTCAACGCCGGCATGACCGTTGCCGACTACGTCGTGCTGTCGCGCGAGAACGCGGCGCTGGAAAAGGAGATTCAGGCGATCTATCTTGACGCCTTCCCCGAGGCGCGGCGGGTGGTCAATCCGCGCGCCCAGATGGAACAGGGGCTGGCGACCCTGCGCGGCGGGGGCGGGGGCGGCGGCGGCTTCCTCGCCCTGATGAACGACGCGGCCGGCCCGCTCAAGCAGATCGACAACCTCATCCTGCAACGGGTGAGCTACCACGACGGCAAGCTCGATCTCGCACTGGTGATCGGCGACCTGCAGGCGCTCGACCGGCTCAAGCAGCAATTGAGCGAGCAGGCCGGCATGACGGTGGAAATTCAGTCCGCGAGTGCGCTCAACGACCGCGTCGAGGCGCGGCTGCAACTGGTGAAACGAGGCTCATGAAACAGTTCATCGCCAATCTGAGCGACCGCGAACGGGTGCTGCTGGCCGGCGGCGGCGGCGCAGCCCTGCTCCTGCTGCTGTTCCTCATTGCCTGGCATCCGTTCAGTCGCCACGTCGAGCGGCTGGACGAGAACGTGGCGGCGCAACGCGAATTGCGCCTGTGGATGCAACAGGCGGCGGCGGAAGCCAAGCGCCTGCGCAGCAGCGCCCCCGCGCGCCGGGGTGGCGGCCAGTCGCTGCTGGCTGCGGCGGACAGCACGGCACGCCAGCACGGTCTCGCCGCCGCCATGAAGCGGGTTGAACCGGACGGTGCCGACAAGGTGCGTATCCGGCTCGAGCAGGCCGGCTTCGATGACATGACGCGCTGGCTCGAACTGCTGGTGCGCGAGCACGGCGTGCGCATCGAATCGATCACCATCGATGGCAGAAATCAGTCGGGCACCGTGGACGCCCGCCTGACGCTGCAGGCGGGTACCTCATGAAGCGCCTGCTCGGACTCGGCCTGCTGGCGGCCTGTGCCTACCTGATATTCGTGATCATCCAGCTGCCGGCCGCGCATCTCTACGCCTGGCTGCAGCCGCGCGTCGGGACGTCGGTCCAGCTCTACCAGATCGGCGGTACCCTGTGGGACGGGCATGCCGCCGCCGCCATCGCCGGCAAGACGCGCATCGAGGCGCCCGCCTGGCGGTTCCGGCCGCGCGGCCTGTTACTGGGGCGGGTCGAATACGAGCTTGCGGGCAGGCTGGGAGCGGCGCCATTCACGGCCGTCGTCGGCCGCGGTCTCGGCTCCGTACTCTACGCCGACGATGTCCAGCTTGCGCTTCCGCTCAACGAGGCCCTGCGTTTCCTAGACCTGCACGATGTCGGTTTCAGCGGCCAGTTCAAGGTCGAGGCACGACACGTCGAGATCGATGGCGGGAAGATCGCCGCCCTCGATGCGATGCTGAGCGTCGCGGACGCCGCCATCTCCGCGCCGGTCAACGTCGGGCTGGGCGGCGCCGCCATGCGACTGGAATCGAGCGGGGAAATCATCAAGGGGATCCTGAAGGACAGCGGCGGCCCGCTGCAGGCGGACGGTGTGCTGATCTATCAGCCGAGCGGCGAATATCAGCTCACACTCGGCCTCAGCGCGCGCGATCCGAATGATGTCCAGCTGCGCCAGGCGCTGCGCTTCCTCGGCACGCCCAACGCGGCCGGCAAGGTGAGTCTGAGCCGGCGTGGCCGCATCGATCTCGCCAGCTACCTGTAAACCGCAAGCGGGAATCCCTGCGCGGGAGTGCGGCGAAAACACGCCGCAACAGGATATCAGCGCTTCATCGAGTCGAAGAAGTCGGCGTTGTTCTTGGTGGCCTTGAGCTTGTCGATGAGGAACTCGATCGCCGCCAGTTCGTCCATCGAGTGCAGCAGCTTGCGCAGGATCCACATCTTCTGCAACTCGTCCTGGTCGGTGAGCAACTCTTCACGACGGGTGCCGGAGCGGTTGATGTTGATCGCCGGGTAGATGCGCTTCTCAGCGATGCGGCGGTCGAGGTGGATCTCCATGTTGCCGGTGCCCTTGAACTCCTCGTAGATCACGTCGTCCATGCGCGAACCGGTCTCGACCAGGGCGGTGGCTATTATGGTGAGGCTGCCGCCCTCCTCGATGTTGCGCGCGGCGCCGAAGAAGCGCTTGGGGCGCTGCAGCGCGTTGGCGTCGACACCGCCGGTCAGCACCTTGCCGGAGGACGGCACCACGGTGTTGTAGGCGCGGGCGAGACGGGTGATGGAATCGAGCAGGATCACCACATCCTTCTTGTGTTCGACCAGGCGCTTGGCCTTCTCGATCACCATCTCGGCCACCTGCACGTGGCGCGTCGCCGGCTCGTCGAAGGTGCTGGAGATGACTTCGCCGCGCACGGAACGCTCCATCTCGGTCACTTCCTCGGGCCGCTCGTCGATCAGCAGCACGATGAGATGGCACTCCGGACTCTTGACCGCGATCGAGTGCGCGATGTTCTGCAGCATCATCGTCTTGCCCGCCTTGGGCGGCGACACGATCATGCCACGCTGGCCCTTGCCGATCGGCGATACCAGCTCGATCACGCGGGGCGTGATGTCCTCGGTCGTCCCGTTGCCGAGCTCCATCGGCAGGCGCTCGTTGGCGAACAGCGGCGTGAGGTTCTCGAACAGGACCTTGCTCTTCGCCACCTCGGGGGCTTCGTAGTTGATCTCGTTGACCTTGAGCAGGGCGAAATAGCGCTCGCCCTCCTTGGGCGGTCGGATCTTGCCGGAGACGGTGTCGCCGGTGCGCAGGTTGAAGCGGCGGATCTGACTGGGCGAGACGTAGATGTCGTCGGGACCGGCGAGATAGGAACTGTCGGCCGAGCGCAGGAATCCGAAGCCGTCCTGCAGGATCTCCAGCACGCCCTCGCTGTGGATGTCCTCGCCCTTCTTGGCGTGCGCCTTCAGGATCGCGAAGATCACGTCCTGCTTGCGCGAGCGCGCCATCCCTTCGATGTTCATGGAATCGGCCAGCTTGAGGAGGTCGGCCGCGGATTGTTGTTTGAGTTCGTTCAGATTCATAGAGGTCTGTGGGGTTGACGGTGACGATCAGAGAGGAACAGGAAACGCCCGCGCTGCCATGCGGTCCTGCGGTTCTTTGTCAGGAGTTGTACGTTAAAACAAGTGAGAAGATGGTTGCAGAAGGCTGACTGCAACTAGCTGTTGGTATTCGTTTACGGTAACGCTACCACCATTTATCGGCAGCGTCTAGCACTTTTTGCCGCGGGCGGGACCGCCGTCAGATGTTGCTGTCGATGAACGCCGACAGCTGTGACTTGGATACCGCTCCCACCTTGGTCGCCTCGACATTGCCGTTCTTGAACAGCATCAGGGTCGGAATGCCGCGGATGCCGTACTTGGGCGGCGTGGCGGGATTATCGTCGATGTTGAGCTTGGCGACGGTCAGCTTGCCGGCATAGGCGTCCGCGACCTCGTCCAGGATGGGGGCGATCATCTTGCAGGGCCCGCACCACTCGGCCCAGAAATCCACCAGTACCGGCAGATCCGACTTCAGCACCTTCTGCTCGAATTCGCCGTCCGACACATATTTGATGTTCGCACTCACTTACGCTCGCCTCCACTATCGACATCGGGTTCTGTATCATGGTGTCGCTGGCGCCAATTATCAACAAAATGGCGATGCGACACAAACCCGCCGGCGCACCGTGCGACATTCGTCGAAACCGCTGCAAATCTGGTATGCTGTCCGCCCATGAGTGGCAAGCATTTGACGAATATCAGCTTTTCACAGCTGAACCTGCCGGCGCAGTTAAAACAAGCCATTGATGAGATTGGTTTTTCATATTGCACGCCGATCCAGGCCCAGGCCCTGCAACTGGCGCTGGCCGGACACGACGTGTGCGGACAATCGCAGACCGGCACGGGCAAGACGGCGGCGTTCCTGATCGCCCTGCTGAACCGTCTGATCACGCATCCGGCCCCTCCCGGACGCCGCCCCAACCAGCCGCGTGCGATCGCCATCGCGCCGACGCGCGAGCTCGCCCTGCAGATCCACAAGGACGCCCTGGCCCTCGGCGGCTACAGCGGGCTGCACATCGAGGTCGTATACGGCGGCACCGGTTACCGCGAACAGCGCGAGACGGTGGCCCAGGCCGTGGACATCCTGATCGGCACACCCGGCCGCATTATCGACTATTTCAAGCAGCATGTGTTCGATTTCAAGGCCATTGAGGTGGTGGTGCTGGACGAGGCCGACCGCATGTTCGATCTCGGCTTCATCAAGGACATCCGTTTCCTGTTGCGGCGCATGCCACCGCCCGCCAAGCGGCTCAACATGCTGTTCTCGGCCACGCTTTCGCATCGCGTGATGGAACTGGCCTACGAACACATGAACCACCCGCAGCAGATCCGCGTCGAGCGCGAGAGCGTGACGGCGGAGAACATCAAGCAGATCGTCTATTACACCTCGAACGACGAGAAGATCCCGCTGCTGCTCGGCCTGCTGAAGCGGCTGGAACCCAAGCGCATCCTGGTGTTCGTCAACACCAAGGAGGCGGGCAATCTGCTGAGCGAATACCTGTGCGCCAACGGCATCGACGCCGCGATCCTCTCTGGCGACGTGCCGCAGAAGAAGCGCATCAGCCTGCTCAACCGCTTCAGCGCCGGCGACCTGCCGCTGCTGGTGGCCACCGACGTGGCGGCGCGCGGCCTGCATATTCCCGATGTCAGCCACGTGATCAACTACGATCTGCCGCAGGACCCGGAAGACTATGTGCATCGCATCGGGCGCACGGCGCGCGCGGGCGCCAGCGGAGACGCCATCAGCTTCGCCTGTGAGACCTATGCCTTCTCACTGCCCGAGATCGAGGCCTACATCGGCCACAAGATCACTGCGGCGCCGGTCGACCACGATCTGCTTGTCACGCCGAACATACCGGCCAACCTCGCCGCCTCGCGGGGTCGTGAACGCCGCGGTGGACCCGGCCGCAGCCGTGGCGGACGCCCGCCGCGACGCCCGCGCCGCAGCACCCGCCCCCATCACAGCGGGGCGGTCTAGGTACCCTCCCGCTCAATCCGCGACGATCGCGGGTTCATCCAGCCAGAGTTCGGCGCCGCGCATGACCAGGCGGACGGGAACCAGGCACGCCCCCGCGCAGGGCCCGGCCACGCAGAAGCCGTCCGCGATCTCGAACAGGGCGTCATGATTGGCGCACTGAAGATATTTCCCGGTGGTATCCAGAAACCGATCCGGCAGCCAGTTGAGCGGAAGCCCGCGGTGGGGACACTGATTCAGATAGCCGAGGAACTCCCCGTCGTGGCGCACGACGACGATGCCGTGGGAGCAATGCGGCAGCCCCGGATCGAATCCCCGGGCGGCGACATCCGCCAGTTCGGACAGGCGACACAGGAAGGGCATGCGTATCAGTGGGCACCGGCCCACGCCAGCCGCTCCGCATCCGCCTCCTTCAGGGCCAGTCCGCGGCGGTAATACACCAGCGCCGTCTCGCGCTCGCCGATCTTTTCCAGCACGCCGGCGAGCTCATGATACGCCTCATAGGCGCCGCCGCTGCGGATGCAGGACTCCAGGTATTGCCGCGCCTTGCCCCACAGGGCACTGCGCCGGCACAGCCGTCCCACCGTCAGCAACAGGATCGGATCCGTCTCGTGACCAATCAGCCATTCCTCGGCGCGGCGCAGCTGGCGCTCGGGCTGGCTGCCCTCGACCAGCCCGTACAGGTAGATCAGCTCCGGGCTCCATTCCCGGGTCACGCTGCGATACAGAACCGCCTCGGCCTGATCCGGGGCACCGCAGGCGATCAGCCGCTGCGCGTATTCCCGTACCAGCTCCGGACGATGCGTGAGCGTCTTCGGCACGCGCTGCCAGATCTCGCTCAGTGTCGACTCGGCGCCCTGCTCGCCGCTGCGCGCGAGCAGGCTGCGATGGGCCTGCACCTGCAGGCGCTCCGCCAATGCCGGATCGACGACATGATGTTTGCGCAGCGCCGGCAATAACTCGAGCACTTGCTCCCAGTCCCGCGTCTCGCGATACAGGCGCAGCAACAGGCGCAGCATGACGATGTTCTTCGGGTGCTCCGCGCGCACGCGGGAGAGATCCGCCAGGGCCGGACCGTACTGTCCCCGTTCCAGCAGCAGTTCCGCCCGGGTCAGCGCCACCGCCGGCTCCGCCGTCG
This sequence comes from Gammaproteobacteria bacterium, assembly GCA_016716465.1. NCBI lineage: Bacteria > Pseudomonadati > Pseudomonadota > Gammaproteobacteria > Gammaproteobacteria bacterium. The sequence goes on from JADJWH010000004.1 coordinate 505,048, forward strand.
GGGTATTTTCGCGGGCGAGATCTAGGTAACGGTCGCGCCGCTCGTCGGCACCCTGGGCCTGGGCGGCGCGCGCGGCGCCCAGATAATTCAGCACCGCAACGGTGTCACCATAACCCGCGTACCGGCTCAGGCGCTGCTCGGCGCGCTGATAACGCCCCGTATACAGATCCAGGTAGCCCCGCACCAGGGCGGACTGGGCCCGGCGCGCGGCGTGCCGCCGCCGCCAGTCGCGCAGCCGGCGCGGGAGCCGCAGCAGGTGACCGCCCAGCCGGGCGGCCAGGTACAACAGGATCACTGAGCCCAGCAGCACGACCACCGCCAGCGCCAGGCTCAACTCGACGACCCAGTCGCGGTACTGCACCATCACGTAGCCGGGGTCGTAATAGGCGAACAGCGCCACCGCCAGCACGAACAGCAGGGCGATCAGGGTGGAGAAAAGCCACTTCATGCGCCGGCGTCCGCGCCGCGCCGGCGCTTCAGTGCTGTCTGCAACGCTTCCAGGGAACCGGAGATCTCCGGCAAAGCCGGCGCGATACTCACCTGATCCATCGCCTGCAGACGGGTGACAACGGACGCCACCGCGGGGTTACCGTCGTCGTAGTACTTACGCAGCCAGGATTGCGCCGCGGACAGACTGGCATGGAAATTCCGCTCGTCGCGGGCGAGCAGGGCGACCCGCGCCGATTCCAGCTTGAGATACAGATTCTGGGTCAGAAACAACTGCTGTCCCGGCTCGATCAATGGCGGCTCGCCGCCCTCCCGCCGCCGCACCACCACCAGACTCCTGAGTGCGGCCCATACGTCGCGCAGCACGGCGCGCCATTGCGACGGCTCGGCGCTGGCGCCACCCGTCGCCGATCCCTCCGCATCCGTCGACGCCAGCATCTCGTGTCGGAGCAGCAGGGAACCCAGTTCCCCCTGCAGGCTCGCCAGGGTATAGGCCATGCCGGAGACATCCGGTCGCGGCACCGCCGCGAGCGCCGCGATCTCCTGTGCCAGCCGCCGCCGCACCTCGGCGAACAGCGGGTCGCCCAGCGCCTGCAGACGCCGGTCGGCGCTGTCCAGGGCGCGCTGTGCGGTATCGACGTCACCGGCCAGAAGCATACTGTCGTTGGCCATGCGCAGCAGCCGCTCGACATCCGCCGGCTCCACGCGCTGCTGCGCATCGCGGCGCAGCAGCGCCTCGATCTCGGCCAGCCCCGCAGCGACCTCCGGCACCTTAGCTTCGAGACCGGCCAGCTGCGCGGCAAGCTCGTCCTGCCGCTGATCGGCGTATTGCAGCGCCGTCGCCAGTTCCTCCACACGCTGCGCCTGCGCCTGTTGTTGCGCCGCCAGCTGCCGCTCGAGGTAGTAACCCGCCGCGATGCCGCCGCCGGCGCACAGCAGGGCGAGAAACGCGATGGCGAGGGCCCAGCCGCGCCTGCCGGAGGCGGCCGGCGCCGGGGCCGCCGCGGGCGCCGGGGGTTCGATGGAACCGGGGTCGCGGATCTGCGGTACCGCGTCATCGTCCATGACCGGCTTGTTGTCAATGTGCTGCATGTGTCCCGTCCTCGCTCCCTTCACGTGCCACGCACCACCAGCTGCGGATGGCCGCGAGCAGACCTTCATCGCTCGCCTCAATGGCCACCCGGGCGGGGTGGAGAAATCCCAGTTCAGCCGCAAGCTGCGCCGCGCGCGCGCTGATGACGATCAGCTGCCGCCTGAGCAGCCAGTCACGTCCATCCGCGCCGGCCAGCAGATACAGATTGCTCAGGCCCTCGTTGCTGGTGACCACTATCGTATCAATATTATCCTCGCCCGCGATGCGCCGCAGCCCGGCGCCGCTCGCGGCCGGCAGGACCCGGCAATACGCCTCGACATGTTCGACCTCGGCGCCGCGCGCGCGCAAGGTCTCGGCGAGCAGTTCGCGGCCATCCTGGGCACGGAATATGACGATGCGCCGGCCCGCGACGTTCCGCAGCGCCTCGAGCTCGAGCAGGCCTTCGCTGTTGAATTCGCGCGGCGGGAGGATGTCCGCGTGCAGGCCGTGTTGCGCCAGCGCGGCAGCGCTGCCGCGTCCGACGGCAGCCAGCCGCACGGCCGGCGGCCAGGGCCGGCCGCCGAGCTCGGCGCAGACGCGGTCCACCGCGTTGCCGCTCACGAAGATCGCGATATCGAACCGGTCCAGGCGTGCGAGCAGATCCGCCAGCGCATCCGGATCACCCGGCGCGGCGATCTCGATCACGGGAAGCGTCTGGGCACGGCCGCCCGCGCGGGCGATCAGCGCGCACAGGCGTTGTGCCTGATGTTCGGGGCGCGTAACCAGAACGCGGCAGCCGGCCAGATCCGATCCCGGTTCAGCGGCCGCCGTAGACATGGCTCAGGATCGCATCCGCCCCGCGGCCGAGCAATTCCTCCGCCAGCCCGGCACCGATCGCGGCGGCCTCCGTCGCGGTGCCCTCGGCGTGGCCGCGGATGATCCGGCTGCCATCGGGATAGCCGACCAGGCCGCGCAGGACAACGGTATCGCCCTGCAGGACGGCATGACCGGCGATCGGCACCTGGCAGCCGCCCTGCAGTCGCTCGTTCAGCGCGCGTTCCGCCGCGATGCAGATCTGCGTGCCGCGGTCGTTGAGCGGGGCGATCAGCGCATTGACGGCGGTATCCCCTGCCCGGCACTCGATGCCGATCACGCCCTGACCGATCGCGGGCAGACAGACCTCGGTGTCCAGCGACTGCGTGATCCGCTCCGCCATGCCGAGACGGATCAGGCCGGCGCTGGCGAGAACAATGGCGTCGTACTCGTCCTCGGCCAGGCGGCGCAGGCGCGTACCGACGTTGCCGCGCAGGCTGAGGATCTCGAGGTCGGGACGCAGCGCGTGCAGCTGCGCCTGGCGGCGCAGGCTGGAGGTGCCGACGCGCGCCCGCTGCGGCAGCCGGTCCAGGCGGTCGTAGCGGTGCGACACGAAGGCGTCGCGTGGCTCCTCCCGCGCGAGCACCACGGGCAGATGCAGGCCCGCCGGCAGCTCCACCGGCACATCCTTCATGGAATGCACGGCGATATCGGTGTGATGTTCAAGCAGGCTCTGTTCGAGCTCTTTCACGAACAGACCCTTGCCGCCGATCTTCGCCAGCGGGGAATCCAGGATCTTGTCGCCCTGGGTGCTCATCATCACCAGGTCCACCTGCAGGCCGGGATGCGCCTGCTCCAGCAGACTGCGGACATAGCCGGCCTGCCAGAGGGCCAGCGGGCTCTTGCGGGTGGCGATACGGATGCGGTTGACGGTCATGCGCTGGGAACCCGGACTCCGGATGCGAAGTGCCCATATGCTAAGGGCTGCTGCACGGGCAGGCAAATGCAAATTCCGCCGCGGCGCGGCGCGTTCAGCCGTAACGCCTGAGCAGTTCCTTCAGTTCGAAGAGATGCCGCCGGCTCACCTCGGGCCGTTCCTCGACTCCGCGCAGGGCGACGACATGAAGGCCTTCCGGGGTCTTCGTGAGGCCGGCCAGAAATGACTCCGCGATCAAGGTATTGCGGTGTATGCGCAGAAAGCGCCCGGCGAACTCCTCGGCCAGGTCCTTGAGCGGTTCCTCGATCAGGACCTCGCCGTGGAGATGGCGCACGGTCACGTACTTGTGGTCCGCGCGGAAATAGACGATTTCCTTGACCGGGATCAGCACCATCTGCCCGCGCGCGCGCGCGCAGATGTGCGTGCGCGCCGCCGCGCCGGGCACGGCCTCCCGCACCGCGCCGAGCTGGTCGCGGCCGAGGCGGCGCGCCTTCGTGAGCGCCTCTTCCAGCCGCTGGCGCCGGATCGGTTTCAACAGGTAATCGACGGCGTGCTTGTCGAAGGCCTCCAGCGCGTAGTCACCGTAGGCGGTGGTGAAGATGACCGCGGGCGGCTGCTCGTACGCGGCCAGATGTGCGGCGGCCTCCAGGCCGTCGATGCCGGGCATGCGGATGTCGAGCAGCACGACATCGGGCCGGAGACGGTCGGCGAGTTCGAGCGCCTCGCGTCCGTTGGCGGCCTCGCCGACGATCTCCTCATTCCCGATCTCGGCCAGCAGGGCGCGCAGGCGCGCGCGCGCCGGGGCCTCGTCGTCCGCCAGCAGCACCTTCATGCGCCCCTCCCCTGGTAGGGAAACCCCAGGCACGCCCGATAGCGTCCGTCGGCCGAACCGGCCTTGAGCCAGCCCTGACGGCCGAAATGGAGCTGCAGGCGTTCGCGGATATTGTCCAGCGCCATGCGGTTGCCGCCGCGCCGTGGCGGCGCATCCGCCAGCGGATTGGTGACGCACAGCGTGATCATGCCGCCGGCGCGCTGGCCCTCGATGCGGATCAGTCCGCCTTCGGGCAGGGGTTCGACGCCGTGATAGACCGCGTTCTCCACCAGCGGCTGGAACAGCAGGGCCGGGATGCTCGCATCCAGGGGCAGGCCGGCGGTCTCCTCCTCGATACGCAGACGTTCGCCCATGCGCAGCGACTCGATCCTGAGGTAGCGCCGGATCAGGTCCAGCTCGGCCCCCACGGTGCTCAGATTGCCGGCGTCGGCGAGACTGACGCGGAACAGTTCGGCGAGATCTTCCACCACCGCCTCCGCCAGCGCGGGATCGGTGCGGGTCAGGCTGGCGATGGTGTTCATGCTGTTGAACATGAAATGCGGACGAATCCGCGCCTGCAGGGCCTGAAAGCGCGCCCGCGCCTCGGCCTCGATGGTGCGCCGGGTCTGCCGCTGCACGTAGAAATACCGCAGCATCACCGCCCCGACGATGGCGGCGATCGCCACGCTGGTGTGCAGGAACTCCGCTTGCAGCCCCTCCGGCAGAAAGGATTCCAGCGCTGTGCCCCGCGCGATTGCCCGGACGAGTTCCACCGCGAATACCGTCAGCGCCAGAATGACCAGATAGGCCGCGGTCGCGGCGAGCGGGCTGTGCAGCCGGTTGAGCCGGGCACGGAGCAGGCACAGGATGCCGGCGCAGGATAGCGAGACCCATTGAATGAACAGGGACAGCAGGCCAAGCCGGCTCCAGCGTTCGGCCCCGGCGCCCGGCGCGGTGAGTGCCAGGATGAAGGCGAGCAGTTCGGCCGCGATAACGATAATGAAGACGATGCGGATGTTGCAGAAATCCGGCAGGAAGCCGTCGCGCTCGGTGCGCGGGATGGCAATGGCGCTTGCTTTCATGATCGTCGATTCCGGGATCGGCCCACCCGCCGGTCGAAACACCCGGGCAGGATCTCAGCTTGTTATCGGCGCTCCGGCGGGAAAACTCCAGCGTCGCCCGCCAGGCCGACGGCCCGGGCGGAGGCCCGGAAACTTGCTATACTGCCCGGAATTCCGCCCCATCCGTGACACGCACCCCATGGAAAAGACCAGCGACAAACTGTGGTCCGGCCGTTTCACCGAATCCACCGACGCCCTGGTGGAAAGCTTCGGCGCCTCGGTCGGCTTCGACCGCCGGCTCTATCGTCACGACATCGAGGGATCCCTCGCCCACGCCCGCATGCTGGCCCGTGCCGGTGTGCTGACCGCGGGCGAGCTCGCCGCCATCGAACGCGGCCTGGGCGACATCCGGACCGACATCGAACGCGGCGATTTCGCCTGGCTGATCGAGTTCGAAGACGTGCACATGAACATCGAGGCGCGGCTCACGGAACGCATCGGCGAGGCGGGCAAGAAGCTCCATACCGGGCGCTCGCGCAACGACCAGGTGGCCACCGACCTGCGCCTCTACCTGCGTGATGAGATCGACGCCATCGATGCCGAACTGAAGGCGCTGCAGCAGGTTCTGCTCGACCTTGCCGAAGCCGAGGCCGCGACGATCATGCCGGGCTTCACGCACCTTCAGGTGGCGCAGCCGGTCACGTTCGGACACCACCTGATGGCCTGGTTCGAGATGCTGCAACGCGACCGCGGACGGCTGGCGGACTGCCGGTGCCGCATCAACATCATGCCGCTCGGGGCGGCGGCGCTGGCCGGCACCAGCTATCCGATCGACCGCGCCTATACCGCGCAGTTGCTCGGGTTCACCGCCGCGGCGGCGAATTCGCTCGACGCGGTCAGCGACCGCGACTTCGCCATCGAGTTCACCGCCGCCGCGGCCCTGCTCATGGTGCACCTGTCGCGCTTTTCCGAGGAACTCGTCCTGTGGTCCTCGGCGCAGTTCGGTTTCATCGAGCTGTCCGACGGTTATTGCACCGGCTCCTCGATCATGCCGCAGAAGAAGAATCCGGACATGCCGGAGCTCGTGCGCGGCAAGAGCGGCCGCGCCATCGGCAACCTGATGGCCCTGCTCACCCTGATGAAAGGCCAGCCGCTGGCCTACAACAAGGACAACCAGGAGGACAAGGAACCGCTGTTCGACAGCATCGACACGGTCAGGTCCTGCCTGCGCGTCTTCACCGGCATGCTGCCCGGGATGCAGATCCGCCGCGAACGCATGGCGCAGTCCGCCCGCCTCGGCTATTCCACCGCGACCGACCTCGCCGACTACCTGGTCCGCAGGGGTATCGCCTTTCGCGACGCCCATGAGATCGTCGGCAAGACCGTGCGCCATGCGATCAACCAGGGCAAGGAACTCGCCGCGCTGACGCTCGAAGAACTGCGCGCCTTCTGTCCCGCCATCGGCGAGGACGTCTACGCGGTGCTTACCGTGGAAGGTTCCGTCGCGGCGCGCAATCATCCGGGCGGCACCGCCCCCACCCAGGTGCGTTCCGCCATCGCCCAGGCCCGTAAGCTGCTCGCCTGACCCCTCTCCCGGCCCCACCCCCGCGCCGGGATCCGGTTTTTTGAAGTTTGTCACAATCGGGCCGATAAGAGGGTCACCGGCTCAATTCGGCCGAACGCGCGAAGGAACGGCCTTGCTCGACACACAGACCATCAAAAAGCGTTTCCTGGCCCTCAATCGCGACCGCGTGACGCGTATCCGCGATACCCTGCGCACGCGCCAGCGCGACGTGCTCGAGGTACTGCCGCTGCTTTTTCATATCAATCATCCGGAGTTGCCCGGCTTCATCTCCGCCGCGACGCCAGTGGGTGTCTCCGACTACTCGCCGAGCCGGCGCGCGCTTGAGATCGTGCAAAAAATGGCGCGCGAAATGGATTACCGGCCGCGCGCCTTGCCCCGCTTCGATATCCTTTCGCTGTTCCTGATGGGAAGCAGCGGCACCATCGCCTATTCGACCAAGAGCGATTTCGACATCTGGCTGTGCCACAACCCCGACCTTTCCGCGGTGCAACTCGCGGAGCTGCAGGAAAAGGCCGCGGCCCTGGAGAAGTGGGCCGGCACATTCGATCTCGAGGTGCATTTCTTCCTGATGAACTGCGAGCATTTCCGCGCCGGCAAGGTGGTCGAGCTGTCGGACGAAAGCAGCGGCAGCGCGCAGTATCACCTGCTGCTCGACGAGTTCTACCGCACTGGCGTCCTGCTCGCCGGGCGCTATCCGGTGTGGTGGCTGGTCCCGGCGCAGGAGGAGGCGGACTATGACCGTTACGTGCGCCAGCTGCGCGCGCGCGGCGCCGTCGGCGACAATGAGACCGTCGACTTCGGCGGCCTCCCGCGCGCACCCGCCGAGGAATTCTTCGGCGCAGCGCTATGGCAGCTGTACAAGAGCATCGACTCACCCTACAAGGCGGCGCTCAAGCTGATGCTGACGGAGGTCTACGCGGCCGAATATCCACAGGTCGAGCTGCTGTCGCTGCGCTTCAAGCGCGCGCTGCACGAGGGGGAAACCGATCTCACGCGCCTGGACCCCTATATCATGCTGTACCGCCGGATCGAGGAATATCTCACCGCCCAGGGCGATCACGAACGCCTGGCAGTGATGCGGCGCTGCTTCTACTTCAAGGTCAACGAGCAACTCGGCCGGCAGGATGAACCGCGGGACAACTGGCGCTTCGAGGTCATGAAGGATGTCACCCGGGCCTGGGGCTGGGACCGCGGCTACCTGCAGACGCTCGACGCCCGCCAGCAGTGGAAAATCCATCAGGTGCTCGAGGAACGCCGCAGCCTGGTAAGCGCGCTGACCCAGAGCTACCACTCGCTGTCGAGCTTCGCCCGTGTGCAGAACATGCTGGCGCGAATCAACCAGCGCGACCTCAATATCCTCGGCCGCAAGCTTTACGCGGCGTTCGAGCGCAAGGCGGGCAAGGTCGACATCGTCAACCGCGGCATCTCCAGCGACATCTGGGAAAGCCATCTGTCGATTCACCAGATCGGCGGGCGGGAGAACGCCGGCTGGACACTCTACCCCGGCATCGTGCCGTCTGAGGAGGCCGGGCGCGCCAAGCCGCTCAGACGCAGCCGCGTCATCACCGAGATGCTGGCCTGGTGTTTCCTGAACCAGCTGGTGGATGAACGCACCACCTTCACCCTGTTCACACGCGACAGCGCACTGAGCGTGAACGAGATCAAGGCCCTGCTCCGCGGCCTCGATCAGCTGGTTCCCGGCTCGCAGCTCGGCACCAGCACGCTGGAGGATCTGTCGCAGTCACCGCGCCTGGCGGGACTCAGCCTGTTCGTCAATGTGGGGCTGAAACCCGCGACGCTGCGCGAGCGCGAGGGCAAGGAACTGACCAGCAACAAGACCGACGCGCTCAGCTTCGGAGGAGTATGCGAGAACCTGGTACTCTCCATCGACCAGGTCGCCCGCACCACCTGGCAGGAGGTGATGGTGTCCCAGTACGAGGGCGAACAGGGGCTGCTCGATTGCCTCGCCGCGTATCTGCAGTGGTCACCGCCCTCCGCCGGGACACCGCCGCCGGCGGTCACCGCCCACTGCTTCTCCTCCACCCAGAGCGCCGCCGTGGTGCGTCGTCTCGAGGAACTGTTCCGTGATGTCGCCGACTGCTATTGCCTGGATCCGCACGCCCCCGCCGCGCGCTACATCCTGCTGATCGGCACGCGCTATTACGCCCTGCAGCTGGACAATGACACGCTGCGCCACACCCGGCTCGACAACTACAACGATCTGCTCAAGTATCTCGCCGCGCCGGTGCACGCCTACAGCCCGGTCGTCATCGACCGTTACGCGCTCGGCCACGATATCCTGCCGGTACTCTATCGCAACAACAAGGCGGGCGTGGTGCAGTTCTATTACGTGGAGGAAGCCACGGCGATCTACGTATACTTCATCGACGAGCGCGGCGCGCTCTTCTGCCGCCGGATGCCGCGGATGGACATCCATCTGCTGGTGCTGCAGTACCGCCGTTTCCTCGCCGCGGTCGGCGCGCGCCTCAAGCGGCACAAGGCGCCGGAAGGCGCCCTGGACGCGCAGGCGGTTCCGGTGGAGATCTACCAGGCCTTCAAGAAATACCACGGCCGGAGCCAGCTGGTGCGGCATCGCGAACAGGGCGCGAGCGCGGATCAGCGCTACTTCAACGTGCAGGTGATCGCCGGCGTCTCGGACAGCAACCGCCCCGAGTTCACCATCTACATTGATGCGCGCGAATTCTCCTCGCTGGAATTTGGCGACGGACTGTTTCGCGAGGCCGCCCGCTACGTACTGGAACGGCGCAAGAGCGGCCAGCGCTACCCGATCTACATCACCGACATCGACCTGTCCCATCGCGTCGCCGGGGTCGCCGGCGCCGACCAGCTGCAGACCGTGCATTACCTGGAATACAAGAAAACGATCGAGGAAGGGCTGAACCGCGCGCTGGCGGCATTGCTCGAAGAGAACGCGACGGACCTGGCGGGCTGATCCGCCGCGCCAGACTCAGGCGGACTGGCGCGCGCCCGGACGGACGGCCAATCGCTTGAGGTGCAGCAGCAGCAGGGACACGGCCGCGGGCGTCACACCGGGGATGCGCGCCGCCTGACCGAGGGTCGCCGGACGCGCCGCGGCCAGCTTCTGACGCGCCTCGGTGGACAGGCCGCTCACAGAGGAATAATCCAGACTCTCCGGCAGCCGCGTCTCCTCGTGGCGGCGCTGCCGCTCGATCTCGTCCTGCTGCCGCTCGATGTAACCGGCGTAGCGGGCCTGGATCTCCACCTGCTCCGCCACCGCCGCGTCGTCCACGCCCGGACCGGCGCCGGGCAGCGACATCAGCGCGCGGTAACCGACCCCGGGCCGACGCAACAGCTCCAGCAGGGTGTACTCGCGCGCCAGCGGCGCGCCGAGCACGGGCACGGCGGCGTCCGCCACCGCGGCGGGCCGCAGCCAGGTCGCGCGCAGACGCTGCTGTTCACGCTCCACCGCCGCGCGCTTGGCCTCGAAGCGACGCAGGCGCTCGTCGTCCACCAGACCGAGCTCGCGTCCTCTGGGCGTGAGCCGCAGATCGGCGTTGTCCTCGCGCAGCAGCAGGCGGTATTCGGCTCGGCTGGTGAACATGCGGTAGGGTTCGGTGGTACCGCGCGTGATCAGATCGTCGATCAGCACGCCGATGTAGGCCTCGTCGCGCAGCGGGCTCCAGCCCTCCAGCCCCTGCGCGGCCCGCGCGGCATTGAGGCCGGCGATCAGTCCCTGCGCCGCCGCCTCCTCGTACCCGGTGGTGCCGTTGATCTGGCCCGCGAAAAACAGCCCGGAAATGACGCGGGTCTCCAGCGTCGGCTTCAGGTCGCGTGGATCGAAATAATCGTATTCGATGGCGTATCCTGGCCGTGTGATGTGGGCATGCTCGAAGCCACGGATGGAACGCACCAGCGCGTGCTGCACATCGTAGGGCAGGCTGGTCGAGATGCCATTGGGATAGATCTCGTGGACGTCCAGTCCCTCCGGCTCGACGAAGATCTGGTGCGAGGTCTTGTCGGCGAAGCGCACCACCTTGTCCTCGATCGATGGACAGTAGCGCGGCCCCACGCCCTCGATCACCCCGGTGAACAGCGGCGAGCGGTCGAGCCCGGCGCGGATGATGTCGTGCGTGCGCTCACTGGTGGCGGTGATGAAGCACGACACCTGGCGCGGATGGTCAGCGACCGAGCCAAGATAGGAAAATACCGGGCGCGGATCGTCGCCGGGCTGCTCGCGCATGACGCTGTAATCGAGCGTGCGGCCGTCGATACGCGGCGGTGTGCCGGTTTTCAGGCGGCCGACGCGCAGCGGCAGCTCACGCAGACGCTGCGCCAGCGCGATGGACGGCGGATCGCCGGCGCGGCCGCCCGCGTGCTGGGCCTGGCCGACGTGGATGCGGCCGCCGAGGAAGGTCCCCACGGTCAGCACCACCGCGCGCGCGCGGAAACGCAGACCGCCCTGCGTCACCACGCCGCGCACCGCGCCACCTTCCACCACCAGATCGTCGACGGCCTGCTGGAACAGGCGCAGGTTCGGCTGCGCCTCGAGCGCGCGGCGCACCGTGCGCCGATACAGCATGCGGTCGGCCTGGGCCCGGGTGGCGCGCACCGCCGGCCCCTTGCTGCCGTTGAGCGTGCGGAAATGGATGCCGGCCTGATCCGCGGCGCGCGCCATCAGGCCGCCAAGGGCATCGATTTCCTTCACCAGATGACCCTTGCCGATGCCGCCGATGGCGGGATTGCAGCTCATCTGGCCGAGGGTGTCGAAATTGTGCGTCAGCAGCAGGGTGCTGGCGCCCGCGCGCGCCGCGGCCAGTGCCGCTTCGGCGCCGGCATGCCCGCCGCCCACCACGATGACGTCGAAACTGTCGCTGAATTCCATCCCACCCCCCTTGCGCGACGGGTCCGTCGTACACGGGAAAAACGGAGCAAAATTTGAGGCTTGAGATAAAGTCGGGGCGCCCGCGTGCCGCTAACCATGTCACAAGAACGCCGGCGTCACGGACAGGGTGCCGGCATCATATCAAGATCACCAAGCGATAGACAGAGGACGATGCGACCACATGCCGCCGCCCCCGCGCCCGCCGGGGATTTCAGCCCGCTGTTGAACAAGGTCATCGCCGGCATCGGCCGCGTCATCCTGGGCAAGGATGAGGTCATCCGGCTGGCCGTGACCTGCCTGATCGCGCGCGGCCATCTGCTCATCGAGGACCTGCCCGGGGTCGGAAAGACCACGCTGGCGCACGTCCTGGCGCGCGCCTTCGGATTGAGGTTCCAGCGCGTCCAGTTCACCAGCGACATGCTGCCGGCCGACATCCTCGGGGTCTCGGTGTACGACAGTGACGCCGGCGCCTTCAAATTTCATCCGGGGCCGGTGTTCTCCCAGGTGGTCCTCGCCGATGAGGTCAACCGCGCCACCCCCAAGGCGCAGAGCGCGTTGCTCGAGGCGATGGAGGAACATCAGGTCACCATCGAAGGCGAGACCCACGCGCTGCCGCAGCCCTTCTTCGTCATCGCGACCCAGAATCCGACCTACCAGATCGGTACGTTCCCGCTGCCGGAATCCCAGCTCGACCGCTTCCTGATGCGCCTCCGCATGGGATATCCGGACCGCGCGGCCGAACGCGAGCTGCTGCTCGGCACCGACCGCCGGGAACTGCTGCAACAGCTTCCCGCCGCCATCAGCACCGATGAGCTCATCGCGATCCAGTCCGGCGTAACGCTGGTGCACACCTCCGCCGCGCTGATCGACTATCTGCAGGCCATTCTCGCCCACTCGCGCGAGTCGCCGTTGTGCCAGAACGGCCTGTCGCCGCGCGCCGGGCTCGCCCTGCTGCGCAGCGCCCAGGCCAGCGCATTGATGGACGGACGCGGCCATGCCCTCCCGGAAGACGTGCAGGGCGTTTTGCCCAGCGTGATCGGTCACCGACTGCAACCCGCGGAAGGCCAGTCCGCGCACGCCACCGCCGAACTGGTGTCGCAGCTCGCCACCGTGCCCATTCCCTGATCCGGGCGGACGGGCGCCATGCACCTGTCGCTGACCACGCTGCCGCACAAGCTGCACCGGCTGCTCGGCATCGAGCGCCGGCGCACCGGACGCGGCGGCGCCGTCGAACTCGGGCAACGGCGCATCTTCATCCTGCCGACGCGCTACGGACTGTTGTTCGGCCTGCTTACCTTCGTGATGCTGATCGGCGCGACCAACTACAACAACAGCACCGGATTCCTGCTCAGCTTCCTCCTCATCGGCACCGCGCTGGTCTCGATGCTGCACGCCTATCACAACATGCTGCGGCTGAGTATCCAGGCGGGTCGCGCCGGCGCGGTGTTCTGCGGCGAGGCCGCCCTGTTCAGCGTGGTGATCGACAACACGGGCGGACCCGCACGCATCGGCATCGGACTCAACCTCGCGGGACAGGCGCCCGTCTTCACCGACGTCCCCGCCGGGGGTCGTACCACCGTCGAACTGGCGCTGTCCACCGCGCGGCGTGGCTGGCTTCCGATCGGCAGCCTGACGGTGTTCACGCGCTACCCCCTCGGCCTGTTCCGCGCCTGGTCCCAGCTCCGTCTGGATGCGCACTGCCTGGTATATCCGGCGCCGGCGCCGGGTCTCGCGATTCCGGCGCGTCGCCCCGGCAACGGCACGCGCCGCGATCAACGCCCGGGCAGCGACGATTTCATGGGACTGCGCGCCTATCATCACGGCGACTCGCCACGGCACGTGGACTGGAAGGCGGCGGCGCGCGGACGGGAGATGGTGACCAAGATGTTCTGCGACCCGCTGGGCGAGGAGCTGTGGCTGGACTGGAACGATCATCCCGCGCCCGACACCGACACCCGCCTCGGTCTGCTCTGCCGCGGCATCCTGTGGGCGGAGGAATCCGGCTACAGCTACGGTCTCAGGCTGCCCGGCGCGATCATCAGGGCCGGCCATGGCGAGGAACACCGGCACCGCTGCCTGAAGGCGCTGGCGCTGTTCGAGGGCGCGCCATGAACCACCGGTTCTCGCCCGACGATCTGCCGCTCGACCGCCGCGCGGTCGATCTGCTGATGTTGTCCACCGGACTGACACTGCTGCCGCATCTGCCGTATCTTCCGCTCTTCATTCCCCTGTTCTGCGCCGTCTTCGCGCTGTGGCGCTGGATGTCCGCCCACTACGCCTGGGCCCTGCCCGGCGTGCTCGCGCGCACCCTGCTTACGCTGACCGCGCTGGGCGGCGTCGCGCTGGTGTTCGGAACCGTCCTCGGGCGCGACGCCGGCACCAGCCTGCTCACGCTCATGCTCGGCCTCAAGCTGCTCGAGACACGCTGCTACCGCGACGCGGTGGTGGTGCTGTTCCTGGATTATTTCCTGGGAATCGCAGCAGTACTGTATTCACAATCCATCCCCGTTCTGATCTATCTGGCGCTGGTGCTGGTGGTGATCACCGCGGCCCTGATCGAGCTGAACCAGCCGACACGCGGGCACGCGCCGTTGCGCGCGATACTGCGCCGCGCCGGCGTCCTGATGGCGCAGGCGATCCCGCTCGCCCTGCTGCTGTTCGTGTTGTTTCCGCGCCTTCCCGGACCACTGTGGGGCCTGCCGCAGGATGGCGGCGGTTCGGGCGGGCTCGACGATTCGATGTCCCCCGGCAGCATCACACACCTGAGTCGCTCGGACGCGGTGGCCTTCCGGGTGGCATTCAACGACGCGGCCCCGCCGCCGTCGCAGCAGCTCTACTGGCGCGGCCCCGTGCTGTGGTACACCGACGGCCGCAATTGGAAGGCCGATCGCGACAAGACCGTACCGCCCCCGATGACCGGCCTCGGTTTCACCCCGCTCGACGATGCCACGCTGGAATACAGCGTGACGCTGGAACCGCACAGTCGCAACTGGCTCTACGCGCTCGATCTGCCACTTACCGTGCCCGCCGGCGCGCACCGCACCCGCGACCTGTTCCTGGTCGCCGACAAGCCGGTGCGCCAGCTCACCCGCTACAGCATCACTTCATCCCCGCATTACCGTACCGCGACACTGAGCGCGGCGGAACGCGCCCGCGCGCTGCAGCTGCCGGCGGCCAATCCCGCGGCACAGGCGCTCGGCGCACAGTGGCGCGCACAGGGGGGCGACGACCAGGCGATCGTCGAACGGGCGCTGGAATACTTCGGCACGGAACCTTTTTATTACACGCTCGAACCGCCGCCGCTGTCCGGCAATGCCGTCGACGAATTCCTGTTCCAGACGCGGCGCGGCTTCTGTGAACACTATTCCTCCGCCTTCACCGTGCTGATGCGCGCGGCGGGCATTCCGGCCCGCGTCGTGACCGGCTATCAGGGCGGCGAACTCAATCCGCTCGACGACTACCTGATCGTACGCCAGCGCGATGCCCATGCCTGGAGCGAGGTCTGGCTGGAAGGACGCGGCTGGGCACGCGTGGATCCTACGGCAGCGGTCGCGCCGCAGCGCATCGAACACGGCATCGACAGCGTACTGCCGGCGCAGCAGAGCGGTCTGCTGCGCGACTTCGGGAGCGGCGCCCTCGGCGCGCTATGGCAACGCTCACGCCTGGTATTGGATACCCTCAACAACCGCTGGAACCAGTGGGTGCTCGCCTATGGGCCGGAGAATCAGGCCGCCGTGCTCGCACGCCTCGGCCTGCATTCCTGGGCCACGACGGCGCTGACGGTGCTGGCCGGCATTATTCTGGTGCTGGCCGTACTCGGCGGCGGACTGATGTACCGGCGCCGGCGCCGGATCGATCCCGCGCTGCGCCACTATCAACGCTTCTGCGCAAAACTGGCCCGACGCGGCCTGGTACGGGCGCCGGCGGAGGGACCGGCCGCGTTCGGCGCCCGCGCGGAACGGCAATTGCCCAAGTTGCGCGATACGATCACCTTCATCAACCACCTGTATATCGCAATACGCTATGAAAGCCACTATTCTGCGGACCAGATCAAACGGCTGCGCCGCGCGGTCGCGGCATTCCGCCCGTGATGCGGGCCATCGAAACGGGTACGTCTGCAAAGCCAGTCCCCAGCGCTCATCGACACTATGCACAAGCATGAACTGATCCCCAAACTCGAACGCATGGCGATGTTCGAGGACTTCAAGCGCGAGGAAACCACCTTGCTGGCCGGCTATCTGGTCGGCCAGCGCGTGGATCAGGGCGCCGTCATCTTCCGCGAGGGCGAGCGCACCGCGCACCTGTGCCTGCTGCTCGAGGGCCGGCTCGAAGTGCTCAAAGGCGGCCAGGGCGGCCAGTTGAAGAAGATCACCGACGTCACGCCGGGCAAGCTGATCGGCGAGATCTCCGTGATCGACGGCCAGCCCTACTCGGCCACCGTGGTCGCCTCGGCCCCGTCGGCGCTCGTTCTGCTGTCGCGCGAGAATCTGATACGCATCTGCGAGGAACGGCCCCGCATCGGTAACAGACTGCTGTTCAAGATCGCCATCATGCTGAGCCAGCGCCTGCGCCAGACCACCGGCAAGCTGATCGATCACCTCTGAAACACAGGAGTGAGGACTTAGGACTAAGTTAAACCCCCTAAACTCTTGCGATGCGGATGGGTATCAATGTAGCCCGGATGGAGGCGCGTGGTGCCGGAATCCGGGGAGACTGGATTCCCGGATTCCGCTGCGCTCCATCCGGGCGACGGTCTTCTGTTTTTCTCAGTCCTCGGTCCTAAGTCCTCAGTCCCTGTTTTCAATCGCGCACGGACAGGCGCTCGGCCAGGTAGTCGATAAACACGCGGGTGTTGAGCGGCGGCTTCCGCGTGGTGGCGTAGACCGCGTGAATGTCGACCTCCGGCTCATATTCCCCGAGCAGGTTGACCATGCCCGCGCGGCCGAAGACCTCCTCGATGAAACTCGGCAGCCGCGTGATGCCAAGCCCGTCGCGCGCCGCCTGATACAGGGGCACGCTGTTCTCCGCGCTGAAGTTGCCGCTCACCTCGACGGTCTCCTTGCCGGAGGGGCCCTGGAATTCCCAGCCGTTGGGTCCGCTGATCTGGTGCTGATACAGCAGGCAGTTGTGCCCCCTGAGGTCCTGCGGCTGACGCGGCGTCCCATGTGCCGCCAGATACCGTTCATGCGCATAAACACGCAGCCGGGTCGTACCGACCTTGCGCGCGCGCAGGGTGGAGCTCTTCAGGTTGCCGATGCGTATCACCAGGTCGTAACCGCCCTCGATCACATCCACGTACTGATCATTGAGGCTCAGCACCACATGGACATCGGGAAACTGGGCGAGGAAACCGGTGATGATGCGCGGCAGCACGATCTGGCCGAACATCACCGGGGCATTGAGCCGCAGCATCCCCTTCGGTCGCTGCCGGATCTCGCCTACCGCGGCTTCGGCCTCCTGCCGGATCACGTCGACCTGCTGGCAATACTGATAATAGGTCCGGCCGGCCTCGGTCAGCTCGAGCCGCCGCGTCGTGCGATTCAGCAGTTGCACGCCCAGATGGTCCTCCAGCCGGGTGATGCGCTTGCTCACCAGGGAGCGCGCCATCTGCTCGGCGGCGGCGACGGCCGTGAAGCTGCGCAGCTCCACCAGCCGGGCGAACAGGCGCATATCGTCGATCGGTTCCATAGGATTTGTCCACGATTGGAAACAATGTTGTAATACCAGACCCGATTATAAACTTATCGTGCTCCCCTATCATTTCACGGTGAGAACGCTTATCACTATTCCAAGGTCCGGAGCGGGAGTTTCGTCGTGAGTCCATGGCTGGACAATGTGTTCGTGCAATCGGCGGTTATCCCGTTCGTGGTCGCCCTGGTCGCCGCCCTGGTCCTGCGGCGCGCCGGCGCGCCGTGGGCCGGCCTGGGTTTCCCGCTCGCCTTCGGTGCCGCCGCCTACCTCATCGCCGGATTCCAGTTTCTGCCGCTGACCAGCACGCGCAAGATCCTGCTGGCGGGCGCGGGGGCGGTCATCGTCGCCCTGATCCTCGACACCCTGGTGCGTGACCGCCGCATACGTCAGTGGCTGCCCGCCGCGGCGGCGGCGGCGATCGCCCTGTGGGTCATCTGGCCGGTGGTGACCCGCACCGAGGGCGCCGCGCTCGCCGGGGTGGTCGTCCCGGCCCTCGCCTATACCGCCTGGCTCATATGGGGCACCGATACCCTGGAGTCCCGGCCGGTCAGATCGGTCATCGCCGTCCTGATGCTCGCCACCGGGACCGGGATCAGCGCCCTGCTGGGGGCCACCGCGCTGATGGGCCAGCTGGGCGGCGCGGTCGCCGCCGCCGTCGGCGCCTACCTGCTGGTATTCCTGTGGCGCGGGGAATTCTCCCCGGGTCGCACATTGATCCTGCCGGCCACGCTGCTGTGCGCCCTGCTTGGCGTGGCCGCCCTGCATTTCGCGCGCCTGCCCTGGTACAGCCTGGCACCGCTCACGCTAATCCCGCTGCTGGCGCGGCTGCCCGTGCCGGCGGGGCGTAACCGCTTCATTCCGATCGTGTTGACCGCCCTCTACACGCTGCCCGCCGCCGCCGCCGCCATCCTGATCACCCTGGCCGTCGCCGGCGCGCCCCCGATCTGAAATCCAGCATCATCAACCCACGCAAACCCAGAAAGGAGTCAAACCATGCGTAAAACCCTGCTCATGATCGCCGTGTCCGCCCTGCCCGCGGTCGGCTTCGCGGCCCCCGGCACCTACACGGTGGATCCCGCCCACACCTTCCCGCACTTCACGATCAACCACCTGGGCTTCTCCACCATGCACGGCCGCTTCAACGCCACCGAGGGCAAGATCACGGTGGATCTGGCCGGCAAGACGGGTGCGGTCGACATCAAGATCGACGCCAATTCGGTCGACACCGGTTTTCAGAAGCGTGACGATCACCTGCGTTCACCCGATTTCCTGAACGCGGCGGAATTCCCCGTCATCACCTACAAATCGAGCAAGGTGGTCATCAGCGACAATTCCAGCGCCACGGTGGACGGTACCCTGACCATCATGGGCGTCAGCAAGCCGGTGACGCTCGCCGTCGATCACATTCAGTGCGGGGCCAATCCGATGAACAAGAAGGAGATGTGCGGCTTCAACGCGACGGCGACGATCAAGCGTTCCGATTTCGGCGTGAACTACGCGCTGCCGGCCGTCGGCGACGAGATGCAGATCACGCTCGAAGTCGAGGCCGTGAAGGACTGATACTCCACCCGGTTGACCCGCGCTCGCCCATGGGCGAGCGCGGGTCCGACCACCCTGGTGATACCCGTCATGGGAAAACACACACTCCCGCTCGACGACCGGCTGTATGACTATCTGCTGTCGGTATCCCTGCGCGACACCGAACTGGACCGGGCGCTCCGCGCGGAGACCGACGCGCTCGAGCACGGCAGAATGCAGATCGCCCCGGACCAGGGCCAGTTCATGACCCTGCTGGTGCGTCTGCTGGGCGCGCGGCGCGCCATCGAGATCGGCACCTTTACCGGTTACAGTGCACTGGCAATCGCTCGCGGCCTGCCGCCTGATGGCCGGCTCGTGGCCTGCGACATCAGCGCGGAATGGACCGCTGTCGCGCGCCGCTACTGGGAACGGGCGGGGCTCGCCCATCTCATCGAACTGCGGCTGGCGCCGGCGCTGGAGACCCTGAACGGACTGATCGCAGCGGGCGAGGGCGGGTGTTTCGACTTCGCCTTCATCGACGCCGACAAGGTCGGCCTGTTCGACTATTACGAGGCGTGCCTGAGCCTGCTGCGCCCTGGCGGCCTCATCGCGGTCGACAACGTGCTGTGGGGCGGACGCGTCGCCGACCCCGCCGACCAGAGCGATTCGACCCGCGCGATACGCGACTTCAACCGGCGCCTCCACCAGGATGCGCGCGTGGACCTCAGCCTGGTGCCGATCGGCGACGGTCTCACCCTGGCGCGCAAGCGCGCCTGACTTCTTGTGACACAGGAGAAACCCGGATGACCCTGCTGGACAAGGACGACCGCTACGGGGGCGTCTCGCGTTTCAATCACTGGCTGGGCGCCGCCGCGGTCTGCGTGATGTTCGCGATCGGCCTCTATTTCAGCGGGCTGCCGCGCGGCGACGCGCGCAGCTTCTGGTTCGGGCTGCACATCTCGTTCGGCGTCCTGTTGTTCCTGTTCCTGTTTTTCCGTGTCTGCTGGCGACTGATGCGGGGTTTTCCGCGCGCGGTCGAACAGCACCGCGGGGCCGCGTGCACCACGCGCTGGCACTGGGGGCGATACTGACCGGGCCTTTCATCGTGTGGACGCTGGCGCGCCCGCTCGAGGTATTCGACTGGTTCGCGCTGCCGAGTCCGCTGCCGAAGCTGGAGGATCTGCATGAAGGGCTGGAAGGCGTGCATGTCGCCGCCGCCTATACATTGATGGGCCTGGTCACCGTGCACGTCATCGGCGCGATCCGGCACACCGTGAATGGCGACGACGCCGTGCGCCGCATGTGGGGACGAATCCCGCGCTAGAACAACTCGACCTTGCCCGCCTGCACCGAGGTCTGCGTGATATGGCGCTCGCGGCGCGCCGCCCACAGGCGGCTGTCCTCGAGATATCGCTCGCAGATCGCGATCAACCTGGATTCCCGTTCCGTCGGCCGGCCATGCGATGTCGCGTCAGCGAGCAGGGCGGCCAGGTCATCGGCGCAAGCCTCCAGCCCGGCCACCTGGTGATCGCAATATTCGAGCAGCTGGCGCGCCACGTCCTCGAACTGCAGCGAGCGCACCAGCACCTCGATGCTCTCCGTCCCCGCCGTGCCCACCGCCGCGGCGCCCTCCCGCCGCATCGTTTCACTGAGTCCCTGAAATCCATCCCCCAGCGTCACCGCGGCGTCATGCACCAGGATCCGCACCTGCCTGAGATCGGCGCGCAAGGCGCGCAGATCGCTCCCGGCCGTGCGGCTCACGGCCAGGATCCGTTCGGTCAGGCGCGCATCGTGAATCGCTTCGGCATCGCGCCCCGCCCGCGCCCCGTACGCCAGCCAGGCCCAGTGGGCGATGGCGAGCGCGAACAGGGGGGCTGCCCAGAGGGCGCCGCCCGGCATGACGGCGGTACCCAGCGCGGCGGCGCTGAGCGCCCAGGCCGTCCAGCACCCGGGTCGCCGCGCGACAGCGGTGTCCGTACCGGTCGAGACCGAATGCATCATCCCGCCTTTCCGTAGGCCTTGGCCTCGCCGCGCGTGACAGCGCGCAGGATGGCCTCGGTCATCCTGTAGATGTCCACGGTCTCGTCCACCCCGCCCTGTTTCACCGCCTCGCCGGGCATGCCCCACACCACGCTGCTCTTCTCGTCCTGGGCCAGCGTATAGGCGCCCGCTTCATGCATCTCTTTCAGGCCGCGCGCACCGTCATCGCCCATCCCGGTCAGGATCACGCCGATGGCATTGGGTCCCGCGTTTTGCGCCACCGAGCGGAACATCACATCGACGCTCGGTCGATGCCGGTTCACCGGCGGGCCGTCGCTCAGGCGGCAGACATAGCGGGCGCCGTCGCGTTCAATCACCAGGTGGCGGTTGCCGGGCGCGATCACCACATGCCCCGGCACGATGTGCTGCCCATCGACCGCCTCGCTCACCGTCATCTGCGATTCGCGGTTCATGCGCATCGCGAACGGACGGCTGAAGGCCTCCGGGATATGCTGTGAAATCACGATGCCGGGCGCGTCGGGCGGCATGCGTATCAACACCTCTTTGATCGCCTCGGTGCCGCCGGTGGAAGCACCGATCGCGATCAGGCGGTCGGTGGTGCGGAAATGCTGCGGTCGCTCGCGCTTCAGCACCGCATCGGCGCTCAGTCGCGGCGGAATATCCTGCGGCGCGATCCCGGGTCCCTTGGTGTTCGGGCGGGCGTGCGCCGCCATCTTTACCTTGGCGATGATCTCATCGCGGTACTCTTCCAGTGTGTGCGCCAGATCGATCTTCGGTTTGGAAACGAAGTCGATCGCGCCCAGCTCAAGCGCCCGCAGCGTGATGTCCGCGCTCCGTTCGGTCAGTGACGATACCATGACCACCGGCATGGGGCGCAGACGCATCAGATTGGACAGGAACGTCACCCCGTCCATCTTCGGCATCTCGACATCCAGCGTCAGCACGTCCGGATTGAGCGCCTTGATCTTCTCGCGCGCCACATACGGATCCTGCGCCGTGCCCACCACCTCGATCTGTGGATCGCTGTCGAGCATCTTGGTGAGGAGCTGCCGCACCAGGGCCGAGTCGTCGACGATCAGTACGCGTATTTTGCTCATGGCTGTCATTTCCCCGTTTGATACCGCATCCAGACCCGCGGCGCGCCGCGGCGGAACTCAGAACAGTGTAATATCGCCTTCCACCGGTTTGTGCACGATCGCTTCCATGTACGCCGTCTCGCGTTCCACGATGGTGTTGTTGTGCAGGGCGCGCAGCTTTTTCATGAAGACCTTGCCGGTGGCGGGCGTGTAATAGACCTTGCGCGGATGAATGTCCCCCAGGTCGCTGGCCGCCAGCCGGAACCCCTCCGCGTTGAGGTAGGCGCGCACGAAACTGATGTTCTTGTCCCCGATATCGGTCATATTGGCGAGGATCTTCCCGCCGCCGAACACCTTGACCTCCAGGTTCGGGCGCCGGCCGCCGTGTTTCAGGATATCGTTGATCAGTTTTTCCATCGCATAATTGCCGTAGCGGGTCGAGGTGCCGAGCCCGGCGGCGTCCCAGCTGCCGCCGCTGCCCGCGCCGACCGGCAGCATGAAGTGATTCATGCCGCCGACGCCCGTGACCACGTCGCGAATGCACGCCGACACGCAGGAGCCCAGCACGGTGACCACCATCTCCCGGCCTTGCGTCACGTAGTACTCACCCGGCAGGATCTTGGCGGCGAACTGTTTGTGCATGTCGTCCCAGTAACGGTTGACGTGCTCGAATCCGGGCAGGGCCGGCGGGAGTTCGGCGGGATCCTTGCGGCTCGCGGGACTGCTCGCGTTCATTGCGTTGGATTCCCCGGCCGTCAGAGCTTGCGATATATGGTGCGCCCGATCAGGGTGAACCGGTCACACACCTTGAACAAGGTCTCGGAATGACCGATGAACAGATGTCCGCCGTCCACGAGCAGGTCCGCGTAGCGATTGAACAGTCGCCGCTGGGTGGGCTTGTCGAAATAGATCACCACGTTGCGGCAGAAGATCACGTCGAACGGCCCTTTCATCGGCCATTCCTGCATCAGATTGAGCTGGCGGAAGGTGATCAGCGAACGTACCTCGTCACTGACCCGCAGCATACCGGCATTGTCGCCCTGGCCCTTGTGGAAGCTGCGGCGCTGATAGCGCTCGGGTATGCCGGACGCGCGCTCCTGCGCATACATGCCCTGTTGCGCCCTGGCCAGCACGTTCGAGTCGATGTCGGTGGCGAGGATCTTGGCGTCCCAGCCCTGGCCGGCCGGCAGCGCGTCGCGCAGCACCATGGCGATCGAATAGGGTTCCTCGCCGGTCGAGCACCCCGCCGACCAGATGCGGATGCGACGGCTCTGCGCGTTGCGGCGCAGCAGCTCGGGCAGCAGGTTTTCGCGCAGATAATCGAAGTGATACGGCTCGCGGAAGAACGAGGTCAGGTTGGTGGTGATGGCGTTGACCAGTTCGTGGAGTTCGTCCGGACTCTGCTCGAGATAGCTGCAATACTGCGCGAAGCTCTGCAGGTCCAGTGTACGCAGGCGCTTGGCGAGCCGGCCGTAGACCAGCTCGCGCTTCTGCTCCGACAAGGTGATGCCGGTCTGCTCGACGACCACGCGGCGGATGAAATCGAAGTCTCCGTCGGTGAACACCAGATCCCGCTCATAGATACCCGTCCTGACCTGCCCTCCCGCCGCCATCTCCCACCTCGTTCGCTCGATTGTCTGGATATCCGTCTTGCCACTGTCCGGTCCATCAGAACTGGGACCACTCCGAACTTGCTCCGGAAGAACGACGCGCCTGCGTCAGGAGTGCCGCCGGGACCTCTTCCACGGCAGCCTCAGGGCGCGGACGCACAACCTTTGCCGGCGCACCGGCGGACGGACGGACACGCGGCACCGCGCCGCGGGCGCCGGGGGCGCAGGCCATCTGGAAAAAGTCCATCATCTGGATCAGGCCCTTGGACTCGAGCTCCAGGGTCCGGCTGGTCTGCGCCGCCTCCTCCACCAGCGTGGCATTCTGCTGGGTCAGGTCGTCCATCTGCATGACCGCCTGGTTGACCTGCTCGATGCCGGCCGACTGTTCACGGCTCGCCGCCGCGATCTCGGCGACGATCGCGGTCATCTTGGCGACGCCGTCGACGATCTCGGTCAGGGTGCGGCCGGAGGCGTTGACCAGTTCGGTGCCCGCCTCGACCTTGAGCACGCTGTCGTTGATGAGGTCCTTGATCTCCTTGGCGGAGGTGGCGCTGCGCTGGGCCAGGTTGCGCACCTCGCCCGCCACCACCGCGAAGCCGCGGCCCTGCTCGCCCGCGCGCGCGGCCTCGACCGCCGCGTTCAACGCCAGCAGGTTGGTCTGAAAGGCGATCTCGTCGATCACCCCGATGATGTCGGCGATCTTCTTGCTCGCCTGGTTGATGCCGCTCATGGCGTCGACCGCCTTGGCCACCACTTCACCGCCCTTCTCGGCCGACCGCCGCGTCTCCTCTGCCTGGCGGCTGGCCTGGGCGGCGTTGTCCGCGTTCTGCTTCACGGTCGAGGTGAGTTCCTCCATGCTGGAGGCGGTCTCCTCCAGTGACGAGGCCTGCTGTTCGGTGCGCTGGGACAGGCTGTCATTGCCGGCCGCGATGCCGCTCGCGGTATGATTGAAACCAGTGGCCTTGCACACCACGTCCGCGACGATGCCCTGCAGCGTCCCCTTCATGATGTTGAGGGCATAGAGCAGGTCGCCGAACTCGTCCTTGCGACCGGCCGTTACCTCGACGTTGAGATCACCGGCGGTGATCGCGTTCGCCACCCGCACCGCCTCGCGCAAGGGACGCACGATCAGGCGCGTCATATAGAGTTCCATCGCGATCAGCAGGGCGATGTTCACGCCAACCATGACGCCGGTCGGCACCCCCATGAACGACAGGCCGATTGCGGTGAAGGTCAGCAGCGCGATGCCGATGTTCAGCCGCGCCTTCACACTCGGTGTGGCCAGTTTTCCCAGCCAGCCGCGCAGCCCGCGATGCACCACGTGGCCTTCCTTGATGCGCAAATGATTGGCGCGCCCCTCGCGTACCAGGCGATAGGTGTTCTCCGCCCATTCCACCTGCTCGCGGGTCGGACGCGAGCGCATCGACACATAGCCGGCGATCTCGCCGTTCTCGACGATCGGGTTGACATTGGCCTCGACCCAGTAGTGGTCACCGTTCTTGCAGCGGTTCTTCACCAGGCCACGCCAGGGTTTGCCGGCCTTGAGGGTATTCCACAGGTCCTCGAAGGCCTCCGGCGGCATGTCGGGGTGGCGCACGATGTTGTGCGCCTTGCCGATCAGCTCTTCCTTGCTGAAGCCGCTGATGTCCTCGAAGGTACGGTTCACATAGGTGATGCGGCCCTTGGTGTCGGTCTTCGAGACGATCCGTTCGTGGTCGCCGAAGTGGCGTTCGACATTGCTTACCGGCCCGTTGTTACGCATGGCTTATTCCTCGATCCGTGTAATTATTGGCAGGCTTCCCTGCCCTGAAAACTCTCCGCAACTCGTCCTGTCAGAACTCCTGCCATTCTTCCGCGCTGCTGCCATTGACCTTGCCATTGACGCGGGCCGCCGGCGATGGCATCGAAAACTCGTCGTCCTGCGCGACGTTCTGCTCCTGGCTGCGGCGGGCGGCCGCCGGCAGGCGCACCTTGATGCCCTTGGATTCCTTGCCGGAGGATTTCGCCTCGGCCCGGGGCGCCGGCGCGGTCGGCGCCATCGGTGTTGTCGCCATTGACGCGGTGCCGCCGTTGATCTTGAAACGGGTCATCAGGTCGCTCATGACCGTGGCCTGCTCCTCCATGGAACGGCTCGCCGCCGAGGCCTGTTCCACCAGGGCCGCGTTCTGCTGCGTCATCTCGTCCATCTGCATCACCGCCTTGCTGACCTGCTCGATGCCGGACGACTGCTCCTGGCTCGCAGCCGCGATCTCGGCGACGATGTCCGTTACCTTCTTCACGCTGGACACGATCTCTTCCAGCGTCTTGCCCGACTGGTCGACCAGATGGGCGCCGTCGTCGACCTTCCGCACCGAATCACTGATCAGGTCCTTGATCTCCTTGGCGGAGGTGGCGCTGCGCTGGGCCAGGTTGCGCACCTCGGCGGCGACCACCGCGAAGCCGCGGCCCTGTTCACCCGCGCGCGCGGCCTCGACCGCCGCGTTCAGCGCCAGCAGGTTGGTCTGAAACGCGATTTCGTCGATCACCCCGATGATGTCCTCGACCTTCTTGGAGGAGGCATTGATGTCCTGCATCGCATTCATCGCGCGCGCGACCACATCGCTGCCCTTCTCCGCGACCTCACGGGCCGCGTTGGCAAGCTGGTTCGCCTGGCGCGCATTGTCGGCGTTCTGCTTCACCGTCGAGGTGAGTTCTTCCATCGAGGACGCGGTCTCCTCCAGGGAGGACGCCTGTTCCTCGGTGCGCTGTGACAGATTGATGTTGCCGGCGGCGATCTCGCGCGCCCCGGTGGCGACAGACACGCTCGCCTCGCTTACCTTGCCGACCATCTCGGCGAGCTTCATGCTCATCTGCTTCATCGCGCCGAGCAGCTTGCCGGTCTCGTCCCTGGTGCGTACCTGGATCGATTTGGTCAGGTCGCCGTTGGCGATGTCATGCGCGACCCGCACTGCCTCGTTGAGCGGGTTGACGATGGCGCGCACCAGCATGAAGCCGACCACGACGGCCACCAGCAGACCGACACCGATGCAACCGAAGGCGATGAGCTGCGCCTGGGAGTAGGTCGCCTGCGATGCCTCGTAGCTTTGCTTGGCGTGTTCCTGCTGAACGCCCATCAGGGCATCCATGCGCGGCTCCAGCGCCAGCGACAGGGCGAACAGGACATAGACCAGGTGCCGGCTGGCGTCTTCCACCTTGCCCTCGCGCAGCTGCGCCACCGCAGGGCGCACGCCTTCCTGGATGAAGCGCGGCAGTATCGTGGCGAAATCGTCGGCCAGTGCCCGGTCTTCCGTCGACATCTCGGTCTTGCTGTACTCATCCCACAGGCGGTTGATCTCGCTGATGTTCTTTTCCACTTCCGCGGTCCGCAGCCGGATCGTGTCCTCCGACGGATCCGATGTCGCGATGAAGAGCGCAATGCGGTTCTTCAGCAGCATGCGCTCGATATCCGACAGCAGAAGCACATTCGCGGTGTCCCGCTCGTACACCTTCTGCAGGTTTCCGTTGGTTTGTTTCAGGCCATAGAGACCGAAGCCGCCGTTGACCATCAGCAATACGGCAAGCATCCCGAGCACGAATACCAAGCGTGCCTTAATCGATATGTTCTTGAACATGATCGCCCCTTCCTTTTTTATCCGCCCGTCATCGGGAGTCATTTACATATGCGTCGAGTCAAACGGATCGACGCGATCCGGCTGCGGTGTCCACCACCGCCAGTTCATCGCTGTGGAACAAACGATCGACATCAAGCAGGATCACCATCCTGTCGTCGATGGCGGCCATACCGCTGATGAATTCGGTTTGCGCCGAGGCGCCGAAGTCGGGTGCGGGCTTGCGCTCACTGGCGCCCACGTTGCACACATCAGACACTGCGTCGACCACCAGTCCGATGGTTCGCTGCTGCTCACCCTGGACCAGCCTGAGCACCACAATGACCGTGGTCCGGCTGTTCGCGGCGCGCTCGATGCCGAAGCGCATGCGCAGGTCGACAATCGGAACGATCGTGCCGCGCAGGTTCAACACGCCGTGGATGTAGTCCGGCGTGTTCGGTATGTGGGTCACCTGCGACCAGCCGCGGATCTCCTGCACGCGCAGGATATCTACCCCGTAATGTTCCCCCGCCAGGACAAAGGTCAAATATTGATCAGTGGCGTCGTCGATCCGTGCCTCCGCGTCCATCCCGTGGTTCAATGCCTCTGCCGCGCTCATCGTCTTTCTCTCCTCAGCTGCTGTCTCGTGTCATCGACCAGGGCGTACATCTCCGTACGGCCTTCGTGTTATCCCAATACCTTTCGGATGGTGGCGATCAGCTGGTCCGGGCTGAACGGCTTGACGATCCAGCCGGTGGCGCCGGCCGCGCGTCCTTCCTGTTTCTTGGCATCGGACGACTCCGTGGTCAGCACCAGGATCGGCGTGAAGCGGTAGGTCGCCAGCGCGCGCAACTCCCTCACCAGAGTAATGCCGTCCATATTCGGCATATTCACGTCGGTCAGGACGAGGTCGACCTTCCGGTCCTTGGCGGCGCTGAAGGCCGCCACGCCGTCCTCCGCCTCGATCACCTCATGACCCGCTCCCTTGAGCGTGAACGTCACCATGCGGCGCATGGAGGCCGAATCATCCACTGCCATAATCGTTGCCATGCTTTATCCCCGATCTTTTTCGACTCGCCGCCGCTACAGCGCGGAGGCCCCGATCATCTCGTTCCGACCCAGGCGCCGCACGAAGCCGAAGCGCCGTTTTCTGCCTCCCGCCGCGACAGCAGGCGGGCTGCGATGCATCTTGAAGCAGGCGATGCGCTCCAGCAGCCTGCACGCCTCTTCCTCCATCATGCGGGTGGCGGCGGCGGCCTGGTCGACCAGCAGCGCGTTCTGGCGGGCCATCTCGTCCATCCGCACCATCGCCTGGTTGATCCTGCCGAGTCCGGCCGACTGTTCGCGGCTGGACTCGGATACGTCCGCGACATTCCCTGCCGCCTCGCCGACGCTCGTGATGACCCTGTGCAGCGTCTCCCTGGATTGATCGACCAGTTGCCTGCCGAGCTTGACCTTTTCCAGATTGTTCGCGATCAGTCCCTTGATTTCCTTCGTCAGGGCGGCGCTCCGCTGGGCCAGTTCATGCGCCTCGGCGGCCACCTCGGCGAAATCGCCGTCCCGATCGCCGGCGCGCGCGGCCTCCACCACCGCCTTGAGCGCGAGCAGATTCGCGCGCGAGGCGATCCCGTCCATGGCCTCGGCCATGCCGGCGATCCTGTCACCGGACTCGTCGATGTCCACCATCGCCACGGCCGCATCATTGACGAGGCTCCCACCCGCCGCCATCGCCTCCAGCGCCTCTTTGATCAGCCGGTCCATCCCGGCGGCGTCATCCGCGCCCTGCCGCGCCGCGGAACCCGCCGCCTGCATGGAGGTGGCCGCGCCTTCCAGGCGGGTTGACTGTTCATCCGCGCTGCGGGAAAGATCGTCGACACCGCGCGCAACCTGCCTGGAGCCGCTGGAGATGTTCGCGGCGCTGTCGATCATCCCGGTGACCACGTTCTTCAGTTGATCCGTCAGACCGTTGATCCGGGTCACCAGGTCGCCGAGCTCGCCGCTGTCCCTGAAATCCGCCCGATGGGTCAGATCGCCCTCGGAAAGCCGCTCGACGGACTCCCGCACCAGCCGGAGCGGGCGCGCGAGCTGGCGCGCGAGCATGAACGCCGCGCAGACGCCAGCGAGCAGGATGGCCGCCACGCTGCCGAGCAGGGTCATGCCGAGTCCGCGTGTCGACCGCGACAGGGCCATCGAACCTTCCGCGTACAATCGGTCCAGATCTTCCATGCCGTCATCGATCACCCCGAGCACGGCGACGCGGATCGCGTTATATTCCACCGCCGCTTTCTCTCCCGGGTCCCGCCCCCGCGCGTATGCCGCGACCATGCGTTCCCCGACCTGATACATCAGCTCGAGATCGGTCCCCACGGCCCCGATCGCAGACGGCGCAGCACCGGCGAATCGCCGTTCCAGTTCAGTCATGCGTTTGGACGCGCCCAGCGCCCGCTCGTAATCCGCCCTCGCGCCGCGCCCCATCATCTCGTGGTCCCGGCTCAGCGCGGCGCCGGCGATGGCGGTCTGCATGTCGAGCACGGCAGACCGCAGTCGTTCTGCCTCCTGCGCCAGGGTGTGTACCCGGTCGAGATGTTCCTGCGCGCCGGCGATGTCCCCCAACCTGACGTACATATTGGCCAGCAGCGTCGCCACCACGACGATGAGCACCCCGAACGCCTCCATGACCCTGACCTTGATCGTGCGCTTCCATGTAAAACTCATGATCGCTTCCTTTTTCCCTTGACTGGGCTCACTCATCAGAACAGACCAGGTCGATGCACACCTGATACAGCCGCATCAGGCCGCGCTCCGCATGAGAGCGGGCGCGACCTCGGTATGTCCACGTTGCGCCGCTTCGCTTCTGGCCGCTCGTATCCCGCTCGGGGATAACGCCGCGGGCGGTGTGTCACCCTGCGCCACGCGGAAAAACCCGATCTGGTCCAGCAGTCGTCGCGCCTGTTCTTCCATCGATTTGCTCGCGGCCGAGGCCTGTTCGACCAGCGCCGCATTCTGCTGTGTCATCTCGTCCATCTGCATCACCGTCCGGTTGATCTGCTCGATCCCGGCCGACTGTTCCTGGCTCGCCGCGGATATCTCGGCGACGATGCTGGCAACCTTGTTGATGCTTTCGATGATCCGTGTCAGCGTCTCGCCGGATTGCTGCACCAGTTCAGTCCCGGTCTTGACCTTGACGACGCCGTCTTCAATCAATGTCTTGATCTCCCTGGCCGCCTCTGCACTGCGCTGGGCCAGATTGCGCACTTCGGCGGCGACCACCGCAAATCCCTTGCCCTGCTCACCGGCACGCGCCGCCTCGACCGCGGCATTCAATGCCAGCAGATTGGTCTGAAAGGCAAGCTCGTCGATGACGCCGATGATGTCGGCGATTCTGTTACTTGAAACATTGATGTCTGACATCGCCGCCACCGTCTGATGGACGATATCTCCCCCTTGTTTCGCCTCCTGCAGGGCGGCGCGCGCCAGGGCATCGGTTTGATGGGTACTGTCGGCACTCTGTTTGATCGTGGACGTCATCTGCTCCATGGACGATGCGGTCTCTTCCAGGCTGGAGGCCTGTTCCTCGGTGCGCTGCGAGAGATTGTTGATGCCATGCGATATCTCGGTCGCCCCTCCGGAGATATGCGCGGCGCCGTCCTTGACCACTGTCACGATGCCCTTCAGCTTGTCACGCATCCCGTTCATTACGTTCGCCAGGTCACCGATCTCGTCGCGATTTCGCACTTCGATCGTCGAGCTCAGATCCCCGGCGGCGATCCTGCGTGAACTCTCCAGCAGATGCTGCAGCGAGCGCGTGAAACGTCCTGCCAGCATCATCGATACAGTGAGCAGAATGGCAAGCGATATCCCGGTCGCCGCGGCCATCAGGATATGGGAATCGGTCGCAGCCTTGGTCGCGCGCTCTTGTGCCCGTGTAGCACCTTGTTCGATTTCCTCGCTCAGCTTCTCCATTTCACCTTCCAGCCGCTCGAAGTCCGCAAAGAAGCCGTTGATCTGTTTTACGGCGGCAAGATGATCGTGCAACGCAAGCTCGGTCAGTCGGTTCGCGCTCTGGATGTACGCCTCCAGCGTTGGCTGGACCTGGTTCAGGCTGGCCATGATCTCGGGATTCAGATCCATGCCGGAGTTCTCCTTGAGCATGTCCCGGAACAAGACCACGTGCTCGCTCAGATCCTGCAGAATCTCCCGATCTTCCTTGTAGGCGACGCCTTCCTGGGAAAGGTCCTGTTTGATGATGGCCGAAAGCACGTCACCACGCAGGGCATCGTGCATCATGTCGGCGGTGAGATGATTTCGCATGGCGGCCAGGGTGATCGACACCTCGTGCATCGCCTCGCTCTGGCGTTCACTCGCCCAGTACCCGGCCAGCCCGACGACAGCCAGCATGACCGCGCTCAGCAGCGCCATGCCCAACAGCTTCATCCGAACGTTGATTTTCATCTCTCCTCCTTCCGGAACACCGGCGGATCTTGCTATATGTTCTCGATGCTCGAGGCGATCAGAGGATCGATGTCCAGCAGCATGACCATCTTGTCGCCCACGCTCGCCAGCCCGCTGATGCAGGATCCATCCATGCGTTCGCCCATCTCCGGCGGCGGCAATATGGCCTCGCCCGGAAAGGTATAGACCTCGGATACCGCATCGACGACCACCCCGACGGTCTTCTCCGCCATGGCGCACTGCACCCGTACCACGATCACCACGGTGGAGGCATTGAAGGCGCGCTGTTCGAAGTTGAAGCGCGTGCGCAGGTCGATCACCGGCACGATCAGCCCGCGCAGATTCATCACCCCCAGCACATAGGCCGGCGTATGCGGCACGTGAGTGGCGCCCTCCCAGCCCTTGATCTCCTGCACGCGCAGGATGTCGATACCGTATTCCTCGCCAGCGCAAATGAAGGTGAGGTACTGCGATCCCCTCTCCGCCTCGTCCGTGGTGAACTCCCCCACGCCCATCGCGTTGTCACTCATCACCGCGCTCGTCTGCATCGTAACTACCTCGGTTCGTTCTCTATCCGGTCCGTCCGCCGCCCGTCACGCAGCGTGCCGTACCGCGGCCTGTCTCTCATCGTGCGACTGCTTTTCGCGGCTCTCGAACAGGGAGATCAGCCCGGGCACGTCAAGGATCAGCGCAACGCGGCCGTCGCCCAGCATGGTCGCCCCGGAAATGCCGGTCAGCTGGCGGAAGTTAGTTTCCAGGCTCTTGATCACGACCTGCTGCTGTGCCTGCAGTTCGTCCACGAAGATGCCCATCCGCTGGCCGTCGGACTCGACGATGGTCAGCAGGCCGTCATCCAGTTCCGTGGTGTCCGCCTCCACCTCGAACAACTGGTACAGCCGGATGATCGGTATGCACTCCTCGCGCAGGCGCAGCAGCTCCGCGCGCCCGCCCGCGACCGAATTGATCTGCTCGCGCCGGACCTGGATCGTCTCGACGATCGACACCAGCGGAATGACATAGACCTCACGGCCGACGCGCACGAGCTGGCCGTCGAGAATGGCCAGCGTGAGCGGAAGCCGGATACGCACCGTGCTGCCGTGATCCGCGTTCGAGAAAATCTGGACGTTGCCGCCCAGCTCCATGATGTTGCGTCGCACGACATCCATGCCGACGCCGCGCCCGGAAACATCGGTGACCTTCTCCGCGGTCGAGAAACCGGGCTGGAAGATCAGGTTGTAGATCCGATCGTCGGATAACTCCTCGTCGGGGCCGATCAGTCCACGTTCGCGCGCCTTGGTCATGATACGGTCGCGGTTCAGGCCGGCGCCGTCGTCGATGACCTCGACGATGATGTTGCCGCCCTTGTGGTAGGCGTTCAGATGGATCGTGCCGACCTCGGACTTGCCGGCCTCCTTGCGCTTTTCCACCGACTCGATGCCATGATCGAGGCTGTTGCGCACCAGGTGCACGAGCGGGTCGCCGATCTTCTCCAGCACCGTCTTGTCCAGTTCGGTATGCTCGCCGGTCATCTTCAGCTCGATCTTCTTGCCAAGCTTCTGGCTGAGGTCACGCACCATGCGCGGGAAGCGATTGAAGACGAAACTGATGGGCAGCATGCGCACGCGCATCACGCTCTCCTGCAGCGCGCGCATCTGGCGTTCGAGGTGTCCGAGGCCGTTGCGCAGTTCCTCGGACTGCGGGCCGTCCATGTGCACCATCTGCTGACTGAGCATGGACTGCGTGATGACGAGCTCGCCCACGGTGTTGATCAGCTCGTCGATCTTCTCGATACTGACCCGGATCGAGGTCGACTCACTGGATGCGGCCTTGGGCGCCTCGCCCGCCGCGGCGCGCGTCTCCGGCGCCTTGACCGCTGCCGGGGGGGTCTGGGTCGGCGCTTGCGCAGGCGGCGCGACAGGCGCCGGGACGGATTCCTGCGCCACGGGTGCCGGCGCCGCGGCGGGCGCCGTCAAACCGGCCGGGGCGGTGATCCGGATCTCCGCGTCGTCGCTGATCCAGTCGAACACCTGGTCCAGCGTCTCGCGATCGTCCGGACCGGCGAGTTCCATATGCCAGTTGAGGTAACAGCGATGGGGATCGAGCTCGGCCAGCGGCGGCAGTCTGGCCGCGTCTACCCGTACGTTCAGATCTCCCAGGCGGGAAAGCTCGCGAAAGATGCGCAGCGGATCGTTCCCGCGCGTGAGCAGGTTTTCCCCCGGCCGGAAATCGATCTGCCAGCGCTCCGCGCCAGGTGCCGTGGCCGGCTTGGACGGCTCGGGCTCGGGCTCGGGCGTGGAGACCGTGGGGACGCCGCTGGGCGCGGATACCGCCGCTGCCGGCGCGCTCGCGACCCCGCTCGAGCGGGCGATGACCGCTTTGACGCTGTCCTGCAGTTCCGCCACCGCCTGTTCATCCAGCGGGCGTTTATGCTGCTCTGCCGACAGCATCTCGCGCATCACATCCACCGACCGCAGCAGCAGGTCCATCTCGTTCGGGGTAATGCCGATGCGGCCGGTACGAACCAGATCGAGCAGCGTCTCGATCGTGTGCGTGAAGGAGGCGATGCCGGTGAACCCGAAGGTCGCGCTGCCGCCCTTGATCGAGTGCGCCACGCGAAAGATCGTGTCGATCTGTTCCTTCTCCACCGATCCATCGGTGATCTGGAGCAGGGTCTGCTCCATGGTGTCGAGCGCCTCCGCGCTCTCCTGGAAGAACATTTCGTGAAACTGTGCCAGATCGATTGTCATGCCGCCCCCTCGATATCGAGTACCTCGCCCGGACTTTCCATCAGGGCCCCCAGTCCGAGGAGACGAATCGCCTCTTCAAGCACCGCCGGCCGCGGTTTCCATGCGAAGGCGGTCCCCCGCTCCAGGCAGTCGATGGTGAATGCCGCCAGCAGCTGCACCCCGGCGGCGTCGATGCGCTCCAGCCGGGTGGCGTCGATGATGACGGGCTTGTTCGCCTCCAGATGTGCGAGGAGATCGGTGCGCAACTGCGCGACATCCTCGATGGTGCAGCTCGCCCCGAGCACGAGCCTGCGCGGGGCGTTGCCCGCGGGCGCGGCGGCGTGTTCACCGGCCGGTATATTTTCCATTGTCATTGTGCGTGCCTTCGTCTTATATCCACTGAACCGAATGGGAGAGCGGAGCCCGTGAAGGTCGACTCAGCGCCTTCCCGGTCTCATCGATCCGCGTATGCGGGTTCCCCTGCGTCCCGTAACCCCTGTCCTGTATCGGCGATGCACGATTCAGCTTTAAAGTCAACGATCCGGCGCCGCGTTTCGTGACGCGCTTCGCGCATGAACGCAAATGGGACCGTCACCGAGCCTGTGGCGGGCAAATGCAGCTTGCGTGCCTGTTATCGTGCTGATGCGCCGGGGGAGGTGGGGGGTTCTGGCGTGGCCTGAAATGAATTTACTCAGAAAACAATTAGATACAGGAATTCGGGTGGTAATGGGCACGGGCTGCACGACAGGCGCCGGGACGGGTAATGCGCGGGGATTCGCCAATATTCCGGCGCCAGGAGGGATCGAACGGGGATGGACTCAGATGTTCAGCGTGGACAGCAGGTCATCGACATCGTCCTGCGCGCTCACGACCCCGGTGTCATTGACCTGCGGGACCACCGGGCCGTGTCCATGCGAATGGGCGCCCGGCGGCGCGGACATCTGCGATTCCTCCCGGCCAGCACCCTGCGTCATTCGGACCAGCGATACCAGGGCCTGCTCCAGTTCGACGATGAGCTTCATGACGCCGCGCAGGATCTGTCCGGACAGATCCTGGTAGCCCTGCGCCAGGATCATTTCCTTCAGGTTTTTCTGTACGTATTCGGCATCCGCGGACGCGTGTTCCAGAAAGGCATCCAGCGCCTGAACCAGATCCGGGGCTTCCGGCGCGGACAACTCGGCGCCGGCCGCACGGAATTTCTGCCACAGGGGCACGAGTTGGGCCAGGTGGCGGCTCGCGCGCTCCGCCGGGGCGTGCGCCTGCTCCACCAGATCCATGGTGTGATGCGCCGCCTCATCGGTGAGCTTGAGCACGTGTTCCAGCCGCAGCCGTGCATCCGGCACTTCCTTTTCCGCCAGATCACTCATGCGGGACTCGCTGCAGAACTGCGCCAGCGCGGACTGGATGTCCTGTGTAACGATGTCGAGCTCGCCGAGCACACAGTCCTCGCGCAAACGCGCTATACCGTCGAGAGCGTAGTAGAAGGCGTCTTCGTCGTTTCTTTCCAGCGCGCCGGCGAGGTCGGCCACCAGCGGGGCATATTGCAGCCGGAAATCGTGGCTGGCGGCGGACATGGATTCCTCAGGCGGCGGCCGCCAGGGAAGCGAAGATCTTGTCGAGCTTTTCCTTCAGCGTGGCGGCGGTGAAGGGTTTGATGACATAGCCGTTCACCCCGGCCTGCGCCGCTTCGATGATCTGCTCACGCTTGGCCTCCGCCGTCAGCATCAGCACCGGCAGCTTGGCCAGCCGGGCGTCGGCGCGCACCGCCTTCAGCAGCTCGATGCCCGGCATGCCCGGCATGTTCCAGTCCGTGATCAGGAACTCGAAGTCGCCCGCCTGCAGCATCGGCAGCGCGGTCTTGCCGTCGTCGGCCTCGGTGATGTTGGTGTAGCCCAGATCCTGCAAGAGATTCTTCACGATGCGGCGCATCGTGGAGAAGTCATCGACGATCAGAAATTTCAGATCCTTGTTCACCACTGCCCTCCTTCCCTCTGCGCGTCATGCCGTCGCGTTGGATGCGCGCGGCATGGGCGGCTGAATCTTTTGTTCGGTACGCTGATATGATCGGCGACCGCGGCGCCAAACTTGAGACATCTGAGTAGCGTCCCGGCAAGCGTTTCAGGCGGCCTTCTCACAGCGGTTGCGTCCACTCATTTTCGCCCGATAGAGCATGCGATCGGCGCGCTCGATCAGGTTGCCGGGCAGATCGGCCTGGGTGGACACGGCTACGCCGATGGAGATGGTCACGCGGGAATACGCCTTGCCCGAGTTCATGTCCTTCAAACGCCCGCTGGAGATCGCCTGGCGAATCTGCTCGGCGACGGTGTACGCCCCGTCGATGTCGGTATCCGGGAGCAGCACCGCGAATTCCTCGCCGCCGAAGCGGGCGACGAAATCGCTGCCCTTCACGCAGCGCTTCAGCGTGGCGGCGACATATCGCAGTACCTTGTCGCCCACCAGATGGCCATAGGAATCATTGACCTTCTTGAAATAATCGACGTCAGCCAACAGCAGGCATACGCGGGAATTTTCCCGCTCTGTCTTGTCCAGCGCCTGCTCCAGGTAGGCGTCGAACGCGGCGCGGTTGGCAATGCCGGTCAGGGAATCCATCAGTGAGGCCTGCTTGACCTGCATCAATTCGTTGCGCAATGACTCCAGTTCGCCCGAGATCTGGCTGATCTGGGCCTCGAATTCCCGATGCGTTTTTTCCGCCGCCCGGGTGTCGTCGATCACGCGCTTGACCTCGATCTCCATGTCCTGCGGTGACGGCGAGGCGCCGAGCATGCCCAGGAACCGGCTCAAACGCTCCGAGTAATTCTGCAAGGCGCCGCCGGAGCGGTCCATGTCCTGCTGCATGTTGGTGATCAGCAGCTTGAGTTCCTGCCGGATGTTGTCCAGCGTCTCGTCGTCCTGGATGTAGCAGCGCCGGTAGGTCTCCCACAGGTGATCCGTCAGGGTCTTGTCGGGAAACACCGCCGCCTCGTCGAGCGCCTCTTTCAGCACCTCGTTGCTGCCGGCGGCGCTGTCATAGGCCATCCGGTAATGCAGCGGGGAAACTGGAAGCTTGTGTTTCGAAAGGAGCAGCAAGGCCAAGCGGAGATATTCCGCGGCCTGATCGGGACCGTCGTTATAGGGGTTTTCCATAGGTGTTCCCGGCTATTTTTTGTTATTTGCCATTTTCCTAAATGATCAAAAATCCATACTCGCGACTGATTCATCGGCAGGCGCTGATAAAAACATTAAATCTTTCAAGTGATCCCGGGATCAGAAATGGCGTTCGTATGACATGCATGGCCGCCGCAGCGGGTGCAGCCATGCCATTTGATAAACCCCTGAAGTTATTTCCCGATGCAAAAACTCGAGAAGATGTGCCCGAGCAACTCGTCGCTGGTGACCGCCCCGGTAATCTCACCCAGGGCCTGCTGGGCCTGGCGCAGTTCCTCCGCGGCGAGTTCCCCGGCGCGCGCCTCCTCGATCTGGCGCAGGGCCTCGGACAGGTTCCGGTCGGCGCGCGCGAGCGCGTCAAGGTGGCGCCGGCGCGCGCTGAACACGCCCTCGCCGGCAGCTTGATAGCCCATGCAGGCCTTGAGATGCGCGCGCAGCAGTTCGATGCCGGCGCCGGTCGTGGCGGAGAGCCAGACCTCCACCCGGCCGTCGTCGCGGGTGTCCAGCGCGGGCGGGCGCCCGCTGAGGTCGATCTTGTTGTGGACCAGTGTAAGCCGCGCCCGCAGCGCGGGCCGGTCCTTCAGCAGCGCGAGGTCCTCGTCCGCATCGGAACACGCGCTGTCGCTCACCAGCAGGATGCGGTCGGCAGCCTCGATCTCGGACCAGGCGCGATGGATGCCGATGCGCTCGACCGGGTCTTCGCTGTCGCGCAGGCCGGCGGTGTCGATCACGTGCAGCGGCAGACCGTCGATGGCGATGTACTCGCGCAGCACGTCGCGCGTGGTGCCGGGGATCTCGGAGACGATCGCGGTCTCGCGCTGCGCGAGCCGGTTGAGCAGGCTGGACTTGCCGGCATTGGGCCGCCCGGCAATCACCACGCGGATCCCTTCGCGCAGCAGGCAGCCCTGCCGCGCAGCGCCGATGACCGCATCCAGTCCGTGCCTCAGCGCGAGAAACCGCCGGCGCAGCTCCGCATCGGCGAGGAAATCGATCTCCTCCTCGGGAAAGTCGATAGCCGCCTCGATATACACGCGCAGTGCCGTCAGTTCTTCGACCAGCGCATGCACGCGCGCGGAGAACTCACCGGAGAGCGAGCGCGTCGCCGCGCGCGCCGCCTGTTCCGAAGCGCTGTCGATCAGGTCGGCGATCGCCTCAGCCTGCGCGAGATCGATCTTGTCGTTCAGGAACGCGCGTTCGGAGAATTCACCGGGACGGGCGTGACGCGCGCCGAGCGCCAGCAATCTGCGCAGCAATCGATCCAGCACCACGGGGCCGCCATGGCCGTGCAGTTCCAGCACGTCCTCGCCGGTGAAGGAATGCGGGCGCGGGAAGAACAGCGCCAGACCGGTGTCGAGCGCCTCGCCCTCCTCCGTCCGGAACACACGGTACTCGGCGCGGCGCGGCTCCGGCACCCGGCCGAGGACGGCGGCGGCGATCCCGGCCGCGCGCGGCCCGGACACGCGCACCAC
Organism: Gammaproteobacteria bacterium; assembly: GCA_016716465.1. NCBI lineage: Bacteria > Pseudomonadati > Pseudomonadota > Gammaproteobacteria > Gammaproteobacteria bacterium. Next base: position 543,933 of record JADJWH010000004.1, read on the forward strand.
CCCGACGCCGCCGCGCCCCGCCGGGGTGGCGATCGCCGCGATGGTGTCGATGCGATCATTCATGGAAAAACCGTCCGCGCGAACCGCGGATCCGGCGCGACCGGGCTCAGGCCTTGGCGGGCTTGCCCGACTTTTCGATCCGGCGCGTGATGTTCCATTGCTGCAGGATGGACAGCACGCTGTTCGCCACCCAGTAGAGCACCAGGCCCGCGGGGAAGAAGGCGAAGAACAGCGTGAAGATGAAGGGCAGCGCCATCAGCACCTTGGCCTGGATCGGATCGGGCGGCGGCGGATTGAGCTTCTGCTGGATGAACATGGTCGCGCCCATCAGCAGCGGCAGGATGTAATACGGATCCTTGGTCGACAGGTCGTGGATCCACAGGACGAACGGGGCCTGGCGCAACTCGACGCTCTCGAGCAGCACCCAGTACAGCGCGATGAACACCGGGATCTGGACCAGCATCGGCAGACAGCCGCCGAGGGGATTGATCTTTTCCTTTTTATACAACTCCATCATCGCCTGGCTCATGCGCTGGCGGTCGTCGCCGTAGCGCTCGCGCAGCTGCACCAGCTTGGGCTGCAGTACCCGCATGTTCGCCATCGAACGGTAACTGGTCTCCGACAGCTTGTAGAACACCAGCTTGACCATCAGCGTCAGCAGGATGATGGACCAGCCCCAGTTGCCGACCACGCCATGGATATACTTCATGAGCCAGAACAGGGGCTGGGCGAGAATGGTGAGCACGCCGTAATCGACCGTCAGGCGCAGGCCTTCGGCGGCCTTCTCCATGCGCGCCTGATCCTTCGGGCCGACATAGAGCCGGCTCTTGAATTCGCCCGCTTCACCCGGCGCGACCGTCATGGGCTGGGACAACAGTCCCAGCACGTAGGGCTGTCCCTTGGGCGCCTTGCTGTAGAACTGGTTGGTTTCCTGCGGATCCGGCAGCCAGGCACCAATGAAATAGTGCTGGATCATGGCCTCCCAACCACCGGTGATGGTGCGGTCGAGGTTCTCCTTGTCCATGTCCTCGAATTTGATCTTCTCGTACTTTTCCTGCTGGCTGTGGATCACGCCGCCGGTATAGGTATACAGAAAGGCGGTCTTCTCGTCGTCGCCTGGCAGGCTGCGCTGGAACTGGCGGTACTGATAGCCCGTCCATGGCGCGCCCGATGCGTTTTCAATCCGGTACTCGATCCCGATCTGATAGCTGTCACGGTGAAATACATAGGTCTTCGTCACCGTGATCCCGTCGGCGCCGCTCCAGCGCAGCGGCACGCGCAGTTCGTCCCCCTGCAGGCGATAGTCGTTCGACTCCGCGGTGTAGAGGGCGTAGTGATCGGGCGCGCTCTGCTGGGAGATCAGGCCGCTCTGGGCGATGAAGATGCGCGACCCCTCGTCCTGCATCAGGCGGAACGGCTCGTCCTTTTTCTGGGTGGACACCGGATAGGCCAGCAACGCGACCGTTCGGAGGTCCCCACCCGTGGTGTCCAGTTCAACGTCGAGCAGATCGGTGACGACCCGCACGCGGGCGCCGCGCTGGAATCCGCGCGCGGGCGCCACGGCGGCGGCGGCGGGGACACCGGCCTCCGGGGCAGCGGCGGATGCGACCGGTGCTGCGGGGGTGGCGGGGATATCGGCGGTCGGTGACGGCGTGGTCTGAGCCGTCGTGGCCGGGGAATCGGGGCCGTAATCCTGCTGCCACGCCTGCCAGATCAGCAGCAGCACGAACGAGAGGGCGAAAAACAGGATGATCTTCTGATTGTCCATCGGAATGTCGGCTTATCGTTGAGCACCGCGCTCCGGCACCGGATCGACGCCGCCGGCGTGCCAGGGGTGGCAGCGCGAGAGGCGCCGCAAGGCCATGCCGCCGCCGCGCAGGACACCGTAACGCGTGATGGCGATCTCGGCGTAACGCGAACAACTGGGTTCAAAGCGGCAATGCGCGCCCAGATATGGGCTGATCCCGTAACGATAGGCCCGGATTAACAGCGTCAGCAGCCTGCGCATTGTTCGATCTCCGCTAGTTGCGCGTTCACCACGGCGCGCAGCTCTTCCCTGCTCTGCCCGGCCAGACCCTGACGGCCCAGAAACACGATGTCCACGCCCCCCAGGGTGTGTGACCGCTGGCGGAAACTCTCGCGGATGATCCGCTTGACACGATTCCGCATCACCGCGCCCGGCACGCACTTGCGCGAGATCGCTACACCCAGACGGGGATGGCCGAGCGTGTTGGGACAGATATATATAGTGAACCCCCGCGCGGCGCGTTTGCGCGCACGCTGGAATACAAACCGGTACTCACTCGGTTTCAGCAGCCGGTGCGACTTACCGAAACGATAGCGAACCGGGGCCAACCCGTTCAGACAATAGAGCTCAGGCGCACAGCCTGGCGCGGCCCTTGGCGCGACGGCGGCTAAGCACCGCGCGCCCGGCGGCGGTTTGCATGCGCGCGCGAAAGCCGTGGGTACGCTTGCGCTTCAGAACACTCGGTTGAAATGGCCTCTTCATGACTCGCCCTGCCTAGAAACCCGCGGGAAATTCCCAGAAAATCAGCTTTTTGCTGCCCAAAATCGAAAGGGGGAAACATTACCAATTTTCCCTCGCGCGTGTCAATCGAAATGTCGCGCTACCCCCTATTTCGAGGTATGGATTAGCACCATAAACAGGTATACACTTGCCGACTTCATCCGCTCTACTACCCCCGGCACCCGGTTTTCAAGGGAGGACGTCGTTCCGTGGAAAGCTCGCTCTGGAAAAAGTGCCTGGACCATCTGGAAACCGAGCTGACCGCACAGCAATTCAACACCTGGATACGCCCCCTGCAGGCGATCGAAAACGATACCAGCCTGCGTCTGCTGGCGCCGAACCAGTTCGTGCTCGACTGGGTCAACGAGCGCTTCATCGACCAGATTTCGGAGATCACCACCCGGCTCAAGGCGGGGAATGCGCTGCAGGTCTCGCTGGAGGTGGGCAGCCACCGGCCGCCGTCCTCGCCCCCGCGCGTGCCTGCTCCAGTGGCGCGCCGCCCCTCGCCCCCGCTGGCAAGGCCGCCGGCCGCCGCCCCGAACGGCTTCATCCGCCGTACCGATCATGACGACGTCCACCACATTCGCAACCTCCAGCCGGAATTCACCTTCGAGAGTTTCGTGGAAGGCAAATCCAACCAGCTGGCGCGCGCGGCCTCGTCACAGGTGGCTGAAAATCCGGGCCGCTCATACAATCCGCTGTTCATCTACGGCGGCGTCGGCCTCGGCAAGACCCACCTGATGCACGCCGTCGGCAACCAGATGGTGCAGAAGAACCCGGCGGCGCGCGTGGTCTACGTCCATTCCGAGCGTTTCGTGGGGGACATGATCAAGGCCTTTCAGCACAACTCGATCGACGCGTTCAAACGCTACTACCGCTCGGTCGACGCCCTGCTCATCGACGACATCCAGTTCTTCGCCAACAAGGAACGCTCGCAGGAAGAATTCTTCCATACCTTCAATACACTGATTGAAGGTCAGAGCCAGATCATCCTGACCTGTGATCGCTACCCCAAGGAAGTCGGCGGCCTGGAAGAGCGCCTCAAATCACGTTTCGGTTGGGGCCTGACGGTTTCCATCGATCCACCCGAGCTCGAGACCTGCGTCGCGATCCTGAAGAGCAAAGCCGTGCAGAGCAACGTCGATCTGCCGGACGAGATCGCTTTCTTCATCGCGAAGCGTGTGCGCTCGAACATCCGGGAGCTGGAAGGCTCGCTGCGCCGCGTGATCGCCAGTTCACGCTTCACGGGACGCCCCATTACGCTGGAACTCGCCAAGGACGCCCTCAAGGACCTGCTCGCCCTGCAGGACAAGCTGGTAACGATCGAAAACATCCAGCGCACCGTCGCCGACTACTGCAAGATCCGCTATTCGGATCTGCTGTCAAAACGGCGTTCGCGCTCGGTGGCGCGGCCGCGGCAATTGGCCATGGCCCTGGCCAAAGAGCTTACCAGTCACAGCCTGCCCGAGATCGGCGAGGCCTTCGGCGGCCGCGATCACACGACGGTACTGCATGCCTGCCGCAAGATCCAGGAGCTGAGAAAAAGCGATGTGCGGACAAATGAGGACTATACAAACCTGTTGAGAACGCTCACGACATGATGTTAACAGCCTGTGGATAATTCAGCCGGTCGACAAACAACGCCATTACCGCACATGATATCCACAACATACCCAGCCGCCGGTACAGACACCATCAACAGGATAACAGCGGCGTCAACTCACTGAAGGGAAATCGATAAAGCAGGTTATCCAACGATTGCGCCGGGACTAATCTATTATAGATTTCAGGAAGAAATATAAAATGAAATTTACTATCACACGTGACGCTCTGATCAAACCGCTGCAAACGGTGAGCGGGATCGTCGAGCGGCGGCAGACCCTGCCGATACTGTCAAACGTGTTGCTCAAGGTTTCAGGCGAAACCCTGACACTGACCAGCACCGATCTCGAGATCGAGATGCTCACGCATGCCGAAATCAGCAAGGCCACGGACGGTGACACGACTCTCCCCGCCCGCAAATTCCTCGACATCTGTCGCGCGTTGTCCGACGATGCCGTGCTGGAAATTTCCATCAGCAGCGAGCGTGCCACGATCCGCTCGGGCAAGAGCCGTTTCGTGCTGTCCACCCTGCCGGCGGCGGAATTTCCGAATATCGAGGTGAACCAGAAGGTCTCCCAGCTCAAGCTCCCGCAGCGCAGCCTGAGAAACGCCATTGCCCGTACCCACTTTGCCATGGCGCAACAGGACGTCCGCTATTACCTGAACGGCCTGTTGATGGAACTGGAGAATCGCATCATCCGCATGGTCGCCACCGATGGCCACCGTCTTGCCCTCTGTGAAACCCCATACCCTAAGGAAATTGATAAAAATCAAAGCCTTATAATTCCAAGGAAGGCGGTACTGGAGCTTTATCGCCTGCTTTCCGACGAGGACAGCGAGGTAGAGGTTCGCGTTGGCGGCAATTTCATCCAGGTCAAGACCGCCGAGATCAGTTTTACCACCAAGCTGATCGACGGGCGTTTCCCCGATTATCAGAACGTGATCCCCAAGGGAGGCAACAAGTCCGCTGTCTGTGATCGGGAGGCGTTGCGCCAGGCCCTCTCCCGCGTCTCAATCCTGTCCAACGAGAAATACCGCGGGGTGCGGATGCAGCTCGGCAGCGGGATCATGCACATCCTCGCGCACAATCCGGAGCAGGAAGAAGCCGAGGAAGAACTCACCATCGACTATACCGGCGACAACCTGGAGATCGGTTTCAACGTGACCTATCTTCTGGATGCCTTGTCGGCCGGGAATTCCGATCAGATCTCGTTAACCCTGACGGATTCGAACAGCAGTTGTCTGATCCAGGGTGTAGACGACAAGACGTGCAGGTATATCGTGATGCCGATGCGGCTTTAGGCCCCTCGGTACCGTCAGCCCCCCCAATTTTCCGTCAACCGTCCCGCCGCGATGGTGGGGCGGCGCACCTCCCACATCACCCGATGTCAGTTGCTCCCGCGCTGGTATGAGTCTGGCCAGGCTCAAGGTCAAAGGCCTCAGGAATCTCAGAACACTCGATCTCGCGCCCGGACCGGGCCTGAACGTGGTTCTGGGGGAAAATGCCAGCGGCAAATCCAGCCTGCTGGAGGCCATTCATCTGCTTTCCTGCGGTAAATCCTTCCGCACTCATCAATTGGCCCATGTCGTGCAGCGCGGAATGCACGACATGCTGCTCAGCGCCGAGGTGTTCAGCGAGGTCTCGGGGGTCTCGACGCTGGGGATGGAATATGACGCGGACCGGGGGGGGCTGCGGATCAAGGCGGGGGGACGTCCCGTTCACAAGCTGTCCGAATTGGCCCCCTACCTGCCCGTCGTCACCATTCACCAGGAAAGCCCCCGGGTATTCACCCACGGCCCAGATTTCAGGCGCTCGTTTTTGGACTGGGGCGTGTTCCACGTGGAACCTCTATTCGTGCCGGCCTGGCAGCGCTATCGCCGAGCCCTCCGGCAGCGGAATACGCTGTTGCAGCGGTCCTTGCCCAGACCGGAGGTCTGGGACAGGGAGTTGGTGGAAAGCGGGCTGCAGATCGACGCGTACCGGAGACAGTATCTCCGGAGATTTACACCCATATTTATAGAGCTGTTGCCCATACTGCGGGTCGATGCCGCCATCGGAATCGAATACCGATCGGGTTGGGATGCCGGCCGGGAATTGCTCGAACAGCTGGAGAAGGGCCTGGAGGGGGACAAACGCCTCGGTTATACCCGTATCGGTCCGCATCGCGCGGATATCGAGTTCATGATTCAGGGCACCCTGGTTCGTGAACGGCTCTCGCGCGGGCAGATGAAGGTCCTGGTCCATGCCCTGTACCTGGCCCAGGCGCGCGCGCTGGCGGAGATCACCGGCAGGCACGCCTTGATCATGATGGACGATCTGGCCGCGGAGCTGGATGGACAGCACATCGATCAACTGGTCGGCAGGGTCAATGCCCTCGGGTTTCAATCCATCATCACCACCAGTGACCCGGGTTTTCGTCATCACGTCCGGGACCTCCCGCACAAGATGTTTCACGTGGAACATGGCGTATTCACGGAAGTGATATAATGCGCCAGCCTTTCGAGAGCCAATGGAGATATCGATGGAAGAGTCGCAAAGCTATGACTCCTCAAGGATCAAGGTCCTGCGCGGCCTCGATGCCGTGCGCAAACGGCCGGGTATGTATATCGGGGATACCGATGACGGCACGGGACTGCACCACATGGTGTTCGAGGTGGTGGATAATTCCATCGATGAGGCCCTGGCGGGTTTTTGCACCGAGATCACGGTAACGATACACCGTGACGGGTCGGTGACAGTAACCGACAACGGGCGCGGGATCCCGGTCGATATTCACCCGGAAGAAGGGCGTTCCGCCGCGGAAGTGATCATGACCGTGCTGCACGCGGGTGGAAAGTTTGACGACAATTCCTATAAGGTCTCTGGCGGTCTGCACGGGGTCGGCGTGTCAGTGGTGAACGCCCTGTCGGAGTCCCTCAAGCTCACCATCCGACGCGATGGCCACGTCCATCAGCAGGAATACAAGTTGGGGGAGCCCGTAGCGCCCCTGGTAGCCACCGGCGATACCGATCTGACCGGCACCGAGGTCCGTTTTCTCCCGAGCCGGAGCATATTCAGTGATACTGAATTCCATTACGACATCCTGGCCCGGCGCCTGCGTGAGCTTTCCTTCCTCAATCATGGGGTTCGCATCCGTCTCCATGACGAGCGTGGCGATAAAACCGATGTTTTCGAATACGAGGGCGGTATCCGGGCCTTCGTCGAGCACCTGAACCGCAACAAGACCCCGCTGCACCCTACGGTGATCTACTTCAGCAGCCAGAAGGGGGGGATCTCGGTCGAGGTGGCGATGCAGTGGAACGACTCCTATCAGGAGAATATTTTCTGCTACACCAATAACATACCGCAGCGTGACGGGGGTACGCACCTGGTCGGGTACCGCACGGCGCTGACCCGTACGCTCAATCAGTACATCGAGAATGAGGGGCTCGCCAAAAAGGCCAAGGTCACTACGGTCGGGGACGATGCCCGCGAGGGACTGACGGCGGTCATCTCCGTCAAATGCCCCGATCCGAAGTTTTCCTCCCAGACCAAGGACAAGCTGGTGTCATCCGAGGTGCGGCCGGTGGTGGAATCGGTCGCCGCGGAGAAGATCCAGGAATTCCTGCTCGAGTCTCCCGGCGAGGCCAGGGCGATCACCGCGAAGATCATCGATGCGGCGCGCGCACGCGAGGCCGCCCGCAAGGCCCGTGATATGACGCGTCGCAAAGGGGTGCTCGATGTCGCCGGGCTCCCCGGCAAACTCGCCGATTGCCAGGAAAAGGACCCACGCCTCTCGGAGCTCTTCCTGGTCGAGGGGGATTCCGCCGGCGGATCCGCCAAGCAGGGCAGGGACCGCCGCTACCAGGCCATCCTGCCCTTGAAGGGCAAGATCCTGAATGTAGAAAAAGCGAGATTCGACAAGGTGTTATCATCCGCGGAAGTGGGCACGCTGATCACCGCGCTCGGCTGCGGCATCGGCAAGGAGGAATACAATCCGGACAAGCTCCGGTATCACCGCATCATCATCATGACGGATGCCGATGTCGATGGATCGCATATCCGCACCCTGCTGTTGACGTTTTTCTACCGCCAGATGCCGGAACTGGTCGAGCGCGGGCACATCTATATCGCGCAGCCGCCGCTGTACAAGATCAAGCGCGGCAAACAGGAACGCTACGGCAAGGATGATGCAGAACTTAACGCCTATCTTCTGCAATCTGCACTGGAAAATACGCGATTGTCCGTGAACGGGGAATCACCGCCCATCAGTGCCCAGGCCCTGGAAACGCTCGCGGGGGCCTATATGGCGGTCATGGCGACGATCCGGCGCATGGCCAAGCGGTGGAATGCCAGCGTGCTGGAACAGATGATCTACCTGCCCGAACTCGGCATCGAGGATGCCGGGAACGCCGCGCTCGTCGAGTCGTGGTGTCAGCAGCTCTTGTCGCGGCTGAACGCCGACCGCGCGCCCGGGCTGCGCTTCGGTATCACGGTCGAGCGGGATCCCGAGCATCGTGCATGGCGCGCCGAGATCGTCGAAAATCTGCACGGCATCGCGACGCGTCGTCAGCTGACCCAGGAGTTCTTCGCCTCGGCGGAATATCGCGGCATGGTCGAACTCGGCAGGCAACTCGACGGGCTGATCGGTGCCGGCGCCGTCATCCAGCGTGGCGAACGCCGCCTCGAGATCGCCAGTTTCAAACAGGCCATGGACTGGATCATCGAGGAGGCCAAGCGCGGCCAGCAGATCCAGCGCTACAAGGGCCTTGGCGAGATGAATCCCGAGCAGTTGTGGGAGACCACGATGAACGTCGAGACCCGGCGCCTGTTGCAGGTACAGATCGAGGATGCCGTGGCGGCGGACGAGATCTTCACCACGCTGATGGGCGATCAGGTCGAGCCGCGCCGCGAGTTCATCGAGAAACACGCGCTGTCCGTCGCGAATCTTGACGTGTAATCCGCGCGCACGCGCACGGGGCGCACGTGCCTCAGGCGATCTCGCGATAGAGATGGGTGAAGATGTCGCTGCGCCGGTCGGCCATGTGCTTGCCTTCCTCCTGCAGGAAGGCGAGGAACGCGCGCGCCACCACCGAGAGCTGTTTTCCCGCGGGATAACCCACGTACCAGTGCCAGTCGAGCGGGAAGCCCTGCACGTCGAGCAGTGCGATCTCTCCCATCGGCGCTTCCCAGATCAGCGCATGCTGCGACAGACCCGCGATGCCCATGCCGCTCGCCACGATTTGCTTGATCGCTTCATTGCTGCCGAGCTCCATCCGTACCTTCAGCGCGACGCCGTGTTCCTTGAAAAATCGTTCTATCGCCATGCGCGTGCCGGAACCGGCCTCGCGCATGATGAACGGTTCCTGCGCGAGCCGTGACAGCGGGATGGCCTTCTCGGTCACGAGCGGGTGAGTGCGCGGCGCAACGATCACGATGGGGTTGAGCAGGAAGGGCTCGAACTCCACCTCGGGTGAAACCGGCGGCTGTCCCATGATGTAGAGATCATCCATGTTGTCGGCCATGCGTTCGAGGAGACGTTCGCGGTTGGTGACCTTGAGGGCGACCTCGATCCCCGGATAGCGGCGACAGAATTCTCCCAGCACGCGCGGCGCGAAGTATTTCGCCGTCGTCACGACGGCCAGATTCAGGTGTCCGCTCTTCAGGCCTTTCAGATTGGCCAGTTGCATGTCCAGGCGCGAGAAGGTATCGAACAGTTCACGCGTGGCCTGCAGCAGGATGCGTCCGCAGTTCGTCAGATACACCCGCTTGCCGATCTGCTCGAACAGCGGCATCCCGATAACGTCCGTGAGTTTCTTGATCTGGATCGAGAGGGTGGGCTGGGTCAGTGCAAGCTCGTCCGCCGCCTTCGTGAAGCTGCCCAGGCGCGCGATGGATTCGAAGACCTGCAGCTGCCGCAGGCTGGCATGCCGCGCGATCTGGCTCAGGTGCAATTTATCCATAGATGCCAATCTATCATATATATGATTATTTTTGATTGTTATTTATAACATGATTGCTCCATCTTAGACCAGCCTGTTCCGCAGCGAACAGACCACGAAACGCGCTCTGTCGCATATTCAAGATTCAAGACCAGGAGGTGATTTCCATGGGCAAATCAGAAACGATGGCAGAAGGGAAGGAACGCTATAAATCCGGCGTTATCCCCTATAAGAAGATGGGGTATTGGGAGCCGGACTACAAGCCGAAGGATACCGATGTAATCGCCATGTTCCGCATCACCCCGCAGCCGGGCGTGGATCATGAAGAGGCCGCCGCGGCCGTGGCCGGCGAATCTTCCACCGCCACCTGGACGGTGGTATGGACCGACCGCCTGACCGCGTGCGAACTGTACCGCGCCAAGGCCTTCCGGAGCGAGCCCGTGCCCAACACCGGTCCGGGCACCAAGGTCGAACAGCAGTACTTCGCGTATATCGCCTACGATCTGGATCTGTTCGAGCCGGGCTCGATCGCGAATCTGACCGCGTCCATCATCGGCAACGTGTTCGGATTCAAGGCCGTCAAGGCCTTGCGGCTGGAAGACATGCGCATCCCGGTCGCGTACCTGAAGACCTTCCAGGGGCCGGCCACTGGCGTCATCGTCGAGCGCGAGCGTCTGGACAAGTTCGGCCGACCGCTGCTCGGCGCCACCACCAAGCCCAAGCTCGGCCTGTCCGGCCGCAACTACGGTCGCGTGGTGTATGAGGCGCTGAAGGGCGGTCTCGACTTCGTGAAGGACGATGAGAACATCAACAGCCAGCCGTTCATGCACTGGCGTGACCGCTTCCTGTATTGCATGGAGGCCGTCAACAAGGCTTCCGCCGCGACCGGCGAGGTGAAGGGGCACTACCTCAACGTTACCGCCGGCACGATGGAAGAGATGTACGAGCGCGCCGAGTTCGCCAAGAGCCTCGGCTCGGTCATCATCATGATCGACCTCGTCATCGGCTACACCGCGATCCAGTCAATGGCGAAGTGGGCGCGCAAGAACGATATGATCCTGCACCTGCACCGCGCCGGCAACTCGACCTACTCGCGCCAGAAGAACCACGGCATGAACTTCCGCGTCATCTGCAAGTGGATGCGCATGGCCGGCGTCGACCACATCCATGCCGGCACCGTGGTGGGCAAGCTGGAAGGCGATCCGCTGATGATCAAGGGCTTCTACGACACCCTGCGCGAGACCCATACGCCGAAGAACCTGGAAACCGGTCTGTTCTTCGAGCAGGACTGGGCCTCGCTGAACAAGGTCATGCCGGTGGCATCGGGCGGCATCCATGCCGGGCAGATGCATCAGCTGATCCATTATCTCGGCGAAGACGTGGTGCTGCAGTTCGGCGGCGGTACCATCGGACACCCGATGGGCATCCAGGCCGGCGCCACGGCCAATCGCGTCGCGCTGGAGGCCATGATCCTGGCCCGCAACGAAGGCCGCGACTACCTGAAGGAAGGTCCGCAGATCCTCGAGGCGGCCGCCAAGTGGTGTTCGCCGCTGAAGGCCGCGCTGGACACGTGGAAGGACATCACCTTCAACTACGATTCCACCGATACCGCGGACTTCGTTCCTTCGACCACCGCCAGCAACTGATGCATTGAGGAGACGCCATCATGATGACCAATACGGGCAACCGCGTCACGCAGGGCCAGTTCTCGTTCCTTCCGGATCTGACCGACGCGCAGATTACGGCGCAGATCAAGTATGCCTTGAAGAACAACTGGGCGGTCAATGTCGAGTACACCGACGATCCGCATCCGCGTAATACATACTGGGAAATGTTCGGCATGCCGATGTTCGACCTGAAGGATCCCGCCGGGATCCTGCTGGAGATCAACAACTGCCGCAAGACCTTTCCGAACCACTACATTCGCGTGACCGCATTCAACAGCTCGCGCGGCGTGGAGTCGCCGACGATGTCGTTCATCGTCAACCGGCCGAAGAAGGAACCCGGCTTCGGTCTGGTGCGGCAGGAGGTCGAGGGCCGGCATATCAACTACACTATCCACAGCTACGCGACCGATAAACCGGAAGGCGAACGCTACTGAAGGTTCGTGCGGTAAAGGGCGGCGGCGGGCGCAGACCCGCCGCCCATCCTGTTCAGCCTGCGATGGGAATACTGGCTATGGGCGAAAACAGAAAAGTGCAGGCCACCGGCGCCGACGAGGGGCAGGTGGATCTCGAGGCCGAGTTCAAGGCCTCCAATGTCCAGGAGGTGCTGGACAAGCTGGACCGTGAGCTGATCGGGCTCAAGCCCGTCAAGACGCGCATCCGGGAAGTCGCCGCGCTGCTGCTGGTCGACCGCCTGCGGCGCAAGTTCGAGCTGTCGTCCGAGACGCCGACGCTGCACATGTGCTTCACGGGAAATCCCGGCACCGGCAAGACCACGGTGGCGATGCGCATGGGCGAGATCCTGAAGCGCCTCGGCTACGTGCGGGAGGGACACCTGGTCACCGTGACGCGCGACGACCTCGTCGGGCAATACATCGGGCATACCGCGCCGAAGACGAAGGAAGTGATCAAGAAGGCCATGGGCGGCGTATTGTTCATCGACGAGGCGTACTATCTGTACAAGCCGGAGAACGAGCGCGACTACGGTCAGGAATCGATCGAGATCCTGCTGCAGATCATGGAGAACAATCGCGACGATCTCGTCGTGATCCTGGCCGGCTACAAGGACAAGATGGAGAAGTTCTTCCAGAGCAATCCGGGCATGCGCTCGCGCATCGCCCACCACATCGACTTCCCGGATTACACGGCCGACGAGTTATTGCTGATCGCCAAGCTGATGCTCGAACGCCAGAACTACCGGTTCAGCGCGGATGGGGAAACCGCTTTCAGGGAATACCTCAAGCTGCGCATGAAGCAGCCGCACTTTTCCAACGCCCGTTCGGTGCGCAACGCGCTCGATCGCGCGCGCCTGCGCCAGGCCAACCGTCTGTTCGCCGACGCCGGCAGGAAACTCGGCAAGGCGGATCTGATCACCATCGAGGCGGATGATGTCCTGGCAAGCAGGATATTCAACGACCGCGGGAGCGGCGCGGATTCCGGCGACATTTAAGCAGCGGGACGGGGACGAAGAACCGGAGCTGGTCGCGCCGGCGCGGATCCTGCGGCCACGGCAAACAATGGAGCGCGGCATATGGCCCTGGTGAATATGCGCGACCTGCTCTACCATGCTTATCACAAGCATTACGCGGTCGGCGCCTTTGATATCGTCAGCCTGGAGTTCCTGCAGGGCGTACTGCGGGGCGCGGAAGCATCCCGCGCGCCGGTCATCCTCAACTTCGTCGTGACCCAGTTCGAGCACTATGATTTCGAGCTGCTCATCGCCGCCGCTGTCGCGGGCGCGCGGCGCAGCCCCGTGCCCGTCGCGCTGAATCTGGATCACGCCTGCGATCTCGATGGCGTCATCCGCGGCATCCGCCACGGTTGCAATGGCGTGATGATCGACGGCTCCCGGCTGCCGTTCGAGCAGAACGTCGAGCTGACGCGCGCCGTGGTGCAGGCGGCCCACGGCTGCGGGATCGCGGTCGAAGGCGAGCTGGGAATCATCGCCGGCTATGCCGAGGATGCCCGGGCCGAAGGAGAGCGGGGCGTCTATACCTGGCCCGACGAAGCGCGCCAGTACGTGCGACAGACGCGGGTGGACTTCCTCGCTGTTTCGATCGGCACCGGGCACGGCATGCGCGCCGACCGCTATGACCTCGACCTGGAGCGGCTGACGCGCATCAACAAGGCGGTCGGGATACCGCTGGTGATTCACGGCGGCAGCGGACTGAGCGATGCACAGTACGAATGCCTGATCGATCGCGGCGTCGCGCGGATCAATTATTACAGCGGCCTGTCCCAGATCGCGGCGCGGCGCATTCGCAGCAACTGCCTGGTGAACCGGACCGGCGGGGCCGTCGCGCTGACGCACGGCGTCGTCGAGGGGGTGGCCAGGGAGGTCGAGCGCTGCCTGGGCATCTGGGGCGCCGCGGACCGCGCGACGGAGGTCCTCGCCGAGGTGGCGCCCTGGAACGAGGTGGAGCATCTCATCCTCTACAACAGCAGCGAGGACGACGCGCGGGTGGAGGAGGTGATGGCCGAAGGTCGGCGCGTGCTGGGCGCCATCCCCGGTGTGCGCCATGTCTACACCGGCCGCGCGCTCAAGGAAGGGAGCAAATACCGCTATTGCTGGCTGGTGCGCTTCGTCCATCCGAAGGTCGTCGAGAGCTATCGCGATCACCCTGACCATGCGGCCTTCGCCGATACGCGGTTCCGCCCGCTGGCGGCCGCCGGGCGGATCAGTATCGATTATCTGGAAACGGTTCCCGCATCGCCCGCGCCGGCGCAGGGATCTGCGACCGTTCGGCGCGCGCCGGGTTGATCGGCAGCCCCGTAGCGGACGGCCGTTGCGGAAACGACGCGAAAATTCCGCGAGGCATTGGAGTGTCTCGTACCGGACGGGTAAATACGCGGGGGGAGGAGACCATGCCGATGTCCCTGATCGATGAGTTCACACCGCTGCGCACCCTCCCGCGCGCCTTGCCGGCGAGCTGCTTCAACACCGTGCGCCTGGCCCAGCTGCGCATGGGCGAGCCGCTGCGCCTGCAGGTGCCGGGCCTGCGTTTGCTTGAATGTATCCTCGAGCGCGAGGCCTGGGTCTGTGTCGACAGCCGGCTCGATCATCTGCCCCTGATCGCCTGGACCGGGTTTCGCGTCGCGGGCCGGGCCCTGCATGAGGACGTGTGCTGCGAGCAGCGCCTCTATCATATTCATGCCGGCCTGCTGATGGGTCCCGCCCTGGACGCGATCGAGCGCGCGGCGGCGGATGCGCTGGGTAACGCGGAGCAACGCTGAACCGGCACGCGCCGGTTCAGCCGGCGGCATGCGCGGCGAAGCCCGCCGCGCCGAGCAGTCCGACCTTCGGATTGATCACCACCGCGATCGGTATCTCCGCCGTCAGGTGCGACATGCGCCCCTTGTGGTTGAAGGCCGCCAGGAAGCGGCCGTCGGCCAGGCGCGGGAGGATGCGCGGGGCGATGCCGCCGGCGATGTAGAGCCCGCCGTAGGGCAGCGTGAGCAGGGCGAGATTGCCGGCGTGCGCGCCGTAGATCGAGACGAACAGCTCCAGAGCCTCGCCCGCGAGCGTCTCGCCGCGGGTCAGCGCATGTTCGGTCACGGCCGCGGCGGCGTCCTGGTTCTGCATCCGCCGCGCGAGGTCGGTATCGACCCGGTCCGGGTGGCGCGCGCACAGATATTCGTGGATCGCGACCAGGCCCGGTCCCGACAGCAGGCGTTCGATGGAGACATGGTCGTAGCGCTGCGCCAGCCAGACGAGCAGATCGCGCTGCACCGCGCCGTTCGGCGCGAAGTCGACATGCCCGCCTTCGGTGGGCAGCACCCGGTAGCGCGCGCCGTCCCAGGCGAGCAGCGCCGTGCCCAGGCCGGTGCCGGCGCCGAGCACGGCGCGCGGCGCCGCGGCCCGCGGCCGTCCCGGCTGCAGGATCACGAGATCGTTCTCACCCAGCAGTTCGATGCCGTGACCCACGGCCTGAAAGTCGTTGATCAGGCGTACCGAGGGCAGCGCGAAGGTGGCGGCGAGGCGACGGTTGTCGAGGCGCCAGCTCAGGTTGGTCACACGCGCCATCTCGCTGTCCGCCGCCGTGATCACCGGTCCGGCGACCGCGAAACAGGCGCGCCGGATCTCGCGCTGGGCGGGTTCTAGGCGGGCGAGGAAATCGGCGAGCACGGTCTCGAAATCGGGGTACGTGCCGCTGTCGTAGCGCTGCTCGCGAATGACGCGGATCCCGTCGTCGGTATGTTCCGCCAGCGCGAGCAGCGTCTTCGTACCGCCGATATCGGCCGCGAGCAGCTTCATCTCAGACGCCCGGCAGCAGGCGGGCGGCGGCGTGGTCGACGAACCATTCGAGCTCGCCGTGCGGCCGCAGGCGCGCGGCCGGATAACGGTCGCCCGTCTTCCCGAGCACATCCCGGACGATGTCCGCCTTGCCATCGCCGGCGACGAGCAGCGCGACGTGGCGCGCGGCGTCGATCACCGGGTAGGTCAGGCTGATGCGCCAGGCCCGCAGTTTGTCGACGTGCACCGCCGCGGTCCACGCGCGGCGTTCGTCGAGGATGGCGGTGTCCGGAAACAGCGAGGCGACGTGGCCGTCGGGTCCGAGGCCGAGCAGCACCAGGTCAAAGCGCCCGCTTGCCTCGCCGTGCGCGCGGGGCAAATGGTGGTGGAGGAGATCCGCGTAGCGTCGCGCGGCCGCGCGGGGATCGGGGTCCTCGGCCTCGATGCGATGGATCTGCGCCGGCGGCAGCGCGACCTGGCTCAACAGGGCCTCGTTCGCCATGCGGTAGTTACTGTCCGGGTGATCGGGGGCGACACAGCGCTCGTCACCGAAGTAGACGTGC
This sequence comes from Gammaproteobacteria bacterium, assembly GCA_016716465.1. Lineage (NCBI taxonomy): Bacteria > Pseudomonadati > Pseudomonadota > Gammaproteobacteria > Gammaproteobacteria bacterium. Next base: position 560,445 of record JADJWH010000004.1, read on the forward strand.
GTCGCGTCCCAGTCGATGTCATCGCGGAATTCGGTGGCGAGCGTCCGGTACAGCAGGCGCGGCGTGGAACCGCCGGCGAGCGCGACGTGAAAACCGCGATGGTCCTCCTGGGCCGCGCGCGCGAGCGCCGCGAAGCGCGCCGCCGCGGCATGCGCCAGCGCCGCGGTGTCGGTGTGGATATGCAGGCGACGGTCGCCGTCCATGCTGCCTCCTGGGTGTGCGGCTAAAAGTAGCAGGCTTTCCGCGGCGAGAAAAGTCCGCGCCAGCCGACAAGTCCGCGTCATTCTGGGGAATTTGTCACATGTGCCGGCTTGACCGCGTATCGGGCCCGGCCTAAGCTAGCCGCAAGAATCCTAGTACGCAAGAATTAGCCGGAGGGGGCGAGAAGTGATTGCGTGGGAATGGTTGATCCCGGTCCTGTTGCTGGGCCTGGCGGGCGGTTTCCTGCTCGGGTGGGGCGGGGGGCAGGGGCAGCAGTCCAGAAAGGCCGACCGTGAGCTGCGGGATACGCGCGATGAACTGGCGCGCTACCGCGATCGGGTCGTCACCCATTTTTCCTCCACCGCCGACCTCGTCAACGCGCTGTCCGCGAACTACGCCGCCTTGCATCGGCAGATGACGCAGGATGCGCAGGAACTGTGCGGCGGACGTGAACCCAACATCAAGGGCATCAGCGTGAATGAAGGCGGCGAGGACCAAGCGGTCCCGGCCCAGCGCACGCTCGTCTTGACCCCGCTGCCGCTCCCGGAGGAAAAGTCCATCGCGTCCCGTCTGGCGCCTTCCGGCCACACCAAGGGCTGGTACCGGGAGTCCGCCTCCGATGATGAGATCAGCGATTACGTCAAGGAAGACCCGCGCTACTGATCGCGCGCGCGGTCCTCTATAGCCGCCATTTTCCGTTCGAGCACGATGAAGCTGTACGGGTGGGGATTCTTGCCGTCGGCGGGATGGTCCTCGCGCCGCGTCTCAAGCCATGCGGCGGTGTCCAGCGGAGGGAACACGGTATCGCCGGCGAACTCCGCGCCGATCTCCGTCAGATAGACCCGCCGCGCCCGCGCCAGCGCCTGCCGGTAGATCGACGCGCCCCCGATCACCATCACCTCGTCCCGGTCGCGGCAGTGTTCGTAGGCGGCCTCGAGCGAGGCCAGCACGACGCAGCCCTCCGCACGGTAATCCGGATCGCGGCTGATCACGATGTTATCGCGCCCCGGCAGCGGCCGTCCGATCGACTCATGCGTCTTGCGCCCCATCACCACCGGCTTGCCGAGCGTCACGGCGCGGAAATACCGGAGATCGGCGGGCAGGTGCCAGGGCAGCGCATTGTCGCGCCCGATCACCCGATTGCGCCCCATCGCCACGACCAGCGCAACGATCATGGTCAGACCGCCACGGGCGCCTTGATGTGCGCGTGGGCCTGGTAACCGGTCAGGGTGAAATCCTCGAACACGAAATCGAACAGCGAGGTGCGCGCCGGATTGAGGCGCATCGTCGGGGCCGGGTAGGGTGCGCGCGCGAGCTGGGTCTCCGTCTGTTCGAGGTGGTTCAGGTACAGATGCGCGTCGCCCAGCGTATGGATGAATTCGCCCGGCTTGAGGCCGCTCACCTGCGCCATCATCAGCGTGAGCAGGGCGTAGGAGGCGATGTTGAACGGCACGCCGAGAAAGATGTCGGCGCTGCGCTGATAGAGCTGGCAGGAGAGGCGGCCGTCGGCGACGTAGAACTGGAAGAAGGCATGACAGGGCGGCAGCTTCATGCGGTCGATGTCGGCCACGTTCCACGCGCTGACGATCAGGCGGCGCGAATCCGGATTGCGTCGGATCTCCTCCGCCACCCAGCGGATCTGGTCGATATGTCCGCCGTCGCGGGCCGGCCAGCGGCGCCACTGGGAGCCATAGACCGGCCCCAGCTCGCCGTTTTCGTCGGCCCATTCGTTCCAGATCGTCACCCCGTTCTCATTCAGATAGCGGATGTTGGTTTCCCCGCGCAGGAACCACAGCAGTTCGTGAATGATGCTCTTCAGGTGCAGCTTCTTGGTGGTGACCAGCGGGAAGCCGGCGGCGAGATCGAAGCGCATCTGATAGCCGAACACGCTCAGCGTCCCGGTGCGGGTGCGGTCCTCCTTGTGCACGCCGTGGTCGCGCACATGGCGCAGCAGATCGAGGTATTGTTTCATCGGAGGGGCGCCTCGCGCGTGGAGTTGTGCCGGTGCGCCAGCCACCACAGCACGGCGCCGGCCGCGAGCATCGGCAGACAGAGCAGTTGGCCCATGGTGAGCCAGCCGGCGGCGATGAAGCCGAGCTGTTCGTCCGGGGTGCGGGCGAATTCGACCAGGAAGCGGAACGTGCCGTAGCCGAGGAGGAACAGGGCGGACACCGCCATGGTCGGACGCGGCTTGCGCGCGTACAGCCACAGGATGATGAACAGCAGCACGCCTTCGAGCAGCATCTCGTAGAGCTGCGAGGGATGGCGCGGCAGGCCGCCGGCGCGCGGATCGGGAAACACCATGGCCCAGGGCACGTCCGTCACGCGGCCCCACAGTTCGCCGTTGATGAAGTTGCCGAGGCGGCCGGCGCCGAGGCCGAGCGGGATCAGCGGGGCGGTGAAGTCGGCGATCTCGAAGAACCGCCGCCCGCGCCGGCGCGCGAACAGCGCCATCGCGGTGATCACGCCGAGCAGGCCGCCGTGAAAAGACATCCCGCCCTGCCAGATCTTGAGGATGTTGAGCGGCTCGGCCAGATAGGCGGAGAAGTCATAGAACAGGATATAGCCGAGGCGCCCGCCGAGGATCACGCCGAGGGCGGCGTAGAACACCAGATCGGAGAGGTCCTGGGCATTGAGGTACGGAAACAGCCGCAGCCGACGCCGGCCCAGCCACCACGCGGCGGCGAAACCGATCAGATACATCAGGCCGTACCAGTGGACCTTGAGCGGGCCCAGCTGCACCGCCACGGGATCGATGTCGGGGTAGATCAGCACGGGGCCCAGTATAACAACCGGGTCAGCTCGCGCGGTACACGCGCGCGATGAAGCATTTCAGATAGGCCGTCTCCGGGATCGCGGGATGGACCGGGTGGTCCGGTCCCTGGTGGCCCTGTTCGAGGATCTGCAGCATGCGGTCGGCGTGCAGCGCCGCCTGCTGCAGCGCGCCGCGCAGCTCGTCCGCCGCGAGGTGAAAGGAGCAGGAGGCGGTGATCAGGATGCCGTCCGCGTCGAGCAGCTCCATCGCGAGCTGATTGAGGCGCTGATACGCGCGCGTCCCCGCCGCCTTGTCCTTGCGCCGCTTGATGAAGGCGGGTGGATCGAGCACGATCACCTCGAAGGTCTCGCCGGCCTCGCGCAGCGCCTTCAGCAGGGCGAAGGCCTCGCCGTGACGCGCCTCGACGCGGTCGGCGAGGTCGTTGAGACGCGCGTTGTGCAGCAGCAGGTCGAGCGCGGGGCGCGACTCGTCGATGCAGACCACTTCCCGCGCGCCCCCGGCCGCGGCCTGGAGGCCCCAGGCCCCGCTGTAGCTGAAGACGTCGAGCACGCGCCGGCCGCGCACGTAGGCGGGCAGGCGCGCGCGGTTCAGGCGATGGTCATAGAACCAGCCGGTCTTCTGTCCGGTGAGCGGTTCGAGCTCGAAGCGGAGCCCGTTTTCCTCCACCATGACCCGCTCCGGCGCGGCGGGCAGCGCCTCGACGTACGGAGACAGCCCCTCGAGGGCGCGGATCGGCGCGTCGTTGCGCAGCACCACCGCCGTCGGCTGCATCACCCGATGCAGGGCCTCCAGCACGGCGTCGCGACAGCGCTCCATGCCGGCGGTGGTCAGCTGTACCGTGAAGACCTGGTCGTAGCGGTCGATCACCAGGCCCGGCAGGCCATCGCTCTCGCCGTAGACCAGGCGGTAGAACGGCTGCTCGAACAGGCGCTTGCGCAGCGCCGCCGCGGTGGCGATGCGGCCGGCGAACCAGTCGGCCCCGGGCGTCACGTCGGGGGACCGGTCGAGCAGCCGGGCGCAGATCAGGGAATGCGGGTTGACGTAGACGGTGCCGAGCGGCCGCTCGCGGTAATCCCTCAGCAGGGCCGTCTCGCCCGGCTCAAAGGCCGTCAGCGGGGTGACCGCCACGTCGATCTCGTTGCTGTACACCCACAGGTGCCCGGCGCGCAGCCGGTGCTCCTCGTTTTTCCGTAACTGCAAGGTCTTGCGCATGGGGCGTGGCCAGTGTCCGGCCGGGTATCCGGTTTATTTTGCGGGCAAATACTAGCATAATATCCGGCTCTTCAGGCGCGGATTCCCGCCCCGGAACGCGGCGGGCGCCGGCGTCCGGCGGGACCGGCACCGAATCACTGCGTAAGGGGTAACGACACATGCAACTCGGCGAGACGATTACACAATTCATCACCCAGGAACAGCGGCGCGTGGGCGGGACCGGCGATTTCACCGCCGTGCTCAACGATACCCTGACGGCGTGCAAGGCGATCGCCAACGCGGTGAACAAGGGCGCACTGGTCGGCGTGCTCGGCAGCGCCGAGAAGGAGAACGTGCAGGGCGAGACCCAGAAGAAGCTCGACGTCATCTCCAATATGATGATGATCAAGAGCAACGAGTGGGGCGGCCATCTCGCCGGCATGGCCTCGGAGGAGATGGACGACGTCTATCCGATCCCGGACGGCTATCCGGTCGGCAAGTACCTGCTGGTGTTTGACCCCCTGGACGGCTCCTCCAACATCGACGTCAACATCTCGGTCGGCACGATCTTCTCGATCCTGCGCTGTCCGGAGGGCGTGAGCAAGCCGACGGCGAAGGACTTCCTCCAGCCGGGCACGCGCCAGGTCTGCGCCGGCTATGCCCTGTACGGGCCCGCCACCATGCTGGTGATGACCACCGGCCAGGGCGTCAACGGTTTCACGCTCGACCGCAACGTCGGCGAGTTCATCCTCACCCACACCAATATGCGCATCCCGGAGAGCACGCGGGAGTTCGCCATCAATGCCTCCAACGGCCGTTTCTGGGAGCCGCCGGTCAAGCGCTACATCGACGAATGCCTGGCCGGCAAGGAAGGCCCGCGCAAGGAGAACTTCAACATGCGCTGGGTCGCCTCCATGGTGGCCGAGGTGCACCGCATCCTGACCCGCGGCGGCATCTTCCTGTATCCGAAGGACACCAAGGATCCGGGCAAGGAAGGCCGCCTGCGCCTGATGTACGAGGCCAACCCGATGTCCTTCATCGTCGAGCAGGCCGGCGGCGTCAGCACCACCGGCCGCGCGCGCATCATGGATATCCAGCCGCGCGACCTGCACCAGCGCGTCCCGGTCATCCTCGGCTCCCGCCAGGAAGTCGAGCGCGTGGCCTCCTACCACAAAGAGATGTCCTGAATCCCGCCGCCTCCCGCGTGGGCCGGCGCGAACCGTCGGCCCGCGGCGGGAGGGGCCTTCACCCCCAGAAAAATTCCGGTCATCGCCGCGCCGCGGGGTACAGGTTTCGCGCGTATTTCCTCGCGGCGGGCGCTTTGTCGGAACGGGCAGTCCGGGTATAGTATGATTTCTTTGAAACGCGCGCGGGACGGTTGGGGCCGCGCGGTATCCAGCAAGCGAAGCCATCTCCATGGGTCACAGGACGCCTCTCTATAACGAGCACGTGCGGCACGGCGCGAAGATCGTCGATTTCGCCGGCTGGGACATGCCCTTGCACTACGGATCCCAGCTCGAGGAACATCGCCAGGTGCGCACCGACGCGGGCATGTTCGACGTCTCGCACATGACCGTCAGCGACGTCGGCGGCGCGCGCGCGCTCGATTTCCTGCGCCACATGTTCGCCAACGACGTGGCGCGGCTGGACGCCGGCAAGGCGCTCTACACCTGCATGCTGAACGAGAGCGGCGGCGTCATCGACGACCTCATCGTCTATCGCCTGAACACGCAGCACTTCCGCCTCATCACCAACGCCGCCACGCGCGACAAGGATCTGGCCTGGCTGATGCGTCACGCCGCCGACTTCGGCGTGACATTGGACGCGCACAAGGACTATGCCCTGATCGCCGTGCAGGGTCCGCAGGCGCGCGACAAGGTGCACGCCGTGTTGAAGGATGAGACCGCGCGCGCCGCGGTCGCGGGGCTCGGGGTATTTCGTTCGACCCAGATCGGGGCGGTGTTCGTCTCGCGCACCGGTTACACCGGCGAGGACGGCTACGAGATCCTGGTGCCCGCCGCGCAGGCGCCGGCGTTCTGGGCCTCGCTGCACGCGGCTGGCGTCCGGCCCATCGGGCTCGGCGCGCGCGACACGCTGCGGCTGGAGGCCGGCATGGCGCTCTACGGCTCGGACATGGACGAGGCGGTTTCACCGCTGGAATGCGGGCTGACCTGGACCGTGGCCTGGAATCCGCCCGAGCGCGATTTCATCGGACGCGCCGTCCTCGAGGCGCAGCGCGCGCATCCGCCGCGCAAGATGATCGGCCTGGTGCTGCGCGAGGGCGGCGTGCTGCGCGCCCACCAGCAGGTCTACGCCGGCGACCGCGCGGTCGGCGAGATCACCAGCGGCAGTTTCTCGCCGTTCCTGCAATGCTCCGTCGCGCTCGCGCGCGTGGACGGCAATACCACGGGCGAGTGCGCGGTGGACGTGCGCGGCCGCCGCCTGCCCGTACGGGTGGTGACGCCGCCCTTCGTGCGTCACGGCAAGAGCTGCATCGATGGGCTCCAGGCATGACGCAGAAGACAGTTTCCGGATTGTGTAGCAGCAGATAAACAAGAGGTTGGTCTCATGAGTGAAATACCCGCGGAATTGAAATACACCAAGACCCACGAGTGGGTCGAGGACGAGGGCGACGGCACGGTCAAGATCGGCATCACCGACCACGCCCAGGACCTGCTCGGCGACATGGTGTTCGTCGAGCTGCCCGAGGTCGGCAGTGCGGTAACGGCGGGGCAGGAGTGCGCCGTGGTCGAGTCCGTGAAGGCGGCCTCCGACGTCTACAGCCCGGTCGCCGGCGAGGTGGTCGAGGTGAATGAGCTGCTGGCGGACAACCCGGATCTGGTCAACAAGGACCCCTACGGCGAAGGCTGGATCATGCGTATTCAGCTCGACGGCGACCTCGGCGCGAACCTGCTTGATGCCGAGGATTACGGCGCGTTCATTACCGAGGAAGAAGAATAAGGCCATACCGGCCCGGACGCGCGTGTGCGCGTCCGGGCCGGACCGTCCGGTTTTCCCGGCGTTCCATACCGACAGTCACTTCTCAGGATATCTATGCCATTCATTCCGCATACGGAAAGCGAGACCGCCGCCATGCTCGAGGCCATCGGCATCGGCACGATCGACGCCCTGTTCGACGAGATCCCGGCCGGATTGCGCGCGCCCGACATCGCGGCGGTTCCGCCCGGTCTGAATGAGATGGCGACGGCGCGCCTGCTGTCCGAGCGCGCCGCGGCCAACGGCGCGCCGCTCTGCTTCATCGGCGCCGGCGCCTACGAGCATCATATTCCGGCCGCGGTGTGGGAGATCGCCACGCGCGGCGAGTTCTACTCCGCCTACACGCCGTACCAGGCGGAGGCGAGCCAGGGCACGCTGCAGCTGCTGTACGAATACCAGACCATGATGACCGGGCTGACCGCGCTCGACGTCTCCAACGCCTCGCTCTACGACGGCGCCTCGGCGCTGGCCGAGGCGGTGCTGATGGCGGTGCGGGCGAATCGCCGCGCGCACTCGAAGCGCGTGCTGATCCCGCGCACGGTGCATCCGGACTATCGCCGCGTGGTGCAGGCCATCGTGTCCAACCAGGGCATCGTCATCGAAACCCTCGATTTCGACGCCCGCAGCGGCGCGATCGATCCCGCCGCGCTGCCGGCGAATCCCGGCGACTTCGCCGCGCTGGTGGTCCCGCAGCCGAACTTCTTCGGCGTGCTGGAAGAGGCCGACGCGCTGTGCGACTGGGCGCACGCGCACGGCGCGCTGGTGATCGCCCTGAACAACCCGATGTCGCTCGCCCTGCTCAAGCCGCCGGGCGCCTGGGGCGCGCAGGGTGCCGACATCGCCTGCGGCGAAGGCCAGCCGCTCGGCGTGCCGCTCGCCTCGGGCGGGCCGTATTTCGGTTTCATGTGCTGCAAATCGGAGCACGTGCGGCAGATGCCGGGCCGCATCATCGGGCGCACCGTCGATCTCGACGGCAAGCCCGGCTTCGCGCTGACCCTGCAGGCGCGCGAGCAGCATATCCGCCGCTCCAAGGCGACCTCGAACATCTGCACCAACCAGGGCCTGCTGGTCACCGCGGCCACCATATTCATGTCCTTGCTGGGCGCCGAGGACTGCGCCGCGTCGCGAGCGCCTCGCACGCGAACACGCGCCGTCTGCGTGACGCGCTGTGCGCGATCAAGGGCGTCACGCCCGTGTTCACGCGGCCGTTCTTCCACGAAGCCGTGCTGCGCTTCGATGCCGACGTGGACACGGTGCTCGCGCGTCTGGCGGAGGACGGCATCCTGGGCGGTTACAGTCTGAAGCGCGACTATCCGGAGCTCGGCGAAGCCCTGCTGGTGTGCGCCACCGAGACCAAGTCGCCCGAGGATCTGCAGCGTTACGCGGAGGCCTGCGCGCGGGCGTTCGCCCGGGGCTGAGCCGACGGCGGGAGGAGGGGACCATGGCGACCGTGACCTTGAAAGGATCCGAAGTGCATACCAGCGGCGAGTTGCCGGCGCGGGACAGTCGCGCGCCGGAGTTCACGCTGACCGACACCGCGCTGCGCGACCGCTCGCTGGCGGAGTTCGCCGGCAAGAAGAAGCTGCTCTACATCTTTCCCAGCATCGACACCTCGGTGTGCGCGGCCTCGACGCGGCGCTTCAACGAACTGGCCACCGGCAACAATGCCGTGCTGCTGATGATCTCGGCGGATCTCCCCTTCGCGCACAAGCGCTTCTGCGATGCCGAGGATCTCAAGAACATCACCACGCTCTCGCTGATGCGCTCGCGCAAGTTCGCCGAGGATTACGGCGTGCTGATTACGGACGGACCGCTGGCGGGCGTGACCGCGCGCGCGGTGCTGGTGCTGGACGAGGAGAATCGCGTCCTGTACACCGAACTCGTGCCCGAGATCGCCCAGCATCCCGATTACGACAAGGCGGTCGCGGCCCTGCGCTGAGCGCGGAATTCCCACCCAACCACGAAGACGACCATGAACCTGATATTCGAACACTCCGCCCCCGCGCGCCGCGCCGCGCTGCAGGCGCCGGCGGCGGACCCCGCGGCCGTCACCGACATCCCCGCCGCGCTGCTGCGCACCGAGCCGCCGCTGTTGCCCGAGGTGTCCGAACTGCAGGTGGTGCGCCACTACACCCGGCTGTCGCAGAAGAACTTCTCCATCGACACGCATTTCTACCCGCTCGGCTCCTGCACCATGAAGTACAACCCGCGCGCCTGCAACACGCTGGCCAGCCTGCCGGGCTTCCTGCGCCGGCACCCGCACGCGCCGGAACGCTTCAGCCAGGGCTTCCTCGCCTGCATGCACGAGCTGCAGGAGATGCTGAAGGAGGTGACCGGCATGCGCGCGGTGTCGCTGACGCCGATGGCGGGATCGCAGGGCGAGTTCGCCGGCGTCGCCATGATCCGCGCCTATCACACCGCGCGCGGCGATCTCGCCCGCGACGAGATCCTGGTGCCGGACGCCGCGCATGGCACCAATCCCGCCACCGCCGTGATGTGCGGCTACAAGGCGCGCGAGATCCCGACCAACGCCGAGGGTGACGTCGACATCGAGGCGCTGCGCGCGGCGGTCGGTCCGCGCACCGCGGGCCTGATGCTCACCAACCCGTCCACGCTCGGCGTGTTCGAGCGCCGCATCAAGGAGATCGCCGGCATCGTCCACGCCGCGGGCGGACTGCTGTACTACGACGGCGCCAACCTGAACGCGATCCTGGGCAAGGTGCGTCCGGGCGATATGGGATTCGACGTCATCCACCTCAACCTGCACAAGACCTTTTCCACGCCGCACGGCGGCGGCGGACCCGGCGCGGGTCCGGTCGGCGTGGGCGAGAAGCTGAAACCGTTTCTGCCGGTGCCGATGGTGGGGCTCACGAACGGCCGCTACCACTGGATCACCGAACAGGACTGTCCGCAGACCATCGGCCGCCTGTCCGCCTTCGCCGGCAACGCCGGCATCCTGATGCGCGCCTATATCTACGCGCGCCTGCTCGGCCGCGAGGGCATGAAGCGGGTCGCGGAGTACGCCACGCTGAACGCCAATTACATGGCCGTGCGCCTGCGCGAACGCGGTTTCGAGCTGGCCTTCCCGCAGCGCCGCGCCACCCACGAATTCATCGTCACCCTGCGGCGCGAGGCCAAGACATTGCACGTCAGTGCGATGGACTTCGCCAAGCGTCTGCTCGATTACGGCTTCCATGCGCCGACCACCTATTTTCCGCTGCTGGTGCCCGAGTGCCTGCTCATCGAGCCGACGGAGAGCGAGGACAAGGCCACGCTGGATGCCTTCATCGATGCCCTGAGCGATATCCGCGCCGAGGCGGAGGCGACGCCGGACACGGTGACGGGCGCCCCGCACACCATGCCGGTGCGGCGTCTCGACGACGTGCGCGCCGCGCGCGAGCTCGATCTCGCCTGGAAACCGGTCGGCGGGAAGCGCTGAGTTTATGGGCAAACGCGGCTACACCGGGCTCACGCGCCTGTTCCATGCCACCGGCTTTTCCTTCAAGGGGCTGGTGGCGGCCTGGCGTTTCGAATCGGCCTTCCGCCAGGAGGTCGCGCTGTTCATCATTACCACGCCGCTCGCGTGGTGGCTGGGCGACACCGGCGTCGAGCGTGCCCTGCTGATCGGCAGCGTGCTGCTGGTGCTGGTGGTGGAGCTGCTCAATTCCGCGGTCGAGGCCGCGATCGATCGCATCAGCGACGAGGAACACGCCCTCTCGGGCCGCGCCAAGGACATCGGCTCCGCCGCGGTGTTCGTGGCGCTGGCGCTGGCCGCTGTGGTGTGGGCGCTGGTTTTGCTAGACTAGGCCCGGTTACCGCGCCAGGCGCCTCCCCGGCGCCGGATTGAATACAAGCCGATTCCAAACACTGCAAGGATAACGACCATGACGGCACTGATCTGCGGTTCCTTCGCCTACGATTCCATCATGATCTTTCCGGACCGCTTCAAGAACCACATCCTGCCGGACAAGATCCACATGCTGAACGTGTCGTTCATGGTGCCGCAGATGCGGCGCGAGTTCGGCGGCTGCGCCGGCAACATCGCCTACAACCTGAAGCTGCTCGGCGGCGACGGCCTGCCGATGGGCACCGTCGGCAAGGACTTCGAGCCCTACGCGCGCTGGATGGACCGCAACGGCATCAGCCGCGCGCTGATCCGCGAGTTCCCCGACAGCTTCACGGCCCAGGCCTACATCACCACCGACCTCGACGACAACCAGATCACCGCGTTCCACCCGGGGGCGATGGGGCTCGCGCACGAGAACCGCGTCCCGCTCGACCGCGGCATCACGCTCGGCATCGTGTCGCCCGACGGCCGCGACGGCATGCTGCAGCACGCCGAGCAGTTCTTCGAGGCGGGTATCCCGTTCATCTTCGATCCCGGCCAGGGGCTGCCGATGTTCAACGGCGACGATCTGCGCAATTTCCTGCGCATGGCCACCTACCTGACGGTCAACGACTACGAGGCGCAGCTGGTGCAGGAGCGCACCGGCCTGTCGCCGCACGAGATGTCCGAGCAGGTGAAGGCGGTGTTCATCACGCGCGGCGCCAAGGGCTCGCGCATCTACACCGAACAGAAGGAAATCGAGATTCCGCCGGTCAAGCCCTCCGGCGTGGTCGATCCCACCGGCTGCGGCGATGCCTATCGCGCCGGGCTGATCCACGGCCTGATGCTGGGCCGCGATCTGGCCACCGCCGCGCGCATCGCCTCGCTGATGGGCACCATCAAGATCGAGCACCCGGGCACGCAGAACCACCGCTTCACGCCGGAGGAATTCGCGTCGCGTTACCGCGCCGCCTTCGGCACTTCACTCTAGAGATTCGACAGATCGTCGCCCGGGCTTCGCACGGCGAAGCCCGGCATCATCAGCCGCGCCATCCCGCCGGAATTCGCTCCATTCGGCCCTGGGTGCATTTATGCGAGCCGGATGGAGATGCCAGGTCCTTATTCGGCCCGCTCGGTCCGCTCGACGAACAGGATCGAGTCGAAGTCGCGGTCGAGCGCGCGACTGTGGAAGTTGCCCATCAGCGTGCCGCGGCCGTAACGGATGCGTTCGCCGACGCGGTAGTCGCTGCGCTCGGTTGCCAGCCACTGTTCCTCCGTGCCGTCGGCCACCCGGATGTAGCTGTACGCCTCCGTGTGCAGGATCTCCCGCACCTCGCCCGCGTTGGGCAGGCCGGCCGCGCGGGTTCGCTCGGCGTGCGCGGCCTCGCGTTGTGCCGCGGCGGCGGCCGCTTCCTCCGGAGTCGCCTGATAGCCGATGTCGCCGTCCGCGTTGAACTCCGCGACCTCGACCGTGCGGTAATATCCGTCGCGGTTGGTGCCGCCGACGATGTAGACGCGGCCGTCCCGCGTCACGGCGCCGAAGTTGGCGCGCGGCGAGGACAGCGCGGTCGTCGCCTGCCACGGCGCGAGTGAGCCGTCGGGCAGGATCCGGCTCGATTCGATCGAATCGCTGTAGCGCGCCCCGTCGAGTCCGCCCAGCGCATAGAGGCGATCGCCGTGGCCGAACGCCGCGAGGCCGTAACGTCCGGCGCCCATGGCGGCGGTGCGCTTCCAGACCGGCGCCCCCGTGCCGCCGACCTGTGCATATTCGACCGCGGTGAGACCGCGGCCCTCGCTTTCATCGTGGCCGCCGAATACGTAGAGCACGTCGCCGTGCGCCTTCGCCGCATTGACGTAGCGCGGCATCGTCATGCGCCCCGGTTCCAGCGTGAACGGCCCCAGCCCGCCGGCGCGGAACTCCGCCCGCTCGACCGAATCCAGCAGCGCGCCGCCGAAGCCGCCGAGGGCGAAGAGCGCATCCCCGACGACCGCGAGCTTCACGCAGCGGCGCGGCAGGTTCAGCGTGACGGGCAGGGCCTCCCAGGGCCCGAGCCGGCCATCGGCGCGCAGCGGCGCGCGTTCGACGGAGGCGAGCAGATGTTCGCCGTTCGGGCCGTTGCCGCCGCCCGCCGCGTAGAGGTAGCCGTCGTGCACGACGGCGTCGAAGAAGCCGCGCGCCTCGCGGAGCGGGGCGGTCAGGTTCCATGCGCCGAGCGTGCCGTCGGGGCGGATGGGCGCATACTCGACGGTCTTCAGGAAGTTGCGCCCGTCGACGCCGCCGAGCGCATAGACAGTGCCGTTGACCTCGATCACCGCCGCACCCGCCCGCGCCGTGGTCATCGGCGTGGTGGTGCGCCAGCCGGGCACCCACACCGGGTCCGCGGCGGCGGCGGGCAGGGCGATCAGCAGGAGCAGCAGATACGGCAGCAGGGGCATGATGGCGAACGCGGGCGACGGGGGCCCAGCATAGCAGAGGGGCGCGGCGGCTGTCGTCCCGGCGCCGTCGTGACGGGCGGCGCCGGCCGATAATATGCCAGGGTTCTCAGGCGGGGTGCACCCGGCTGGGATAGAATGGGTCCCCGGGACGGGATTTGCATAGCGAGGTGTCGTCGTGGGCAGGTTCATACGATACGGATGGTTCACAGTGCTGGTCCTGCTGTTCGGGCTGGCCGTGCTGTTTTCCTCCTGGTACTACACCTTCCATCGCCTGACGTTCGAGTCGCTCATCGCCGAACTCACCTTCGAACCGCTGGGCGCGCAGGTGTACCAGGCGAGCCTGGCCACCGGCGACCGCTGCAGCGTGCGCACCTTCGAGCTGTACGGCGACCAGTGGCGCATCGACAGCCAGTTCGTGAAATGGAAGCCGCTCGGCACCCTGATCGGCCTCGATCCGCTGTACCGGCTCGAACGCATCGAGGGACGCTACAAACTGGTCGAGGAACAGAACCGGCGCACCAAGCTGTCCTATGCGCTCAAGGACGAGGGTGCGGTCGATCTGGTGCGCTTCACCGAGATCCTCGGGCCGTTCAACTTCCTGTTCGACGCGAGTTACGGCAGCTCGACCTACAGCACGATGGATCCGGACTACGTCTACAAGGTGTACCAGACCAATACCGGCATCATCACGCGGGTGGAAAAGCGCGCGGCGCCCGTCAGCACCCAGAACACCGCCACCCTGTCGATCGAAATCAACAAGGCCTGCGGCGAACAGCCGAGCTTCTGGCGCGCGCTGGCCCTGTGGGTGAACGAGAAGCTGTCCGCGCGCCCGTCCTGACCTTCAGCTACTGATGCGCAGGCGGGCCGTCGACAGCAGGATCTCGCGCATCAGCAGGAGCAGCGCCGAGATCAGGCACAGCATCGCGCCGATGAACAGCAGCGCGATCGGGGCCGACATGCTGAGCGCGACGAAGGAACCGAGGAACAGCACCGCGATCACTACGCAGACCAGCAGGGCGCTGGCGGTGCACAGGGCGATCGCGCGGTTGATCAGCCGCGCGCGCCGGGCCAGCAGGCCGAGCTCGTCGCGCAGTTCGGCGCGCCGCGGTTCCGCGCTGGCGGGGAGCTGTTCCTGCAGCTTGCGGCTGCGGTCGATGATGCGCCCGATGCGGTTGGTGAGGACGCCGAGCAGCCCGCCGATCCCGGCGAGCAGAAAGACGGGTGCGACGGCGAGCTGGATCGCATGCGCGATGTTCGTGACCGGGGCATCCATGGCCGTGCCCTCCGCGCGCCTCAGCGCCGCAGCTGGATCACCGCGTAGACGCCCACGCTGAGCCGGCTGGTACCGGCCTCGCTTGCGACCGCGGCGTCTTCCGTCTTCAGCATCCGCGCCATGGACTGCACCGGCATCGGCGGCATGCCGGCGTCGTCCTGCAATTGCAGGCGCACGATGTCGTATCCGGAGGCGCCGAGGCGTTGCGCGATCGCCTGCGCGCGCTCCCGGAAATTGTCCAGCGCCTCCTGGGTCAGCGCCTGTTCGATGCGGGCGCGCTGCTGCTCCGACACGCCGAAGGTCATCGAGCGCACCTGCAGGCGTTCCTGCAGCCGGCCGACCAGGCCGTTCAGCATCGCATTCTGCTCGCTCTCCAGGATCAGTTCCTGCGCCGCGCGCCAGCGCACGATGCGCTGCTGATCGTAGACCGGGAAGGTGTGGTAGGCGCCGCTGCGGCTGCGCACACCGGCCTCGGCGCGCGCCGCCTTCAGGGCCCAGTCCATGGCGCGGTTGATCTCATCCGCCAGCCGCGCGGGGTCCGCGTTCTCCTTTTCCACCGCGAGCACGACGCGCGTGAGGTCGTTGTCGACCTCGCGTGCCGCCTGGGTCTGGAATTCGACGCGGTCGAGCGCGGTATCGGATTCGTCCGCGCGCGCGGCGCCGAGTATGACCAGGGCGGAGAGCAGGGGCAGCCACAGCGATCGGGTCAGGGTCATGTTTCGTTCTCGCTCACGATGTCACGATGAAAGCGCGGCGATACCGCGCCGGGTGACGCTAACATACACCGAAACTCGCGGCCGTGAAATTTGGGGACAGATTTATTTTCCTCGCGCGACCAGACCAGGAAAAACAACGGCTTGGCAGAAAATAAATCTGTCCCCGATGGATGGTCCGGGGTTCAATCCAGCTCCTGCAGGCGGGCGAGCAGTTCCTGCGGGTTCCCGGCCGGCGCCGAGCAGCTCGTCCCGCGGCAGACGTAGGCGACGGCGCCGCGGTCTCCGGCGCGACGCGTGCCGAGTACCCCCGGCAGGTCTCCGGCGTCGTCCGGTATGGCGAAGGCGAGCAGGGCCGGTTCCCCGGTGGAGCGCGCGATGCGCAGCCACTCGCGGCCTTCCTCCGCGCCGGCGCGGATCAGCACCAGCGGCGGCGGCCGGAGGTATTCTTCCAGCGCGTCGAGCATGGCGTTGTGCGCATAGGGCAGCTCCGCCAGCTGCGGCCACGCGGCGCGCAGGGTACGCTCCGCCGCATCCAGATAACGCGTCTCGCCGAGCAGGTGGCCCAGCCGTCCCAGCGCGCGTGCGGCGATGGCATTGCCGGCGGGCAGGGCATCGTCGCCGAAGGGCTTGGGACGGTGGATCAGCGTCTCGTGGTCGTGCGCGGTGAAGAAGAAGCCGCCGTCTTCGTGGTCCTCGAAGCGTGTGAGCAGCGCCTCGGCGAGCTGCAGGGCGAATTCCAGGTCCTCGTTGCGCCAGCGCGCCTGCAGCAGTTCGAGCAGGGCATCGAGCAGGAAGGCGTAATCGTCCAGATAGGCGCGCAGGTGCGCGCGGCCGTCACGCCAGGTCGCCAGCAGCCGGCCGTCGGTCCACACATGGTCGCGCAGGAAGGCGAGGGCGCGCTCGGCGGAATCGAGCAGGCGCGGCTCCTCGAGCAGCCGCGCCGCGATCGCCATGCCGCGGATCATCAGCGCGTTCCACGCGGTCAGGATCTTGTCGTCGCAGCCGGGACGCACGCGCGCCTCGCGCGCCGTCCGCAGCTTCGCGCGCGCGGCGTCCAGCCTTCTTCGCACCGTTTGCTCGGGCTCGCCGCGCGCCCGCGCGATCTCGGTCACCGTCGACGTGACGCGCAGATGCCAGTGGCCTTCGAAGTTCGCCTCGCGGTCGAGCCCGAAGCGCGGCGCGAACACCTCGTACTCGGCGTCGTCGAGCCGGGCACGGATCTCGTCGCGCGACCAGACGTAGAACTTTCCTTCCTCGCCTTCGCTGTCGGCATCGAGCGCCGAGTAATAACCGCCGGCGGGCGCCTGCATCTCGCGTATGACCCAGTCCGCCGTCTCCAGTGCGGTGCGCCGGAACAGGGGAGTGCCGATGGCGCGCCAGGCCTCGGCGTAGAGCGGGAGCAGTTGCGCGTTGTCGTAGAGCATCTTCTCGAAGTGCGGGATCATCCACAGCCCGTCCACCGAGTAGCGGCAGAAGCCGCCGCCGAGATGGTCGTAGATGCCGCCGCGCGCCATCTTTTCCAGCGTGAACACCGCCATGTGCAGCGCCTGTTCGTCCGGCCTGCCGTCCTGCCGGGTGGCGGCCCAGTGGCGCAGCAGGCGCGCGATGTTGGGCGGATGCGGGAACTTGGGCGCCTGGCCGAAGCCACCCTGCCCGGGATCGAAGCTGTGGCCGAGCTGGTGGCGCGCCATGTCGAGGACCGAAGGTTCGAGCGTCGCCGCGTGGTCGGCCGGCGCGCGCGTGCCCAGGGACGCGAACGCCGTCATCAGCTCGGCGTTCTGCGCCTCGAGGTCCGTGCGGTGTTCGCGGTAGAACGCGGCGACGCGTTCCAGGATCTCGCTGAAGGCGGGCATTCCGTAGCGCGGCAAGGGCGGGAAATAGGTGCCGCCGAAGAAGGGGACCAGGCTGACCGGGGCCAGGAACATGGTCAGCGGCCAGCCGCCGGAGCGGCGCGCCAGCATCTGGTGCGCGAGCTGGTAGATCTTGTCGAGATCCGGCCGTTCCTCGCGGTCGACCTTGATGTTGACGAACAGCCGGTTCATCAGCGCGGCGGTGGCCGGATCCTCGAACGACTCGTGCGCCATCACATGGCACCAGTGACAGGCCGAGTAACCGATGGACAGCAGGATCGGCCGGTCCGCGCGCGCCGCAAGCGCGAGCGCCTCATCGCACCAGGGATACCACTCGACCGGATTATGGGCGTGCTGCAGCAGGTAGGGGCTGGTCTCGCCCGCGAGATGATTGCTAGCAGAGGCGTTCTCGCTCATGCCCTCACGCTAGCACGACCAAGCGCCAAAGTCTCGTCGCCGGGGACAGATTTATTTTCCGCTATTTTCTGCCAGCAGCGCGATTCCCGGCAGTACCCGGAAAATAAATCTGTCCCGGGTTTTGTACGGGTTTTGTAAATCTCGCGTTCCGCACGGCAGGTTCAGGTCTGGCCGGCCAGGCTCATGACCACGCCGTCCAGGATGTACTGCACGGCGAGCGCGGCGAGGATCAGACCCAGCAGGCGGCTCACGACGTTGGCGCCCGTTTCGCCCAGCAGACGCATCAGGTAGGGAGAGGCGAGCAGCGACAGCAGCGCCAGCAGCAACACCGCCAGCAGCACGGCCAGCATGCCGAGGAACTCGAGGCGGTTGCTCCACGAGGAGGCCATCAGCAGGACCGTGGTGAGGGACCCGGGGCCGGCGATGAGCGGAAACGCGAGCGGAAAGACCGCGATGCCGTTGCGGGTGGCCGCCTCCTTCTGTTCGCGCGTCGTGGTCGAACGCAGGCCGGAATGCCGCGCGAACACCATGTCGATCGCGAGCAGGAACAGCAGCGCCCCGCCGGCGATGCGAAACGCGGGCATGCCGATGCCGAGCACATGCAGCAGGGTGTCGCCGGTGAAGAAGAAGACCAACAGCATGGCGGCCGCGAGCGCGACGCTCTGCACGGCGGTGCGGCGCTGCTGGGCGCGGGTCTGGTTGCGGGCCAGCGCGAAGAACAGCGGCGCCAGCCCGATGGGGTCGATGACCACCAGCAGAACGACGAATGTGCTGAGCAGCAGATCCACGCGTCGCACTCTAGCACAAGGCACCGCGCGACGGCAGGTGGCCAGGCGCGCCGCGCGGGCGCTAGAATGGCGGGCGTCACCGATGCGGGTGACGTCGGCATTTTGTCCGGGCGGATTTTGGCTTACACTGCGGGCTGTCCGCGCCGGCCCCGCCTTGAAGCGAATATATAGAATGGATCATAAATCAGGATCGAAGCCATGAAAGGCATAGAGGCCTCCCGTTCGCGCCTTTCGCTCGTGGATACCGACCGCGCGGAGCAGACCGCCGCGACACCGGACTCCGCCACCACGCTGTCGCTGTTTTCCCCCGCCGTTCCCGACCGCTATTTCGAGACCCCCGCGCTGCGCGAGTGCCACGCCCGTGTCGCGCGCGCCGCGCTCGACAGCGATACCGTCGCCGTGGTGGAGGGCGAGCGCGGCTGCGGCAAGACCACTTTCGTGCGCATGCTGCAGCAGCGCGTCGGCCCGAGCCGGGAGCTGTGCTATATCGACGTGCGCATCCCGCAGGGCGAGCGTTATGTGTTCGATTGCCTGCGGCGCGCCTTCTGCGCGGACCCCGCCGCCGACATGCAGACCCTGCTCACGCAGCTGATCGAGCGCGGCCGCCGCGACACGGGTTGCCTGATCGTCGTCGACGATGCCGACAAGCTGTCGGTGTTCGGCCTGCGGTTTCTCTTTACGCTGAAGCGCGCGGTGGCGCAGGCGGGCAGCCGGCTCGGCATCGTGGTCACCATGAGCCCGGCGCGGCTGGATGCCATACTGAAGCTGCCGTCGTTCGCGCCCTATCAGGCGCGCGGCCTGACCCGGGTCGGTCTCCCGCATTTTTCCGCGCAGGAGACGGCGGACTACCTGCGCGCGCGCATCGAAGGCGCCGGCATGGCCGAGGCGATCAGCTTCGACGAGACGCAGGTGGAGCGTATCCACCGCGCCTCGGGCGGCCTCCCGCAGCACATCAAGCGGGTCGCCGGGGAAATGCTGGACGGCGCCCGGCCGCGGCGTTACCTCAGCGCCCGGCGCCAGCAGCGTCTCGCGCAACTGCGCCAGATGCTGTTCCCCGTCGCCGCCGTCGTCGTGCCGATAACGGGCATCGGGCTGCTGCTCTATGCGATCTTCAAAAGTCCGGCGGACGACGCCATGGTGGCCCGGCTCATGTCGACCGCCGACGTCGAGGCCCCGGGCGTGGCCGTGCAGCTGCCGGAGGACGCCCTCGCGGCCGGCGCGGTGGACCGCGCGGACGTGACCGCGGAGCCGGCGCCCGTCGCAGCGCCTCCGCCCGCGCGGGAGACGGTGACCGCGCCGCCCGCTGCCGTTGCCGCGCTCGCCGCGGCGGGGCGGGGCGGGGGGGGGGGGCCGCGACCGAAGCGAAACCAGCACCGAGGCCGGAAACGAAGGCGGAGCCCAAACCCGAATCCAGGCCCGAACCCACGCCCGCACCGGAGGCGAAAGCGGAATCCAGACCCGAGCCCAAAGCGGAACCCAAAAAGGAGGCCGCACCGGAACCGCCGCCCGCCACACCGCCCCCGCGCGTGACGAATGAGACCGCGGCTCAAGACGGCAACGCCTGGCTGCGGGCACAGAACCCCGCGTATTACACGATACAGCTGGCCGGGGCGGACAAGCGCGAGGACGTGGACGAGTTCATCGCGCGCCACGCGCTACCCGGCAGGACGGTGGTGGTGGAGGTACAGCGCAGCGGGAAACCGTGGTACATGGTGTTGTACAACAGCTACCCGACCTGGGGCGAGGCGCGGCGGGAACTGGAGTCGCTCCCGCCGCAGGTCAGCCGCAACGATCCCTTCGCGCGCAGCTTCGGCTCGGTGCAGGCGATCGCGCCCGCGCCGTAGCGTCGCGTCAGGAACGTTTTCTTTCGATCAGTTCGTGAATGATCGGCTGCAGGATGATCTCCATGGCGAGACCCATCTTGCCGCCCGGCACGACGATGGTGTTGGGGCGCGCCATCCACGAATCCTTGATCATCGACAGGTAGTACGGGAAGTCGTGCTTCTCCGGGTACCGGAAGCGGATCACCACCAGGCTCTCGTCCGGCGTCGGGATGTCGCGCGCGATGAACGGATTGGAGGTGTCGACCACCGGCACGCGCTGGAAGTTGATGTCGGTGCGCGAGAACTGCGGGGTGATCGTGTTGACGTAGTCCGGCATGCGGCGCAGGATCGTGTCGGTCACCGCCTCCGCCGAATAGCCGCGCGATGAAGTGTCGCGGTGGATCTTCTGGATCCACTCCAGGTTCACGATCGGCACCACGCCGATCAGCAGATCGACCCAGCGCGCGATGTCGACCTGGTCGTTCACCACGCCGCCGTGCAGGCCTTCATAGAACAGCAGGTCCGACCCGGACGCGATCTCCTCCCACGGCGTAAACGTGCCCGGGGACTGCTTGTAGGGCGCGGCCTCGACCTCGTCGTGGAGGTACTTGCGCACCTGGCCCTTGCCCGTCTCGCTGTAGTTGCGGAACAGTTCCTCGATCTTGTCGAACAGATTGGCCTCGGGCCCGAAGTGGCTCAGCGTCTCGCCGCGCTCATTGGCCGCCGCGACCGCCTTCTTCATCTCCTGGCGATCATAGCGGTGAAAGGCGTCTCCCTCGACGATCACCGACTTGACCCCCTGGCGGCGAAACAGGTGCTCGAAAGCGTTCTTCACCGTGGTGGTACCCGCGCCGGACGAACCGGTGACGGCGATGACGGGATGTTTCACTGACATGGCACAGCTCCTCGAATGTGAAAAATATTTATAAATTCAATTTATTGTCGTAGGGCCCCGTGAAGGCTCGCGGCGCTGTGCGTCGCGTCGGTCCGCCCGGCGGCAGGCGGCAAGCCGCGCCGGGTCTGGACGATCTACCGATGGAATGGCCGGGACGGATTCCCAAACTATGACAGACAGGTTACCTATT
This sequence comes from Gammaproteobacteria bacterium, assembly GCA_016716465.1. NCBI lineage: Bacteria > Pseudomonadati > Pseudomonadota > Gammaproteobacteria > Gammaproteobacteria bacterium. The sequence continues at coordinate 581,824 of JADJWH010000004.1, forward strand.
GGATCAAACCGGGGGGGAGTTGACAAGCATCCGGCGGGATTTTTTGCCGCTTTTGTCGGGAAATGGCCGCGCATTCACCCGCTTATCAACCCCCGCGCGCCGCCGCCGGACTTGTCACGCCGCGGGCGGGATGCGATTATCTGCGCCATGCGCGACGCCAGCGGAATCCCGGGAACCGCCGTGATCAGATCGGCCCTGACGGCTGCCGTCATGGCCCTGTTTCTGGCCGCGCTCGCGGCCTGCACCGCGAGCCGCCTGGAGTCGGGGCATCCGCTGGTCGCCGGCGGCGGGGAGGAGGAGGTCGCCCAGGTCTATTTCATCCGCCCGCGCACCGAGCGCTACCTCGGCGTGGCCGACAACGCGCTGAGGATCGAGGCCGACCGCGCGCCCTTGCTCGAGCTGGCCAAGGGCGAATACGCCCTGGTGCCGATGAAACCCGGCTCCGTCTGGATCACGGTGAATTCCGACACCTCCTGGGGGCCGTCGCACGACATCAAGGAAATGAGCACCAGCCAGGAATTCTCCTTCGCCGCGGGACGCACCTATTTCCTGACCCTGACCGCCGTCGACGGCGAGTTTCGCGGCGTGACCTACCGTCCGGAAAGCGTGGACCTGGATCGGGCGCGCGAGCTGGGCGCCACGCTGCAGCCCTCGGGCGCGGCGGCCCGCGGCGCACCGATCGACTCGCTCTGATTCCACGGGCCGCGGGCCCGCTGCCCCCCAGGTCTCCCCCGGGTGTTTCCATTTACCGACAGCCATCGTCGGAAGTGTGAACGACTTCACTAAACGCCTTCCCCGCTTTCTCTATCCTGTGTCTCATGGCCGCATGCCGCGCAAAGACGGCATCACCGGTCCGGTTCCCGAAACCTCGCCCGCAACGAAACGTGAAGGAGGTTGTGATGACCGCCCTTGCCCAAATACGCCCACTGGCGCACCTGATGCTCCCCGTGCTGTTCGCCCTGGCCTTGGTGCGCCCCGCCCACGCCGAAACCCTGTCCATGATCTGGGTCAACGCCGCCACCTCCCAGGCCTACGAAGTGACCGCGCCGGATGAGAGCCCGCTGCTGACCGTGAAGCAGCAGGTGATGAGCGACATCGGCCTGTCGGTCCTGCAGAGCCCGCTCTATGCCGTGGAGAAAAAGGTGGTGACCACGACGGCGGTGCGCGGTCAATACGATCCCGTCACCGGTCTGCCCCTGGTCATCACCACCGAGGAATACCTGTTGCTGAGCGAATCCGAGACGCTGCTGGATCTGGAGATCGCCTCCGGCGATACGCTGCGCCTGCGCCAGATCGCGTTCCCGGAGGACCCGGTCGCCGAGGACGATACCGGGGGCGACACCGGCGACGAGGTCGCCGACGGTTCCGGTTCCGCCGAGGATGCGGACGACGCCGAAGCGGTGAAATCCTGCCACCGCCGTCACTGCAACGACAAGCGCCATCACCACCACCGCCACGGCAAGCACCACAAGCACGGCGGCAAACACCGCTTCGGTTGATCGCGAGTCTTTCCTCCCGCGCCCGGCGGAGCCATTGGCCGCCGGGCGTTTCATTTCCGCGCCCCCCGTCCTGCGGTCATTTTGCGCCCCGGAGTGCTAGAATGGACGGCGTCCGCCGGTTTGCGGCGGCGAGCAATCGGGATCGCCGGATCCGCCGGCGCACGACAACCGCTCCCGTGATTTCGGACTCGCCACAATGGGCGCACAACACAAGATCCCTGTCGTAATCGCCGTCTCGGGCGGCGATCCCACCGGCGGCGCCGGCATCCAGGCCGACATCGAGGCGCTGGTCAGTATGGGCTGCCACACCGCGCCGGTCGTCACGGCGCTCACCGTGCAGGACACACAGCGTTTCATGAGCTTCGAGACGGTGAATCCGATGGTGCTGATCCAGCAGATCCGCGCCGTGCTCGAGGACATGGAGGTGGCCGCGATCAAGCTCGGCATGCTCGGCAGCGTCGGCGTGGTCGAGGCGGTGCACACGATCCTGCAGGATTATCCGCGCCTGCCCGTGGTGTTCGATCCGGTGCTCCGCTCCGGCAGCGGGACCGAGCTCGCCGGCGCAGACGTCCGCGCCGCGATGATCGAGCTGCTGCTTCCGCTCACCACGATGCTGACGCCGAACAGTCTCGAGGCGCGCGCGCTGGCGCCGGAGGCCGACTCGCTGGAGGCCTGCGCCCATGCCCTGATGGGGCGCGGCACCGAATTCGTGCTCATCACCGGCACCCACGAGACCACCCCCGGGGTCGTCAACACGCTCTACGGCAGCGGCCGCCTGATCGACAGTTACGCCTGGGAACGCCTGCCCGGCACCTACCACGGTTCCGGCTGCACGCTCGCCGCGGCCCTCGCCGGGTTGCTGGCCCATGGCGCCGATCCGGTGAATGCCGCGCGCGAGGCGCAGGAATACACCTGGGAGACCCTGAAGCAGGGCTACCGGATCGGCATGGGGCAATACATTCCCAACCGCCTGTTCTGGGCCGCGAACGAGCGGGGGCCGGGCCGGTGAGCACACCCGCGCTGCGCGGCCTCTATCTGATCGCCGATACCGGCTGGCTGCAAGCGGGCCGGCTCGTCGCCGCCGTCGCGGCGGCGCTCGACGGCGGCGGCGCCCTGGTGCAATACCGTAACAAGGACCCGCTCAGCGCAGTCCGCCGCGAGGAGCTGGCCGAACTGGCCCGGCTGTGCCACGCGCGCGGCACGCCGCTGATCGTCAATGACGACATCGCGCTGGCGCGTGAGGTCGGCGCCGACGGCGTGCACCTCGGCCGTGACGACATGACGGTCGCCGCCGCGCGCGGCGCACTCGGCGCGCGCATGATCATCGGCGCCTCCTGCTATAATCGCCTCGATCTCGCCCACGCCGCGGCGCACGCGGGCGCGGACTACGCGGCCTTCGGGAGTTTCTTTCCGTCGCCCACCAAGCCCGACGCGGTCCGGGCCGATCCCGAACTGCTGCGCCGGGCGCGCGCCGGGCTCGGCATCCCGCTCGCGGCCATCGGCGGCATCACCCCGGAGAACGGCGCGGTCCTGCTGGACGCGGGCGCGGACATGCTGGCGGTGGCGAGCGGCGTGTTCGCCGCCGCGGATCCCGCCGCCGCCGCGCGGTCCTACGCGCCCCTGTTCACAGCCGCCCCGTCGGGGACAGATTTATTTATTAAAAGCGCACGGCAATCAAAGGGCTGACAGCATAATAATTGGGGACAGATTTATTTTTCTGATGCCCCTGTTGTTGCGGAGAGCCGAATTCCCAAAAATAAATCTGTCCCCAATTTATTGCTGAGCCATATATATAAGGAAAGCGACCATGACCCAGTCCCACGAACTGTTTGCCAAGGCCCAGCGGGTGATCCCCGGTGGCGTCAACTCCCCGGTGCGCGCCTTCCGCGGCGTCGGCGGCGAACCGGTCTTCATCAAGCGCGCCGAGGGCGCCTACATCGTCGATGCCGACGAGCGCCGCTACGTCGACTACGTCGGTTCCTGGGGGCCGATGATCCTCGGCCATGCCCATCCCAAGGTCATCGCCGCGGTGAAGGCCGCGGTCGATAACGGCCTCGGCTTCGGCGCGCCGACCGAGATCGAGACGCGCATGGCCGAGATGATCTGCCGCCTGGTCGGTTCGATCGAGATGGTGCGCATGGTCAGCTCCGGCACCGAGGCCACCATGAGCGCGATCCGTCTGGCGCGCGCCTACACCGGCCGCGACAAGATCGTGAAGTTCGAGGGCTGTTACCACGGCCATTCCGATTCTCTGCTGGTGAAGGCTGGCTCGGGCGCGCTGACGCTCGGCGTGCCGACCTCGCCCGGCGTGCCGGTGGCGCTCGCCGAGCACACCATCACAGTGCCCTACAACGACCTCGACCAGGTCAAACAGGTGTTCGACCAGGTCGGACACCAGATCGCCTGCATCATCGTCGAGCCGGTGGCCGGCAATATGAACTGCATCCTGCCCAAGGCCGGTTTCCTGAGCGGACTGCGCGCGCTGTGCGACAAGTACGAGTCGGTGCTGATCTTCGACGAGGTGATGACCGGCTTCCGCGTCGCGCTCGGCGGCGCGCAGCAGCGCTTCGGCGTCCGGCCCGACCTCACCACGCTCGGCAAGGTCATCGGCGGCGGGTTGCCGGTCGGCGCCTTCGGCGGCCGGCGCGCGATCATGGAAAAGCTCGCCCCGCTCGGCCCGGTCTATCAGGCCGGCACGCTGTCGGGCAACCCGGTCGCGCTCGCCGCCGGTCTCGCCACGCTGCTGGAACTGACCCAGCCGGGCTTCTACGAGGAACTCAGCGCGACGACCAAGCGCATCGCCGAGGGCCTGCTGACGCGCGCCAAGGCCTTCAACATCCCGCTCACCGTCAACTACGTCGGCGGCATGTTCGGCGTCTTCTTCACCGAGGAGGAGAAGGTCGAGGATTACTACCAGGTCACCAATTCCAACATCGACCGCTTCCGCCTGTTCTTCCACGGCATGCTGGAGCAGGGGATCTATCTCGCGCCCTCGGCCTACGAGGCGTGCTTCGTGTCGTCGGCGCACGGCAAGACCGAGATCAAGCAGACGCTGATCGCCGCGGAGCAGGTGCTCTCCCGGCTCTGAGCGGGATCGCCGGATGGGCATGCGCTATTCACCGCTCGGACGCACCGGCCTCGAGGTGAGCCGCATCTGTCTCGGCACCATGACCTGGGGCGAGCAGAACAGCGAGCGCGAGGCGCACGCGCAGCTCGATGCCGCGCTCGCGGCCGGCGTCAACTTCATCGACACCGCGGAGATGTACCCGGTGCCGCCGAAGGCCGAGACCTACGGCCGCACCGAGCAATACATCGGCAGCTGGCTCAAGGCGCGCGCCAACCGCGATCGCGTGATCCTCGCGACCAAGGTGATGAGCCGCTCCGATGACCTCACCCACGTGCGCGGCGGCAGCACGCGCCTGACGCGCGCCAACATCGAGGCCGCGCTCGATGCCAGCCTAAAGCGGTTGCAGACCGATTACATCGATCTCTATCAGCTGCACTGGCCTGACCGCCGCACCAACACCTTTGGCCGGCTCGGCTATGTGCACGACGGCGCGGACGCGCCGGTGCCGATCGAGGAATCGCTGGCCGCGCTGGCCGATCTGGTCACGGCCGGCAAGGTGCGCCACATCGGCGTGTCGAACGAGACGCCGTGGGGCGTCGCGCAGTTCCTGCGGCTGTCGCAGGAGCGCGACTGGCCGCGCATCGCCAGCATCCAGAATCCCTACAGCCTGCTCAACCGCAGCTTCGAGGTCGGCCTCGCCGAATTCGCGCATCGCGAAGACCTCGGCCTGCTCGCGTATTCGCCGCTCGGCTTCGGCGTGCTGAGCGGCAAGTATCTCGACGGCGCGCGTCCGGAAGGCGCGCGCCTGACGCTGTTCACCCGCTTCCGGCGCTACACCGGCGAGAGCGCGCAGCAGGCCGTGCGCGCCTATGCCGACCTGGCGCGCCGCCATGGCCTCGACCCGGCACAAATGGCGCTCGCCTACGTCAACACGCGGCCGTTCCTCACCAGCACCATCATCGGCGCGACCACGCTGCAACAGTTGCGCGACGACATCGCCAGCATCGAGCTGACGCTACCCGACGAGGTGATCGCCGGCATCGAGGCGATCCATGTCGCGCACCCGAATCCCTGTCCGTGAGTGACGGTTCGATTCCAGGCCACGGCATGCATCAACTGAGACGCCTCGCCGCGGCCATCGCGCTGACCTTGTGCTTCGTTCATGTCGCGCCGGCGCGTGAACTCGCGCTCGAGCTCGATGCCTCCCGCCCGGGGCAGGAATTCCTGCTCGCCCCCGGTGGGCCATACGTGCGGGCCTCGCTCGCGGTCGGCGCTGAGGCACGCGCGGCCGCCTTCATCGGCGACATGGCCTTCATCGCCGCCGGGCGCGAAGGCCTGCGCATCGTCGATACGGCGCACGACGACACGGAACTCGCGCGCCTTGCGCTGGCCGCGCCCGTAACGCAGATCCGCGTCCAGGGCGATGTCGCGCTGCTGGCGGGGGCGCGCGAGCTGTTCATCGTAGACATATTCGACCCCGCGGCGCCGCGCCTGCGCGCGCGTCACCGCCTGGCGCAGCCGCTCGATGACATGATGCTGGATCGCGCGCAGGCCTGGCTGCTCGCCGGGCGCGAGCTGAGCCGGCTCGATCTGTCCGGCCCCGATCCCGTCGAGTCCGCTCACCTTACCCTGCCCGCGCGTGGACAGGGCCTCGCCGCGACGCAGACCCAGGTGTTCATCGCCGCCGGCGAGGCCGGCGTGCTGGTGCTCGATGCGCAGCATCCGGCGGCGGCCGTCACGAGCCTGCGTACCGCCGGCCCCGCGCTCGACGTGGCGATCGCGGATTCCGCTCTGCTGGTGGCGGACGGCGCCGCGGGTGTCGCGGTGTTCGATATCCAGAACGATGACGTGATGCCGCGCTGGCTCGGCAGCTTCCGCCGCATCCCGGCCCTGCAACACATCGCGGCCGCCGGCACGCGCGCACTGGCCGAAGGCGTCGACGGCGGACTCTACCTGCTCGACATCGGCCGCCCGGCCTTCCCGAGCCTGCAATCCATCCTGATTCCGCCGGGACAGCACGTCTCAAGCGTTATGGATGACGTGCGCGCCGGCGTGCTCGCCGATGGCCGCCTGTCCGTCTACGATCTGCGTCCACAGACGCCGCGCCTCGGCAACGAAGGCCTCGACTTCGGCCAGGGCGTCAATCTCGGCGGCCAACGCCGCGTCTTCATCGCGGACGCCATCGCCTACGTCGCCGACTGGTTCTCCGGCTTGCATATCTATGATCTGCACGATGAACGGCGTCCGCAGCTGCTCTCGAGCTTTCACACCGACGGCTCATCGAAGGGCGTCGTGGTGCGCGACGGCATCGCCTATGTCGCCGACGACGATCACGGCCTGCAGATCCTCGACGTCAGCGACCCGCGCGCGCCGGTCCGGATCGCGGAACTGCCGACGCCGGGCCTGGCCTACACGCCGGTGCTGGACGGCGATCTGCTCTATCTCGCCGTGCATCGCGGCGGCTTCATCATCGCCGACGTCAGCGACCCGCGCGCGCCGCGCACGATCGCCGAGGTCGACACGCCCGGCAAGGCCTGGTCGCTGCGCGTGCGCGACGGCGTGCTCTATGTCGCCGACGACGACAGCGGCCTGCTGGTGTTCGACGTGCGCGACCCGCGCGCGCCGCTCGAGATCGGCCGCTTCAATCCCGGCGGCGCCGCCGAGGAAGTGTTGCTCGACGGATCGCGCGCCTACGTCGCCTTCTTCGATCGCGGCGTCTATGTGCTCGACATCTCCGAACCCGGCCTGCCGGTCGAGATCGGCCATGTCGCCACGCCCGGCAACGCGCGCGGGCTCGATCGGCGCGGCACGCTGTTGTACGTGGCCGACTGGCTCGCCGGCGTGCAGGTGGTCGACGTCGCCGATGCCGAGCATCCACGCATCATCGGCGGTTACGACACCGACGGCGCCGCCTGGGGCGTGCAGCTCAGGGGCGACTATGCCTATGTGATGGACTGGTGGGGCGGTATCAGCGTGCTCGATATCTCCCGGCCCGGCGAGCCGCGCCGCGCCGGCGGTTATCCGCGCAAGGACACCGTGCGCGCCGTCGCCCTCGGCGACCGCTTCGCCCTGATCGCACAGGGCGCGGCCGGCGTGCAGGTGTTCGACACCCAGAACCCGCTCAACCCGACCTGGATGACCGGCGTCGACATCGCGGCGGCGGAGCAGGTGGCCGTGCTCGGCGAGCGCGCCTATGTGCTGCACGACGGCGGGCGTCTCGCCGAACTCGATATCGCGAATCCATTCCAGACGCGTCTGATCGACGACCTGAAACTCGAGGCGCCCGCGCACGGACTGAGCGCGGCGGTCGATCGCCTGCTGCTGACGGAGGAGCGCGCCGTTACCCTGTTCGATCCGGTCGAGCGCACCACGACGCGTTACGCGCTGCGCGACCGCATCAGCACCGCCGCCTACGCCGACGAACGCCTCTACCTCGCCGTGCGCGGCAGCGGGCTCATGGCCGCCGTGCCCGACCATGGCAAGGTCCGGCCGCTCACCGTATATCCGCTGGAAGGCGAGATCACCCGGCTGCGCATCGCCGGCCAGCGCGCGTACCTCGCCGTGGCGGGTGAGGGCGTGCGCATCCTCGCGCTGGGCGACAGCGGCATGACCGAGCTCGCGCGCCTGCCGCTGGCCAGCGAGATCACCGACATCCAGCTCGACGGCAACACCCTGTACGCGATCGCGGACCGTTCCCGCGTCTATACCTTCGACGTTGCCGAGCCCGCGCACTGGCGCCTGCTCAACCGCTACGACACCCTGGGCGCGGTCAATGGCCTCGTCGCGCGCGGCGGCTTCCTCTATCTCACCGGCGGCGACACCCTCGCCGCGCTGCAGGCGCTGCCGCCGCTCGCGCTGCAACCCGGCGCTGACGGCAAGGGCCGCGTCGAGCTGCCGACCGATCTGCCCGCCGGCAGCTATGACCTCGTCGCGGTCGACCGCGACGGGAAACCGCTGGATCGCATCGCGCGCCGTGACGCGCTGACCATCGAGCCGCTGCGCTTCGGCAAGCCGAAGATCACGCCGGAGCAATTCAAGGCGCTGATGGAGCAGTACAAGAAATCCGCGGGACAACCCTAGGCGCGCCATGTCCGGACTCCTGACCGGGCTGCCCGCGGTGATTGCGCCCGGCGCGCGCCTGCTGATCCTCGGTTCGCTGCCCGGCGCCGAATCGCTGCGCCGACACGAATACTACGCCCACCCGCGCAACCTGTTCTGGGATATGATCGAACAGGTGTGCGCCATCCCGCGCGCATTGCCCTATGAAGAGCGACTGGCACGGATGAAGGATGCGCGGCTCGCGCTGTGGGATGTCGTCGGGCGCTGCCGGCGCCCGGGCAGCCTGGACAGCGCGATCGATCCGGCCTCCGTAGTCGTCAATGATTTCGCCGCGGTCTTTCATGCGCACCCGACCCTCGGCACCGTTTGCTTCAACGGCCAGAAGGCCGCCGCGCTCTATCGCCGATTTGTGCAGCCGCGACTCGATGCACACTGTGACCACATCGTCTATCACACCCTGCCCTCGACCAGCCCCGCCCACGCCGCGCTGCCGGCCGCGGAAAAACTCCGCCGCTGGCGCAGCGCGCTGAAATCCACGAGCCAGGGGGGCGTGGATACCTCATCCGGACAGGTGCGCTAGACTGTGTATCATCCATTCGTTCCGGGTGCGATTGCCCGCGGAGGAGAATCGCCATGAATTCGGAAGAGCTGCGCGCCCTGCAGGCGCCGGTGAAAGAACGCTATCGCACCGCGCCCGAGACGGCGCTGGTGACGTTGCGCGCGCAGGGCCGGCTCGGAGCGGGCGTGAGTTGCAGCATCGAGACCGGTCAGGCCCTCGTCAAGGCCGGGCTGCATCCGGCCACGGGCGGCGACGGTCTCAGCGTGTGTTCCGGCGACATGCTGCTCCAGGCACTGGCCGCCTGCGCCGGCGTGACCCTGAACGCGGTTGCGACCGCGATCGGCATCGAGCTGCGCGACGCAACGGTCCATGTGGAAGGCGATCTCGATTTTCGCGGCACGCTCGGCGTATCGAAGGAGGTTCCGGTCGGATTCCGCGAAATCCGTCTCGGCTTCGAGCTCGATACCGATGCCGATGAGGAAACGATCGAAACACTGCTGCGCCTGACCGAGCGTTACTGCGTGGTGTACCAGACATTGGCCCGACCGCCGGTGCTGACGATGACGCACTGGAGCAGCGGTCGCTGAGGACCGGCTAGAGGTAAGCAGGGAAAGGGGACAGATTTAAATCTGTCCCCTTACACTCTACGAACCGGTTTACCAATCCATCCCCGAATACCAATCACATGAAAATCCCGCAGGACTTCCGCCAGTTCAACGCCGACTACTTCCGGCCGGCGCGCAAGCGCAAGAAGCGCCGGCACCCGGTCCGCCGCTTCCTCGCATGGACGGCCGGCCTCCTGCTCGCGCTGTTTCTCGGCTTCAACCTGTGGGTGCTGGCGCAGCTCTGGTGGTGGAGAGACCACAATCCGGGCGCCAGCGCGTTCATGGAGGCGCGCCTCGCGCGCCTGCAGGAGACCCACCCTGATGCCGGCCTGCATCATCGCTGGATGCCGTACGACCGCATCTCGCTGAGCCTGAAGCAGGCCGTCGTCGCGGCCGAGGACGCGCGCTTCATGGAGCACACGGGCTTCGACTGGGAAGGCATCGAGAACGCGCTCAGCAAGAACCTGAAACAGGGCAAGCTCGTCGCCGGCGGTTCCACCATCAGCCAGCAGCTGGCCAAGAACCTGTTCCTGTCCGGCCGGCGCAGCTTCCTGCGCAAGGGCGAGGAGGCGCTGATCACCGTGATGATCGAGTCCATGTGGAGCAAGCGCCGCATCCTCGAGGTCTATCTCAACGTGGCCGAATGGGGCGAGCGCATCTACGGTGCCGAGGCCGCCGCGCGCCAGTACTACCGGATCCCGGCCATCGGCCTCACCAGCTGGCAGTCCGCCCGCCTCGCCGCCATGCTCCCGCGCCCGGGCTACTACGAAACCCATGGCGACTCCCGCTGGCTCGGCATCCGCGCCCGGATGATTTCGGGCTATATGCGTGATGTCAGGGTGCCGGAGTAACGGGTAGCCGAGATTTAGATTTCACGGCACTACACCGTTATTCGGGAACAACGAACTGCGGATCTGTCGGATCAGATTTTTTGGAATGCCCGCACGGGCTGGTGACGACTGGTTCTAAGCTTCTGCAGAGGTGCTTACCGTTCAAGATCATCAAACGCTCCACCCGAAAGACTTAAGACTTTTAGGTATGGTAGCTGTAATGGCGTACGCGAATCGTAGTGCGCAGTCTTTCCAGTAATGGCGACTTCTTCATGATCTGCCCTCCGTGGCAACATGAAACCGATAAAGTATCCCTTTGTCCGCAGGGATTCCATTATCTATCCGGATAATCAATCAGATAAACGACATGGCTGCGTGATAAATATAAAACTGCTACGTTATAACGTATAACTTTTATATCTACTCACTGTTAGGGCGCATCATTAGGCATTGGCTATGGAAACAAGGACAGTTAAATCTACTTCAAGAATGACTGCATCCTCAGACGATTTAATCCTGCGCGAGACAGACATCACGCGCTTGATCTTTCGACCAATTCTGGTTGATAACCAAAATCAGCAGGAAGCATCGGTTAAGGGTGCCTTCCTATTTCAAAGAAAGGGAAAGGCTGATGAGTGGGAGGACATAGAGGCGATACCGCTTTCAAAGCTTAAGAAAGGCGAAGGCGTAAAGCTAGAGCTAAAGTCTGCCGAGCTTCTTACTCTGTTTCATGAAATCGAAATTCTTTATGAAATGTACACGCAGGGAGGTATCCCCAAGGGGAAAGCCCACTATGTGAAAGCCAACAAAGCTTTCGAAGCCATATTTGCACTCGGAGACGAGGAGATTACCACCTTAATCCAAGGTCAGCAGTACCTGGGTGCTCAAGCCATTGGCAGGCTAATTAAATGGGCGAGTAATGCGCGAAATTTCAAATTGATGTTCGAGAAATTGGAAGTTCTGGAGCCAGAAAGCCTTTCCAACCTCAATACAGCCATTGGCATATCGACTCTGAAATCGGCTTTAGTAACGTGGTCCAAAAATCGAAACAACGCTGATGAGGACTTCTGGCAACAGGTGCTTATAAAGCAAGAGTTTGTGTTGGAGCAGATATTCCATGTGCCAATCTTCGTTATTAAGAGCAAGGCGTACATGGGCGGCAAGAACGCAACTAATGAAGGGGGCCGAGTTGTAGACTTCCTAATTCGGAACGACATTACAAAAGCAGTTGGTCTCGTCGAAATAAAAACGCCTTCCACCAAGCTGCTCGGCCCCATCTACAGAAATGGAATATATAACATCTCTTCCGAGCTTAGTGGCGCAGTACTTCAAGTTCTTAATTATCGCGATTCTCTCTCCCACGAAAGGGCGACGCTATTGTCCGGAGAGCTAGCCGAGTGTGGCGCGTTTGATCCAAAGTGTGTTGTGATTATTGGTCATGCGAAGAAGGAGCTCACGGATGCCGATATGGTGAGATCGTTTGAACTTTTTAGGAATCAGCTTGCTGACGTCGAAGTAATTACCTATGACGAGCTATTTGATCGAACAAAGAGATTGGTCGATACCCTTGAGGGATTGGGGGAAGTAGCTAATGCGCGCTAACAAGTCGTTCAAAAGAGACCAAAGTATGCTGTCATGCCTTTTGCAAAATGCGCGAAAGCCACGCCAACATACTTTGGCTCCTTAACAGGGGCGTTAGGCTTCTCAAGTAATGGACGATGCGTTCACGAAACTGTTCGAGTCGCTGAGAGGTGAAGCTATCGACCTACATATACGATGGAAGCTGTACCGCCATCTCTATGCTGGTTCTAAAGAGGAGGTCGTCCTCTTGAACAGAAGCGCTCCGAGCGTATTCGCGATTCTGCAATCCCTTCTCTTCGATGATTGCGTTCTGCGCATCTGCAGAATCACTGATCCGCATTCACGTGGTCCCTACGAATACCTTAGTGTCTACCAGCTTGCGGAGCCCATCCGAAGTGCTGCTGTCGAAAACTTGGTACCTAATCTGGAGCCCTATCTAAAGGAACTAGAAGCGGCATGCTCCAAGATGCGAACTCTCCGCAATGCCCGGATTGCACACGCCGATCTCAAGCACGCGCTTCAGATTGCACCAGAACCTTTGCCGGGCATTTCGCTTGAGGACGTCAACACCGCCCTGAGCCTCCTGGCAAAGCTCCTGAACAGCGTCGAGGCGCCGCTTCGTAAATCCAAGACGTTCTATGGCGACGTCCTTGTGCCGATTGATGACGACGTGGATCGGCTGTTCGCCTTGCTGAGGAAGGCTAATGCACGTCCATCCGAGGCCTAACCCCACGTTCGAGCGGACGGCCGCAAGCGCGCTTTGCTTGCTTGCGGTGCCCTCCTCGCTACGCTCATCGGGCGCCCCTCAACGCGAGCGTTAGGGTGCAATATGCTTTTAGTCTTTGTGGATGAAACGAGCGACTCTAAATTCAAAGATTATTTTGGTTTGAGCGTTGCCACGATTAATTACACAAAATACCCAACGGTTAAAACTGAATTTCAGAAAATATTTAAAAAGAGCAAATGGGATGAATCGATCGAGTTTAAAGGCTCATGCCTATTTTCGACAAAATCTGGTGATACGAATGTATCAGTTGAAGAACGAATCGAAATAGCGGAAAAAGTTATAGATCTAAATATATCAAAAGCAAACGCGCGAATTAATTTTCACTATCTTCGGCATACGGTCCCGCCAAAAGAGCATGGAAAAGAATACCTACGCCTCCTACCATTATTACTCAACAAAGGTATTCCAAAAGCTCCGCTAGGTGCAGGTAAGAATATAGTCTCAATTCACTGTGATTACCGTAGCGATATAGATATAAAACAATTGCGTGACGCAATTACGCCGGTATTTCACAAGAAGCATTATGTAATTCTCGAAGAACCATTAATGTCTACTTCGAACTTTAATACCGTCGGTCTTCTCTATGCCGACATAATCGGCTATTTAGCAGCACGAATCGACACTATATCAACAGACTCAGAATTATTTGAAGGAATATCGCCAGAACAGTTTGAAGCTAATGGCAAGATTAAAAAATTGAAATCGTCAGTAAATCTTATCTCGAAAATAAAAAACATTGGTCAATATGAAGTCAAAGTCAAATAGCACCCTAACAAGGCGCTCAACCAGGACGCGCCATAAAGCGGGGCGCCTGTTAGCTTATCGTTAGCTGCAAGAAAATGGACCGCACAGCGATCAACGATGTCGAGTCATCTGCCCGCAAGGAACTGGTGTCCCTGGCTCAAAGAATGATTGATGGAGACCTTTCGTATTTCGAGGGCGCCCCCAAAGTCCTTGCCTTAAAGGACGTAGTCGGTGGCATTTCGGATAGAGACCCGGATTTCGATGCCTTTACGGTTATTTCGTCCGAAACCGACCACTTGCCATTGGAGGCTCATAGGCATCAGTGGTCCCCTATAGCATTAACAGCCCTGGAGCCAGAGTTTCAAAGAACCGAGCAATGGGCTAGCGAGTTCGCACCCCAAGCATGTCGTAACCTAATAGGCAGGTTCGGTGAAGCAGCTAACCAGTAGCTCAAGCCGACACCGTACCAGCGCGGCTTACCTCAAACGTTAGGTGTTAAGAAATGTATCGCATATGGTTATGGCCGCAAGTCATTATCGGAATCGGCATATCTAGCTGGGCCATGGTGGAATATGATCTTCCTAAGTGGTTGTTTGTTGTGCCCCTCGCTCTGGTTGGGTTAGCTATACGACTGGATTTAAGGCTTTCTGGTAGTGACCAACGCCAAACCGATACCGTTTTACAAAATGTTTCCGGTCAAGGCGATTTTGGCCTCAGCAGAGGTTCACAGATTGCGATTGGAATAGTTGCGCTTTTATTTGCATTGATTATGTTCGTGTGGGCATCATCAGCGCCGGGAAATCCTTACTTCACTAAGCTGCCCGGCCTGTTTTGTCTCTTGGTGGCCGGAGCATGTTTGCTCCCACGCAGATACCGTGGGTACTGTGGTGATCTAATTGCTATATTGGTGCTCGCATTAGCAGTATGGTTTTTAGTTACTTCGCCTTGGTGGGAGCCAGGACAAAGCCCTTTGGCATTTGCTTGGGTATATGGTGGTGTGTCTGTTACCTATTTGGTAAAAAGATATGTGCGCTATTTTTCGAGCCAAAACACTTAACAACACAATCAAGTCGTTGGCTTCGCTCACTGCGACGCCACTCCGCGGCGCGCCTTATTCTGGGCGTTAGAGCTCACGGGAACCTCTCTTGATGCGCGACGTCCGATTTCTCCTTAAGACGCACTATACGAACAGTCGCGCTCTCATTATTGGTATCGACAAGTATGCGAAAGCTTCACCGCTCTCCTACGCAGTTAGTGACGCCAGCGAGATTCGCAGAATTCTTGCGGAAGAGTTGGGGTTCCCAGCGGAAAACATCACCTACCTGACCGACGCAGAAGCAACTAGAGACAGGATCCTCAAGGCCTATCTTCGCTTCACAGCCGAGGACATAGACGTCGATGAACGTTTACTCGTCTTCTTCGCCGGACACGGATATACGAGAACTGGCAGTCGAGGTGAAATTGGATACCTTGTTCCTTCCGATGCAGACTTGTCCGATCTTGCAACTCTTCTTCGATGGGATGACTTAACTCGCAACGCCGAACTCATCCGCGCCAAGCACATCCTGTTCATTATGGACGCATGCTACGGCGGCCTCGCGCTAACGCGCCATCTTCAGCCGGGTAGCACGCGATTTCTAAAAGACATGATGCTGCGGTACTCGCGACAGGTGCTCACAGCTGGGAAGGCGGACGAGGTCGTAGCCGATGCTGGAGGCCCTATACCGAAGCATTCCGTATTCACAGGTCATCTCATCGAAGGACTGCGCGGAAACGCTGCAACGGCGGAGGGCGTCATCACCGCAGGCGGGCTGATGGCTTACGTTTACGGAAAGGTCGCCAACGACAAGAATTCGAACCAAACCCCACATTACGGATACTTTGACGGTGACGGCGATTTTATTATCCGAGCCCCTAATCTGACTGAGCTGGAGACACCCGAGAACAAGGACATAGATCGCCTCATCGCTGTTCCCTATCCCGACGAGCATCCGCAACCCGAAACAACAGACGCGAAGGTACGTCGGGTCAAAGCACTACTTGCGACGGACTCTGCCTCAATTGAACTGCATGACTTCCTCATCGGCGAAGTGCGGCAGTTCTTAGCCGCCACATCAGAAGACGGCTTCCGTGCTGAGGGCCAATTCTCGCAGGCAGAGTTTCTTCGCCGCCTCGCACGCTACGAAGAGGTAAGCACGGACATTGCGGTCCTACTGGCGTGTGTTACCCATTGGGCAAAGCCTGCTCACAAGGCCACGTTACAAAAGGCCCTAGCGCGTTCGGCGGATCGCTTGGAGCAGCAAGGCGGGCTGACCGTATGGCTGGCATTGCGGTGGTACCCGCTACTTCTAGAGCTGTACTGCTCAGGTATCGCCGCCGTCGATGCGCAACGCTTCGATTCACTGGCGACAGTCTTCTATACACCGATACCCACATCCGAGTATCAGGCTCGAACAGAAACGTTCGTGGATAGCACCGCGGGGGGCTTGCTTGAGCTGCATCGAAGTAATGTACTCAAGCAGATCCCAGGGCACGAAAAGAACTACGTCCCGCTGAGCGAGTACCTGTTCAAGATCCTCCAGCCGAAGCTAGACGACGTCCTGTTTCTTGGGAAGAATTATGAGCAAGCTTTCGACACCTTCGAAGTCTTCTATGCTCTTGCAGTCGCTGACCTCGACCTCCTGAAGGGCCACAATGGCTGGGGTCCTGTCGGTCGGTTCGGCTGGAAGCATAGGTCCCGCGACAATGGTCCACTCGCGAGAGTCGTTGCACAGGGTCGTGCGCAGCAAGCTGGCTGGGCGCCCCTCCAAGCAGGGCTTTTCGGCGGGAGCTACGAGCGATTCGACGCCGTCGCGACGACATATACGGAACGGATCAGCAAACTGGGATGGTGGTGAACTCTAACATGCGCTTCAAGCCGACCGCCGCAAGAGGGCTTCGCGCGCTTGCGGCTCCCTCGTCGCTTCGCTCCTCGGCGGCGGCTCAAGTGCAACGTTATACGTTACACCGCTGTCTCAGGCTTCGATTTATTCCCATACTGTTTTTAGTTGCTGGCTGCAGCACCGGGTCTTTCTTGCGCCCTTCAGCAGAGGTAGGGACTTATAGCACGGTCAACCCAGCCTGTCCCGGCGCACCAGAGGTCATCAATTTCATTCCCGTGATGCAACAATGGGTTCTTCTTCGCGTTTACGCTACTCCTCCAGGCCGCATTGGTTCCAAAGGCACCGAACTACGAATCCATA
This sequence comes from Gammaproteobacteria bacterium, assembly GCA_016716465.1. Classification (NCBI taxonomy): domain Bacteria; kingdom Pseudomonadati; phylum Pseudomonadota; class Gammaproteobacteria; species Gammaproteobacteria bacterium. Next base: position 598,797 of record JADJWH010000004.1, read on the forward strand.
TCACCCTTAGGTACTGGAATGACCTTGAGCCAATCGGGCTCTTTCCACGAACAGAAAAACGGAAAAAGTGGGAGAAAGTTATCGAGGAGCGGAGTAAAAGAGAGTACAACATCGTAGCATCAAGCCCTTATGTTTCTGTCGTTCTCCCAAACGGAGAAGAAAAAAAAATCAAAATCCCATTATTTACTGGCCCACACAACCCGAAAGAAGACCGAACGAGTTGGTGGGCTAATGGTGTTCAAGTTTCGCCTGACACACTTAGGGAGTTTACTGTTGTGCTTCCAGATGTATTCGTTAATAACGAAAAATTCATTATTGCTCCAATCAAATTCAAACTAGACAAAGAGCGGTATGCGCCAGTATTAAACTGCTGAAATGAAAGAAACGTATAACAAGTCATTCAAGTCGCAGCTACGCGTCTGGGACGTGCCTTACAGGCACGCCCCTTAATACTAGCGTTAGGCGCCAAAAATGAAATGGTATAGGTGTTTAATCGAGGGCGAAAACTTTCCTGGTGTACTTGCTGGTACAGAAGAATTAATTGGCTTTTACACCACTCGTTTCATTGAAGCCAGCACGCCAGAAGAAGCCGAAATGAAAGCGCTTTCAAATTTAAAAAATGAAGAAAGTTTGCAATTACCTGAAGGTGTTACGCCCCCTAATAATGCAAAAGTATATTTTGAAGAAATAGAAGAAGTTTCCGAAAGCGAGGTGCCTGAAATAAATGCAGGTTTTACATTTTATGTTATGGGCACCTAACAAGGCGGCCAATCGCGACGCCCCACCGCGCACTTCGTGCGCGTTGTTGGTCGCGCATTGCCTTAAATGTTAGGCGCATATTCAACGTGAATGCCACCTTCGAAGGAGATCTCATCCGGCCGCTCGGCCTAGTAACCCTGTATTTCGCGTATGCCGAGGGAGAGATCGACGAGCTTATTGAGGCAGCGTCTGTTGTTGAGCCGTACGATGACGAGAAGCGGCAATGGTCCGTGGGCCGCAAACTGGGACTTGCCAGAAAACTGCTCGGTGAGCTGCACCTTCAAGACTGGTCTCCGCTCGGTGATCTACTCGATGAGGGTCGTACGCTATTCGAGAGTCGCAACGCCCTGGTTCATGGGCAGCTCTTTGCAGGAGGACGGCTAGTGTCCAATCGCCGTGCTGTGCGAGAGCGGCGCATCACGCCGAACGAGATCACGCAGCTCGCCGAACAAATCTTCGTGTGGAAAGAGCGTCTTTGGGCGTATCGGCAGAAAGTCCTCGCGCCTCAGTTGCCTTCGATCGGCCGCGGCAGTGGCGCCTAACAAGCAAATGCAGCGAGCGCGCACCGGCCATAAATGTGTTCTGGGTTTCATGCATCGGCGCGTCGCTGATTTGCGGCGTTGATACAGAATTCCAAAATTCCAAAAGCCGGCGCTTTTGCAGTCAACTAACCTGTAATCTTCAGAGGCAAAATTCGTTGCAGACCGTCAGTCGCGCAGCCGACTAAATATGTAGTCGTGATCCTTCTGGGGCTGATGGCAGTCAAAGCAGGCTGAAGCGGCGTTATTGCCCACTACCCGTTGGGTCGGGTCACCTCCGCCGAAACCTTCAAAGCCCCATCCGCCAGTGGCCGCGAACTTCTTCGAATCCTTGTGCATGACGCCCAGAACCTTGCGCTTCCCCTCGGTAAGGGCATTGTCTGCGCTTATCGATTCGAGCAAGTCGAAAATGATCACCGCGCCATCGGGGAATTTCTTACCCTGGTAACCCTTGAGTGCCTTATCGTTGGCATAGATATGGTGAATCCCGCCGAAGGACGCGAACAGCGGATGACCTTCTTCTATCACCATGCTCTTGACGTGATGCCAGTCGCGGTAACCGGTCGGATAGGGCACCTCGGGCTCTGACGCCAGGGCCACGGTGGGGATGATGATGCCAAGGGCAGCCAGGAGTATCGTTTTCATGATCAAGTCTCCTTATTCAAGATCGACGATTGCGACGCCATAACGGGTATGAGACTAGGAACATATCCCGCGGCTGCCAAGAAGGCACTTTTCGGTACCTAGGTTACTTTTTGGTGTAATTTGTGGAAAACGAAGTCAATTTAAGACCGGCCATCTGCGCATTTGTATCAGCAGATACAAGATGTGATTGGCTGCAACGGGTCCGCGTCGGTTCAGAAAGCCACGTCGCTGGTATATCGCGACCCGGCGCTCTAGAGCGCCATGTTCAAGGAATTTCAATCAAAGTGCTTTCTGACCAGCTACGGCAGCATGGACACACTGGCAGGTAATGGCAAATGGCCGGATACCGCTGATTGTCAGATCAATTTTATAGATGAATAATAGGGAGCGTCGAACAAGGCGCTCCAGCAGACGTCAAAAGCGGCGCCGCTGAGCGTGAGCGTTTTAATAATGGGCCTATTCTGTGAATGGCTTATTACAACAATTGGGTCTTGTTCCCTTCTTTACTCAGCAATTAGCAGACGCCGCCTTATTACAGGAGCGACTCGGACGCGTGATGGCGGTACAGCGCTCGAGAAGCACCGTTGTCTGTGGTTCGGGTGAGCGGGTTGTAGAACTCTCGCCCGCCTTACGACGGTCGGCCGCCATTGATCGACCGACTGTGGGCGACTGGGTCGTACTGGATGAGTCACTTTCGAGGATTGAAAAAGTCCTCGAGCGGAAAAGTTTGTTCAAGCGCCTGGGTGCGGGCGCGAGCAGCGAACTTCAGCCCATAGCCGCGAATATTGATACCCTTTTTATCGTTACGTCCTGCAATGAAGAATTCAAGGAATCACGCCTGGAACGGTACCTCGCACTGTGTACGGAGGCCGGAGCGATGCCAGTCATCGTTCTCACCAAGGCCGACCTCGTTGACGATGTAGATACTTACGTCCGTCGCGCCCGAAAAACCCGGGCAGGAGTTCCGGTTGAGGCTATCAATGCGCTTGACCCCGCTTCTCTCAATGGTCTTCGTTCCTGGATTGATACCGCATCCACCGTTGCACTCGTCGGTTCCTCCGGTGTTGGAAAGTCTACGATTCTGAATACATTGGCAGGACGTTCTTTAGCCGCTACCGGTGAAATTCGCGAGGATGACAAGAAGGGCCGCCATACGACGACTCACCGTGAATTGCACATCCTGCCGTCCGGCGGCCTCCTGGTCGATGTCCCGGGTATGCGGGAGCTCAGGGTCGCCGACGTCAACAGCTCGATTGGCGCCGTTTTCGACGACATCGATAGGCTTGCGGCTCAGTGCAAGTTCGCTGACTGTAAACACGAAACCGAACCGGGTTGCGCGGTGCTTCGAGCGATAGAAGCAGGTGAGATCGATATTCGTCGGCTGTCCAATTATAAAAAGTTGATGCGTGAAAACGCGCTGGCGACGGCAACTCTGGCGGAGAAGCGCGCCCGGGAACGGGGCTTCGCGAAAATGGTCAAAGAAGTGAAGGCTATCAAACAGAAAGGGGGTGAGAATGGCCCAAGTTCGCGTTGAGAGCTTCACCATCTCGCTCGACGGATACGGAGCGGGACCGAATCAGGACATCAACAACCCGCTCGGCATCGGCGGGACGGATCTGCACCAGTGGCTCATCCCGACACGCACGTTCCAGCAGACCCTGTTTGGCAAGGACGGCGGCACGACGGGAATTGACGACGACTTCGCCGCGCGCGGCTTTCGGAATGTCGGGGCCTGGATTCTCGGTCGGAACATGTTCGGACCGGTTCGCGGTCCCTGGCCGGACCTGAACTGGAAAGGCTGGTGGGGTGACAATCCGCCGTATCACGTCCCGGTCTTCGTCCTGACACACCATGCGCGTCCGCCCCTCAGCATGGATGGCGGCACGACGTTTCACTTCATCACGGGCGGGATTCACGAGGCGCTTGATTGGGCGCGGGAGGCGGCCGCCGGACGGGATGTGCGGATCGGCGGTGGCGCAAATACCCTCCGGCAGTATCTTCGCGAACGTCTCATCGATGAGCTGCACATTGCGATCTCCCCGGTCCTGCTCGGCAGCGGGGAGCGGCTGTTCGAAGGGGTAGACCTGCGGGCGCTGGGATACGCATGCGTTGAACATGCGGCGAGCGAAAAGGCCACGCATGTTGTCCTCAGGCGCAAGGTGAGCACGGCCTGACAATGTCGTCAGATTGACCGCGCTCCGCTACGTTTCATGCGGTATTTAGGGCGCTCTGGCCGCCCCATTTGCCGCCGACGCGTGTCGGGACGTCCGGGGGACTTCGGCGTAGACTTGTCGCAGGCGATTCGACATTCCGGCTCGGCAACAGGAGGCAGGCATGCCCGCGCAGGACAAGAGCACCCTCGACCTGGCAAAGGAAATCTTCGACGCGTTCAATGCGCATGATCTCGACCGGATCATGAGCTACTTCGCGGAGGACTGTTCGCTCGACATGCCTCGCGGGCCGGACGAATGGGGACAACGTTTCGTCGGCAGGGCGGCTGTCCGAAAAGGGTTGGCAGCGCGCTTCGAGGGTCTCCCCGATGTCCGTTATTCCGAAGACCGGCACTGGGGCAGTGGAAACATGATTGTATCGGAGTGGCTGCTCACCGGAACGAAAGCGGGGGGAGAGCGTGTCCGGGTCCGGGGATGCGACCACTATGAATTTCATGACGGGCAGGTCATCCGCAAGGACTCCTACTGGAAGATCGTAGAACGACAGTGAAGTGCGGCGCGGGTGAGACCGCAGCCGCGCGCTGTCCGGTTCCAGCATTGGCATCCACGACCCTTCTCATATCAGGAGTGTTCCATGAGAAATCTCATCGTATCCACATTCGTCTCGCTTGACGGCATCCTGCAGGCACCCGGCGGACCGGAAGAGGACCCGACCGGCGGCTTCGCACTGGGCGGATGGATGTTCAATTACGCGGACGACAGCATGGACATTTCCGCGGCGGGATTTGACGGCGCGGGTCGCGAGCTGCTGCTCGGGCGCCGGACCTATCAGATATTCGAGGCCTACTGGCCGTACCAGCCGGCGGAGAATCCGATTGCACGGACACTCAATGCGGCGAAGAAATACGTGGCCTCGCGCACCCTGACGTCGCTCCGGTGGAACAACTCGACCCTGCTCGAGGGCGATGTCGTCCCGGCGATCATCGCGCTCAAGCAGCAGCCCGGCCCGGATCTGCAGGTGATTGGCAGCGGCAACCTGATCCAGACCCTCCATGGCGCGTCGCTGATTGACGAGTACAACCTGTGGACATTTCCGGTCGTGCTCGGGCGGGGCAAGCGTCTGTTCAGCGAGACCGCCCGGCCCGCGGCGCTGCGGCTCGTCCGTTCGGAGGTTTCGGACACCGGCGTTATGATGAATGCCTATGTGCCGGACGGCGAGATCCGGCCCGGTTCGTTCCCCGGCGCCGATCCCAGCGAGCTGGAACGGGCGCGACGCGGAATGATGGCGAAGGGGGACTGGTGATGTAATGGCGGCGCGGCCGGGTCCAGGCTTCAGGTCGCGCCCGCGAGCCAGTACCTTGTGATACAAGGTCCAATCTTAATGGAGAAGTAACATGGCAACGATGGCGAAGAACACGATTTGCCTTTGGTACAACGGAGACGCCGAAGAAGCGGCGCGGTTCTACGCAAAGACCTTTCCCGACTCGTCCGTCGGCGCCGTCTATCGCGCGCCGGGAGACTACCCCTCGGGAAAGCAGGGGAACGTATTGACCATCCAGTTTACCGTGATGGGCATCCCCTGTGTCGGGCTCAACGGCGGGCCGGCGTTCACGCACAACGAAGCGTTTTCGTTTCAGGTGGCAACCGCCGACCAGGCGGAGACGGATCGCTACTGGAACGCGATCATCGGCAATGGCGGCCGCGAGAGCGCGTGCGGCTGGTGCAAGGACAAGTGGGGGATTTCCTGGCAGATCACGCCGACCGCCCTGATGGACGCGATTTCCGATGCCGATCCCGCGGCCGCCAGGCGCGCATTCGATGCGATGATGGAGATGACCAGGATCGATATCGCCGCGATCGAGGCGGCGCGTCGTGGGTAATCGATGGCAGCCCGACATGAGCTGATCACAAGGGTAGAGATACCGTGAAGCTGACGAAGACCCAGGCCGGCGCGCTGATCGCCACGCTGAAAGACCGGTTCGAACAGAACCCGGGCCGGCACACGGGAATCGACTGGCCCGGCGTCGAATTGAGGCTCGCGGCGAATCCGGAGAAGCTGAAGGCGCTGCATGAGATGGAGCGCACCGGCGGCGAGCCCGACGTGATCGGCCGGGATCCGAAGGGCGGGGAGATCCTGTTCTGCGATTGCGCGGCGGAGAGCCCGGCCGGCCGCCGGAGTCTCTGCTACGATCGCGCGGCCCTGGAGTCCAGAAAGGAAAACCGGCCCGAGGGCTCGGCCGTCGACATGGCGGCATCGATCGGGATCGAGCTGCTGACCGAACAGGAGTATCGGGCGCTCCAGCAACTGGGCACCTTCGACCTCAAGACCTCCAGCTGGGTGAAGACCCCGCCGGAAATCCGCAAGCTCGGCGGCGCGCTCTTCTGCGATCGCCGCTACGATACGGTGTTCCTCTATCACAACGGCGCCCAGTCGTACTATGCGGCGCGGGGATTTCGCGGCATGGTGCGGGTCTAGGAGCATGGTCTCACTGACCCGGTCGAGACAGGCTGACCAAACAGGCTGGAGGGATCCATTCATGAAGATGCAGCACTCTATCGTGTCCGTGTCATGAAGAAGTTTCTGCTCACAGGCATCGTTCTGGTCGTCGCCTATCTCGGCGGCCTCCAGAGCGGCCTCATCGATTCGCCGCAGGTCGGTGCCGTCAGCAGCGCCGGTCAGGTCGACGATGAACTGGTGCAGGCGTTTGAAGACCGCCGGAGCGACATCCAGGTCCAGGGACGTGGCGAGGTGATCAAGGTACTTCCCGATGATAACGATGGGAGCCGGCACCAGCGGTTCATCCTGCGACTGCCGTCCGGCCAGACGCTCCTGGTGGCGCACAACATCGACCTGGCCGACAGGGTCGCCGCGCTGAAGGTCGGCGATACGGTTGAATTCAACGGTGAGTATGAATGGAATGCGAAGGGCGGGGTGATCCACTGGACGCATCACGACCCGCAGGGCATCCACGAGGCTGGATGGATCCGGCACAAGGGCCGCACCTATCAGTGAGCCCGCAATCTCACTTCTTCAGTAAGTGATGTCATCGCTTGATCACAAGATCCCTCCCCCCATCGTGGGCGCGCTTGCCGCAGCGGCGATGTGGCTCGTCTCCTCGGTGGGACCGCTGCTCCCGCTCGAGGATACACTGCGCCATGTCCTCGCCGGACTGCTCGTCGCCATCGGCCTCGGCTTCGACCTGGTTGGCCTGCACGCCTTTCGCACCGCCCGCACGACCTTCAATCCCTTGCACCCGGAACGGGCCTCGGTGCTGGTTGTCACCGGCGTGTACGCGATCACGCGCAATCCGATGTACGTCGGCCTGCTGTTCCTGCTGCTCGGCTGGGCGGTCTATTTGTCGGCATGGCTGGCGTTCGCGGGCCCGATCCTCACTATGATCTACATCACCCGCTTTCAGATCCTGCCGGAAGAGCGAATTCTCGCCGGGGTCTTCGGTGAACGCTACGAGCAGTACGTCCGCCGCGTCCGGCGCTGGTTGTGAAGTCCAATTGACTTTATGGGGAGGGATATCGGTGCTGATTCAAGGTGAAAGATCATGGTGAAGCGAATCGGTTTTCTTGTATTGCTGATATGTTCGATCGCGGTTCAGGCGGACGATGAGGATGTGCCGATCAATTCCGGTTCCGAGTTGCGCGACTGGTGCAAGGCCGAGACCGAGGCGCATTTTGTCGGAACGGGCGAAACGCCTTACAACTGGTCGGCCTCCTGGTGGGAGGAGGGCGCGACGCTGATCGTCAAGGGATCCTGGCGTGTTCGCAGCGCGGAGGTTGTTGTTGAATGCCGCGTGCCCAGGCACGCGATGCGGAAATACGCGGTTTATCAGATCCTCGAATGAGGAGGGTTCCTGGCAATGCCCGGTTTTTATTCTATCGCCATTGGAAAAAAAGGGCCGGCACCCCGGTGTCGATCTCTAGGTACCGGCCCCTTCAGCACGAGCCAACAAATCGCTACCTCTCTCAAAGAGGTGCTGTGCAACAGGAACGGCTATTTCAGGTCGGCGAGACTCGCGCCGTAGTTGATGTGGAACGGTGCGCCATCCAGCAGCAGCGCGGGCACCGACTTGATCCCGGCGGCTTCCGCCTCGCGCACGCGGTTCTTGCTGGTGCCGAGATGCACGATCTCCAGGTCATAGCGGGACGGGTCGATCGCCCCGGCCACGCTTTGTTCGGCCGCCACGCATACCGGACAGCCCGCATGATAAAAAATCGCTTTCGCTTTCATGATGTCACTCCTGATGGTATGTTGCCGTCATGATGAAACTACGCCATCACAATAGTGCCGGGATCACCGCCGGAAAAGCGGGCACCCGCGGGTGGGGTAGGCACCTTTTGGTGTAAATTCATGACTCTCAGGAAAAAGAAAATCAGCGGCCGTGCACCGAGCGTCTACCGCAAACTGGAGGACGTCATCGGCTGCAAGTGGTCGGTGTCGGTGCTGCTGTCCATCGGCGCCGGGGTCAATCGTCCCGGCAGCCTGGAGCGGCACATCGACGGCATTTCCACCAAGGTGCTGTCGGAGCGTCTGCGCAAGCTGACTTCCTACGGCCTGCTCGAGAAGAAAAGCTTCGCGGAGGTGCCGCCGCGCACCGAATACTCGCTGACGTCCTCGGGCGAGGACCTCGTCAGAATCATTCAGCAGATTCAGGCCCTCGATTCTGATCTCGATGAGAAGAAGCTCAGGTAAGCAGCGCCATTCGTTTACCGCCCGCCGTGACACGTCCGGGAGAATACACTTGAAATACCCTGGCGGTTTCTGCACAGATCGGATTGCGCCAGGCGCCTGTCCGGTGACTGCCCGTCAGGTGCGCGCGGGATGAGACGCGATACGGAAAACTCCGCGAACCGCCTGCTGCGCTTTCCCGGCGGGGTAAGGCGGGATCCGGCCATCGAGGGCTGGATGCGCGATCATCCGGGGGAACTGGGCGCGATCGCGCGGCGCTGGTTCGAGGTCATGCGCCGCTGCGGGGAGGATGTACGGGAGCTGCTGCACGACGGTCATCCGACCGCGTGCATCGGCGATGCGGCCTTCGCCTACGTCAACGTCTTCAGCGCGCACGTCAATGTTGGATTCTTCCGTGGCGCGGAACTGGCGGATCCGGCGGCGCTGCTGGAAGGCAGCGGAAAATTCATGCGTCATGTGAAGCTCAGGCCCGGAGTCGGGATCGATGAACGGGCGCTCCGGGCGCTGATCGAGACTGCCTGCGCGGACATGCGTCGCCGTCTGGAGATCTAGTCCCTATCTGAAATCGGTCATGGGCGAAAATGCAGGTGTCATCCTCGCGCAGGCGGGAATTCCGGGTGATTGTCTGTCTGATCTCGCCGCATAGAGTCCCGCATGCAAGTAGGGTTTAGGATCATCGCGTCGAGCGCGCGCGAGGACAGTTTTATCCAGGTGGTTAAGTAGTTTATCGGGATATCGGGTCACGCGCGGACATGACTCGATACGCGTCAGCCAATTTACTTTTGGTGATCCCGGCGTTTGTGTATACACTCGGAAAAAACGAGAGCAAAACACCCGTCGCCTGCCGCTGTTCTGCCGTGGACCACGATGCGTCCATGGTCAGTCTCCCTGGCCTGTCGTTACAGCGACCCTGCGACCGTATCTTCTGGAAGAAGAGATCTTCTATGGCGCAGCATGGGGGCTATGACCATGAATATTTTCCGCGCGACGGCTTTTCTTACCGCGATCACCTCGCTGGCGGCCTGCAATAGCGGGGGCGGCGACTCCCCGAACAATATCGCCGTCACCTCGATCGCGATCACGACACCGGATCCCCGCATCGCTCACCCGCTGACGGCGAACGTGTCCTTGACCGCGGACCGGGCGGCGAACGACGTCACCGTCTCGCTGTTTGCCATCGACGAGACCTCGGACCCCAACGCCGAGGTCCGGCAGATCCCGATCGGCACCGAGGTCATCGCGGACCTGCCGGCGGGCAGCAGCGACCACGAGCTGAACGTCAATGTGCCGTCCAGCGTCGAATTCAGCGGCCCGTATCACATCGCCGCCGTCGTCGATCCGGTCGAGGAGATCGAAGAGGAAAACGAGGACGATAACACCGCCTCGGTCCAGATCACGCTGGGACCCACCATCGATCCGAATGTCCTGCTGACCGAAGTGGCGCTCGATCGCAGCGCGCTGATCATCAATACCGGCGAATACAGCGATCAGGTGGATGTGGACGCCGGCAACGTCTACAACGCCGACGCCGGCGGCACGATCACGGTCGGCTCCGACGGTCTGGAAGTGGGCGAGACGGTCGACATCGAGGCCTTCGCCAGCCTGCGCATCACGCGCACGGACACCAACGCGACGCTCGACCTGCCGGTGTACCTGTGGAACTCGGACGAGCAGCGCTACATGAATGCCTACGGCATCGATCCCGAAACCGGCACTCCGACCACGGTCGAATGGCTCCCGATGGGCACGTTCACGCCGCAGCTGGCGGAGATCATCGGGGACGAGGCGGATCTCGACGATCTCGATCGCAATTCCGAGCACATGGATTTCTATTTCCCCGGCAAGCTCGGTGACGAGCTGGAGCAGGCGCTGCGTTACCCGGTGGTACCCTGCACCGGGACCTGCGCCCTGGACGCGACGCCGCCGACCATCCCGCCGCCGGACCTCACCGCGGCCGCGATCGATCAGTTGCGGGCATTCCTCTCCGGGTTGCCGTTCAGCGGCGTGCGCGGCGATGAAAGCACCAGTCTGGCCGCGCTGGATTTCGCGGTCTGTGTCAAGATCCGCCCGTCCGACCCGGCGGTCACCGACGGCGATGCGACCGATAACGAGCAGTGTCCATCGATCGAGATCTTCCTGCCGCCCCTGCCGCCCGGCACACCTTTATATAACACCGGCAGCTACGTGCCCCTGCACAACACGCCTTCCGAGCCGCTGACGTCGGGCGACGGCTTCGCCACGAAGAACAACAACGAACACTTCGCCTTCAATCTCGATTTCGGCGCCGGCGCCACGGCGGACAGTCGGGGCTATATCGAGGAAGTCACCGCCGGTATTCCGGTCACGCTGTTCGGCACGACATTCGATTTCTATCGCATCACCGCGCGCGCGCAACTGGTGCCCGATTACCTGAACAAACCGGCCTCGGAACAGTCGGGATTCTCGCGCGAGATACGCTTTCTGGGCCTCGTGCTCGAGTCCACGCCACCGCTCACGGTCGCGATATCGGGAAGCCTGATCTCGTATTCGAAAGAGATCGAAAAGCAGCAGCAGTTCTTCGTCGGACCCGTCCCGATGATCGCCGGCGGTTCCGTCGGCGGCAATTTCGGTCTCGAGCTGGCCGTCGGTTATGCCGACGATGACCCTCCGGTGTTCGGCGGCGGCAACGCGGTGGTGTCCGTGGGAAGTTCCATCGGTCCATTCGCCAACCTCGAGGCGGGCATGTTCGCCGGGGTCGGCACCGTGGTATTCGCGGTCGGCGTCGAAGGCGTGTTGACGCTGCTCGATGAACGGCTCATCTATTTCATCGGCACCGAGATTGAGGTGATCGATGACGGCTTCGCCAGCGGTGACGTGGAATTCATGATCACCCAGCTGCAGAAGCTGAGCAATATCTTCACCGGGCCGCAGGGCAAGATAAACCTGTTCGCCAAGTACTCGGTGCCGGCGATCAAGACCTGCAAGTGGGGATTCGTCAAGGTGCCGTGCCTGAAGCTGGTCACGATCAAGGCGACGAAGAACATCTACAGCACGCCGGCGCTGTTCCGCCGCGAGGATGTCCTGTTCGAGGATCCGTTCGCCCAGCTCGACGTGGTCATCGTCAGCGGCCAGTCGCCGGCGTACTTCGTGCCTTGATGTGAATGAAACGGCGATGGATACTGCCGGCCGCGCTGGCGCTGGGTGTCGTGATAGTGCTCGCGGTCGGGTTGCCGTGGCGCGGAGACAAGACCCCCCCGGCGCCTGACCCGTCGGCTACTTCGGCGAACCCGGCCGCGACTTCGCTGCAGTGGCATGACGGGGTGTCCCAGCAATACCGGGTGGTGTCGGAGTCCTCGATGCGGATGCAGGGGGCGACGAACAGACCATCCTCCATACAGGTGCAGTTGCAGGGACTGCTCGATACCCTGACCCTGAAATCCGACGCCAGCGAGGCCCTGGTCGGCATGCGGCTGTCCTCGCCGGAGCTGAAGATCAACGGCGCCATGGATGCCGGCACCAATCGTGCGCTCGCCGCGCCGTTCAGGGTGCGTTTCGCCGCCAGCGGCATGCCGCAGGCATTCGAGTTTCCCGCCGAAGTCAGCCAGCAAAACCGCAGCATCCTGGAAAACCTGGTGCGCACCTTTCAGGTCAGCCTGGCGCCGGCCGACAGTTGGGTAACGCTGGAGACCAACGGTTCAGGGACCTATGAGGCGGCCTATCGGCGCAGCGGACCGAACCGTTTCGAGAAATCCAAGCGCCGCTTCACCGCCGCGGCGGCCGGTATGGTCATCTGGTCGGACGTCGAATCCACGGAGACGTTCAGACTCGACGCCGCGCGCGACTGGATCGCGGCGATGGACGTGGCGGAGAACATGACCTCGAAGGACCAGGGCGGTCCGGTGATGAAGGTGAGCAATCACGCGACGCTGGCACTGCAGGAAGATGCACGGGCCGCGTTCCCGGCGAAACTGTGGGATTTCACCCCGGCACCGGCCGCGGTCGACGACCGGGCACGGGTGCAGGACAAGAAGCTGGACATGACGCCCGAACAGGCGCGGCGGGAGATCCGGGCGACGATACCGCAACTCGACGCCGCCACGCAGGGGCGATTGACGCTGATCCATCGCCTGCGCGACCTGCTGCGCGTCGATGCCTCGCTGCCCGCGCTGATACTCGATGCCCTGCGCACGCAGGAACTCGGCGATCGCACCCGCGCCGACCTGTACCTGGCGCTCGAACTGGCGGGTACCGACAGCGCGCAGACCGCGCTGGCCAGGGTGGTCAACGACAGCAGCTGGTCACTCAAGGACGGCATGCGCGCCATCGTGGCGATGAGCGGGATCAGGCAGCCCTCCGGGGAAACCCTCTCGACGCTGTGGGGCGCAACCCGGAACTACGCGGGCGGCGATCGCCAGCGAATGGCGAGTTCCGCCGCCTTCGCCCTCGGCAGTATCGGCGGCGCGCTGCGCAAGGCCGAGGATCCGGCCTATGAATCGCTGCGTGCGGACCTGCTCAGCAATGCGCAGGGCGCGCGAGATACGGCCGCGCGCAGTGATTTCATCACCGCCCTGGGCAACACCCGGGATCCGACGCTGGCGCAGGATGTCTCCGCATTCCTGTACGATTCCGCCCCGTCGGTCCGGCGCGCGACGGCGCTGTCGCTGGGCACGCTGGGCGCCGACCCGATCGCCGGGGAACTGGTGACCCGGTTCCGCGAGGACGACAACGGGTATGTGCGCGGCGCGATCGCCGAGTCGCTGCAATCCTGGACGCAGCCCACCGAATCCGCGATGGCGATGTTCAGGCAGGCGGTACGCACGGAAGTCGATGAAGGCACGCGCTACAACATCGCGGTGCTGTTGAGCGACAACCTCGGCAAATTTCCCGCCAACGAGCCCGTGCTCCGGGACATCATGCGCAGCGAACCCTCGAAGCGCATCCGGCAGAAGGTCGCCGAGGCGCTGGCCGGGAATCCGTAGCCATTCCCCGGCGCCGGGATTCTCTACCCACCCGATCGCAAGGAATGCTACGATTTCATCGCCGTCGGTCCCGGTGCATCCAGGTGGGCGTCCCCAGGGTTTTCGCGCGACATTCATGAATCCCGATATCGTCATCAGGGACGAGACCCCGGCCGACGTGGACGCGATCGCCGCGGTCACCGTCACCGCGTTCCGGGACATGGCGATCAGCAATCACACCGAGCAGTTCATCGTCGCCGCCCTGTGCGCGGCCGGGGCCCTGACGGTCTCGCTGGTGGCGGAACTCGACGGCCGCATCCCGCGGGGGAGTGTCATGTTCCATGACGCGTTCATGGCCCAGGGCTGATGCCATATATATAGAGATGAATGAGTTCATCGATCATCTGCGGGATGTGTTGCGGGAATTCGGGCCGATCGAGGCGCGCCGGATGTTCGGCGGCCATGGCGTCTATCACGACGGCCTGATGTTCGGGCTGATCGTGGATGAGACGCTGTACCTGAAGGCGGATGGGGTCAACGCGGCGCACTTCCGCGAGCAGCGCTTGCCGCAGTTCGAATACCTGCGGCGGGGCAAGCCGACCCGGCTGTCCTACTACCGCGCGCCCGATGTCGTGCTGGAGGATCCCGCCGAGGCGGCGCGCTGGGCCCGGCGCGCGTTTGAAGCCGCGCTGCGCGGGCGCCGAACCTGAGCGGGCGCGCCACAAGGGATACCGAGCAGAGGAGAGATACATGACCCGACCAGTCATCAACATCACCGAGATCGACCTTCAACCGCGATCGACGGGAATGGCGGCCACAGGCGCGGCGGCGGAGCGCTTCGATGCCAGGATGGGCATGATCGGCCCCCGCGTCGGGGCGCAGAAGCTGGGCTACAACATTACCGAGGTCCCGCCCGGCAAGCGCGCCTTTCCGTTCCACAACCACCGGGTGAACGAGGAGATGTTCTTCATCCTCGAAGGCAGCGGCGAGCTGCGTCTCGGGCAGGCGCGCTATCCGATCCGGCCCGGGGATTTCTTCGCCTGTCCGCCGGGCGGCCGCGAGGCGGCGCACCAGATCATCAATACCGGCGACGGTGTGCTGAGATACCTGGCCGTCAGCACCAAGATCACGCCCGAGATCGCCGAATACCCCGATTCGGGCAAGTTCGGCGTGCTCGCCGAATTCCCGGCCGGGGCCGGCGAGCCGCCCCAGGTCTTCCGCTATGTCGGCCGCGCGGAGGACTCGGTCGGTTACTGGGAAGGCGAATAGCCGGAACCGCGCGGCGTCCGGCCTGTCTTTCTGATAAGTACGCGCTTGTGTAGTATGGGCGACGGGCAACTACAGGGCAGGTGATCCATGAACGTAGACCCGGCAGCGCAGGACCCGCGTCCGGCCGACGACACGCCGCTGACGCGCCACGTGATGAAACTGCTGACCGTGACCACGACCGTCGGCCATGCCGTCATCGGCGTCGCGCTGGTCGTCGCCACGGCGGTGATCACCGTCCATTTCTTCGTGGAGATCCTCCACGCCATCGAGGCCCGCACCCTGTTCACGGGCTTCATCCACGCGCTGGCCATACTGCTGCTGCTGTGGACCATGCTCGAACTGATCCAGACCGAGATCGGTTTCCTGCGCGGACAGCCCATCGACGTGGCAGTGTTCATTGAGGTCGCCCTCGTGGTCGTCGTGCGCGAGATCATCCTGATCCCGGTGGACAACGAGCAGCCGACGTTCGAGGATGTCGGCATGTGGGCCGCGACCGCCGCGCTGCTCGGGCTGACCTACCTGCTGCTCCGCTACGGCCACGCGCGTTCGGCGCGCAGGGTCCGGGACGCAAATGCGCCGCCGTATTGAGCGCCGGTCAGGGGGGATCAAATGTCCGATCTGAAAGACCCCAGGGTGCTGTTCGCCGCCGAGCGCACGCTGCTGTCGTGGAACCGTACCAGCCTGTCGCTGATCGCCTTCGGCTTCATCGTCGAGCGCGCCGGCCTGCTGCTGCAGGTGCTGGCGCCGGGCAGCACGCATGCGATACAGGCCGTGCTGAGCTTCTGGATCGGGGTCTTCTTCATCTTCCTGGGCTGTGTATTCTCGTTCCTGTCCGCCCGCCAGTACGTCATCGTGCTGAAGACCCTGAGCCCGGAGGAGTTCCCGCCGGACTATCCGGCCAAGTGGGGGCTGGTCGTCAACGGCCTCGTCGCCGTGCTGGGCGTCCTGCTGATCCTCGCGCTGATCCTCGGCCGGGTCGGGTAAGCGCGGCCGGTCCGGGAGAGCACGCGTGTCCGCGCAGCAGACCTCGATTCACAGTTGGCCACTGCAGGCGATGATCTGGGCCGCCGCGCTCGCGCTCGTCACCCTGGGCCTGTATTTATCCCATATCCGCTACCTGGGCTACGAATGGCTGTCCCGCGCCGGGTGCGCGGTGGTGATGCTCGGCCTGTGGTCCGCCCTCGGCGGCATCCTGCAGGAACGGGTGCTCCTCGGACGGCTCCGCTGGCGCCGCCGCAACGCGATCGTCCGCGCCAAGGCTTCGCTCAGCGCGCGCGGCAACGCGCCCGGGGAGATCGAGGACAAGCTCGATGAAATCGAAAAAGGCTTTCAGCAGCACGCGGAGCAACTGGCGCAGGGCCTGAAATTTTCCTTCGGCGTGCAGGAATTTTCCCTGCTCGCGACCGGGACGTTCCTGTGGGGCTTCGGCGATCTGCTGATCCGGTTCGTGTTGATGAAATAGCGCGCAGTGCCGCGCCCGTCCATTGCCGTGGAACTCCCATGTCCGTCAAAGAACTCCTGAGTGTAGTCGCCGTCGTCCTCACGCTGGCGGCGTTCCTGCCGTACATCCGCTCGATCCTGAAACACGAGAGCAAGCCGCACGTGTTCTCCTGGGTCATCTGGGGTTCGACCACCTTCATCGTGTTTCTGGCGCAGCGCGAGGGCGGCGGCGGTGTCGGCGCCTGGCCGATCGGGATCTCGGGCGTCATCACGCTGCTGATCGCGCTGCTGGCCTGGAGCAGAAAGTCGGACATCTCGATCTCGCGGCTCGACTGGCTGTTCTTCACCCTCGCGCTGTGGGCCCTGCCGCTGTGGTATGCGACCGCCGACCCGCTGTGGGCGGTGGCGATCCTGACCCTCGTTGATGTGCTCGGCTTCGGGCCGACGGTGCGCAAGGTCTATCACTTCCCGTGGTCCGAATCCCTGGTGTTCTTCGGGCTGTTCGCCGCCCGCAACCTGATCGTGATCCTGGCGCTGGAGAATTATTCGCTGACCACCGTCCTGTTCCCGGCCGTCATCGGCGCGGCCTGTGTCCTGCTGATCGCACTCGCGCTCCACCGTCGGCGCGTCCTGGCCGCCTAAGGGATCGATTTGGGACGGCCGCGCGGACGGCACTATACTGAGTGGATCTGAAACCCGCGCGCAGGGCGCCGGAGTCGTCGACCATGCGAAAGATCTTGTGGATTTCCGGAATGGTGTTGCTGGCCGCCTGCGCGGGCCGGCCGCAGCGGCCCGCCGGCTTCGAGACCTATCGTTCGGTGACGGTCCAGGTGACCACCGAGGTGCAGAAGGGCGAGCCCTATGTGCAGGCGCTGCAGGACCGCATCGTCGCGGCGCTGCGTGAACGCCGGGTGTTCAGCGCGGTCGAGGCCGGCGACGACACGTCCGCCG
This sequence comes from Gammaproteobacteria bacterium, assembly GCA_016716465.1. Lineage (NCBI taxonomy): Bacteria > Pseudomonadati > Pseudomonadota > Gammaproteobacteria > Gammaproteobacteria bacterium. The sequence continues at coordinate 616,210 of JADJWH010000004.1, forward strand.
CCGACCGGCTGATCCTGCAGGTGAACATCACGCGCTTCGTCCGCGTGCATGAGCCGCTGCGCATCGCCCTGGGCCGGATGGCGGGCAGCAACGAAGTGGGCGCCGATATCACCGTGCGCGACAGCGCGACGGGACGGGACCTGAGCACCTTTCATCTGCAGGGTGAATCCCCGCTCTATCCCCCGAACACCGATTGGCCGCGGGGCACCATCGAGATCGCCATGGATCGCCTGAGTCAGGCATTGGCCACCGTATTGTCCGACTGGCGCCGGACGGCGGATGCCGCGGGATAGTTGGGAGGCGGACGAAAATTCTATAAGATAGTCCGGTATTTTTATCCCGAACCCGAATACTCCGATCCTGAGGATGGCATGAGCGAAAGCAAAACCCTGGTGCATCGCAACACCGCGCTGACCGGTCTGGCCGAGATCATTTTCTGGAGCCGCTGGCTGCAGGCCCCGCTCTACCTGGGCCTGATCGTCGCCCAGGGCGTCTATGTCTATCTGTTCGGGGTCGAACTCTGGCATCTCGTGCACGACGCGCACAAGATCGGCGAGACCCAGATCATGCTGATCGTGCTCGGCCTGATCGACGTGGTGATGATCGCTAACCTGCTCATCATGGTCATCATCGGCGGCTACGAGACATTTGTCTCCCGCCTCAACCTGCGCGAGCACCCGGACCAGCCGGAATGGCTCGCCCACGTCAACGCGGCGACCATGAAGATCAAGCTGTCCATGGCGCTGATCGGCATCTCGTCGATCCATCTGCTGAAGACCTTCATCAACGCCGAGCAGATGACCGAGCACGCGATCAAGTGGCAGGTGATCATCCACATCACATTCATCATCTCGTCCGTCGCCATCGCCTTCACCGACCGCATCATGACGCGGACGCTGATGGACGCGCATCGCGACCTGGAGCACGAGTAGCCGCGCCCGCGCGGCATGATGTAAGACGCCGGCTGTCCGCGGTTCCCGCGGCGGGGACGATTTTCCGCCGTCCGCATCCGGTGAAGGGAGGCGATGATGGGCGCAGGCAACCGCGCGGCCGTCCGTGACCGCGAATCCCTCAGCGAGGTGCGTGCCCTCGCCGGGCAGGCCTTCTCGCGCGCCGCTGGCGCCCCGCTCGTCGCCGGCAACGAAGTGCGTCTGCTGAGCGACGCGCGCGAGAATTATCCCGCCTGGCTCACTGCGATCGCGGCGGCGCGCCGCCATATCCACTTCGAAAGCTACATCATCCACGACGACGCGATCGGCTACGAATTCGCCGCCGCGCTGATCCGCAAGGCGCAGGCGGGCGTGCGCGTGCGCCTCGTCTACGACTGGCTGGGCGGCTTCGGCAAGGCCGCGCGCGGTTTCTGGAATCACCTGCGCAGCGGCGGTGTCGAGGTGCGCTGCTACAATCCGCCGCGGCTGGACAGCCCGCTCGGCTGGACCTCGCGCGACCATCGCAAGATGCTGGCGGTCGACGGCGAGGTCGGCTTCGTGACCGGCCTGTGCATCGGCCGCATGTGGGCGGGCATCCCGGAGCGGAGGCTCGAGCCCTGGCGCGATGCCGGCGTCAGGGTGCGCGGCCCGGCGGTGGCGGACATCGAGCAGGCCTTCGCGCAGGTCTGGGAGATGCTGGGCGAGCCGCTGCCCGACGATGAGATCGCCGGGCGCGAGCGGATCGCGCCGGCGGGGGACATGAGCCTGCGCGTGGTGGCCAGCGTCCCGTCGACGGCGGGCATGTTCCGTCTCGATCAGCTCGTCGCCGCGCTGGCGCGCAAGCGCCTGTGGCTGACCGATGCCTACTACGCCGGCACCACGCCCTATGTGCAGGCGCTGCGCGCGGCCGCCGAGGACGGCGTCGACGTGCGCCTGCTGGTGCCGAACGGCACCGACATCCCGTTGCTGAAGCCGCTGTCGCGCGCGGGCTATCGTCCGCTGCTGGAGGCGGGCGTGCGTGTGTTCGAATGGAATGGCGCCATGCTGCACGCCAAGACCGCGGTCGCCGACGGCAACTGGGCGCGCGTCGGCTCGACCAATCTGAACCTCGCGAGCTGGCTCGGCAACTGCGAGCTGGACGTGGTGGTCGAGGACGAAGGCTTCGGCGCCGAGATGGAGCGCGTCTATCTCCAGGACCTGGGCAACGCGACCGAGATCGTGCTCGACGCGAAGCGCAAGGTGCGCGCGCCCGGCGCGCCGCATTCGCCGCATCCCGTCATGACCAGCGGCGGCGGCCGTGTCGGCCGCGCCGCCGCCGGCGTGGTGCGTATCGGCAACACGGTCGGCGCCGCCTTCACCGGGCGGCGCGTGCTGGAGCCGATCGAGGCCCGCCTGATGCTCGGCGCCGGTGCGGCCCTGCTGCTGCTGGCCGGCGTGTTCCTGCTGTTTCCCCGCCTGCTGCTGTATCCGGTGCTGTTTGTTTTCGCCTGGTTCGGCGCCGTGCTGCTGTACCGGGGCTACAAGCTGCATCGCGACAAGACGCCGCGCGACACCGGCACGCGCGGAGGGTGAGGCAGGGCGCTCCTGTCGTCCTGGACCGGCAAGGAGCCCGAGGCCCGGGTGGACTCGATCTACGAGAAGTGCGCGACCTCAAGATTCGCTACCCGCATGTCGCTAAGAACGGCAAGTACCTGTGGCAGGTGCGCGTGAACACTATGCGCAAACGCATCGGGCAGTTGCTGTGGCATGTGCGGGACTGACGGGGGGCCGAACCGCGATTTTTTCCCCGCCAGGCAAGGCCATAGCTGATCACGGGTGGGGCTGACCCCGGCGCGGGACCGGCCCGACGGCTGGACAATTCCCCTGTTTTTCGCTATATTTTGCCGGTATTTTTCAATACCTTACCTGCACTTATGGAAAGGTCGGATTAATTCATGTGGCCCGCCCCGATCAGTGTGAGGGCAGGCTCCAGCAGGCTACAGGTCTTTGATGTTCTGCCTCTCCGCCCCCCGCCTTCGCGGGGGCAGGCGTTAAATAGCGCGGAATGACGGTCGACAAATTACTCAGAGGTTACTTATAAGATCTTATCAAGGGGGTTTCCATGTCAGGTTCCCAGGGTGACAAGAAGAGTGGTGAATGGGGTTGGGACATGCCGGCCGGCATGGATCCGATGAAGGTGATGCAGGTGGCCTCCGCGTACTGGGACTCCTGCGTGCTGCATGCCGCCAACCGGCTGAACATCTTCAGCATCCTGGACGACAAGAGCAAGGACCTCGACACCCTCGCCCGCGAGACCGAGTCCGATCGCCGCTGCCTGGGCGCGCTGCTGAGCGCGCTGGTCTCGATCGGCTTCCTCGATCGCGACGGCGACGTCTTCCGCAACAATGAATTCAGCAAGACCTTCCTCGCCGAGTCCAGCAAGTTCTACCAGGGCGGCATCGTCTACATGTTCGAGAACTGGTACCAGGCCTGGGGCGGGTTGTACAACACGGTGAAGACCGGCAAGCCCTCGGCGCTGATGCATCAGGCCTACACCGACGAGGAGACGCGCAATTACATGATGGGCATGCACAACCGCGCGCTGTCGCAGTCCGACGTGCTGACCTCGATGTTCAACCTCACCGGCAAGAAGCAGCTGATGGACGTCGGCTGCGGCCCGGCGACCTTCGCCGTGAAGTTCTGCGAGCGCTACCCCGGCCTCAAGGCCGTGGCGATGGACCGTGAGCAGAACCTGAAGATCGCGAAGGAGGTCGTCGACATGTACAACATGCACGACCGCGTGAAGCTGCTGCCCGGCGACTACAACACCGACAGCCTCGGCACCGGCAACGACGCCATGCTGCTCTCCTCGATGACCAACCAGGAATCGCCGGAGACCATCAAGAAGCTGCTGAAGAAGTGCTACGACTCCATGAACAAGGACGGCGTCATCATGATCCAGGAGCAGCTGCTGTGGGGCGACAAGAAGGGCCCCAAGCTCGCCGCCCTGATCGGCGTCAACCAGATCATCAACACCATGCTGGGTTCGTCCTACTCCACCACCGAAATGGAAAACATCCTGCGCGAGGTCGGCTTCAAGGACATCAAGTCCGAACAGATGGCGCCGCCGAGCCCCTTCATCATGGTCAGCGGCTACAAGCGCTGACGTCACAGCAAGACTGAAACATAAAGGCCGCCACCGTTATCGGGGCGGCCTTTTTGTTTTTGTGGTTCAGGTACTTCACTGGCATGCGCGCCATCGATCCAGGCTGCGTGGCCGATTCGAATTAATACATATTGGTTAGCAAGATAAAGGTAATGTAATCAGGTTACTTCGTTCAGGCGGTTTATTATCTCCTTGTCGATGGTGACAACCATGCCCTTCGTTATTGATTGAGGTAGGATTATCGGTGTTGAATCCAGATGGAGAGCGGGGAGGAATATCCGTGTTATACGGAATCGGCCTATCACCAATATCACCGATTCCGTCTAATTAACTGTTGGATGTCAGAATGGAAAGAGTGAACCCGTATGCTGAAATCGAACGCCGTGTCCGCGAGGCGAAATCACTCGTGGAGCTGGCTGCGGCCCTTGAGCTTCTTTTGTCCGGTGGCTTTGCGGTTTGGACAGACGGAAGCCTGTACGAGATCAGGCAGCTTGTGGCGCAAGTGCAGGGGCTACGTATTGACGTCTTCTCGAGAGAACATGCGCCGCCGCACTTCCATGTGTCGTCGGCAGATATCGATGCAGTTTTCTCTGTTGAGGACTGTTCCCTGATACGAGGCACGATCGACGGTCGTAGCCGAAAGCTCGTTGAATGGTGGTATGAACGGGGAAGAGAGACGATTGTTGCCGCATGGAATGCAACGCGCCCATCAGACTGTCCGGTGGGTCCAGTTGCGTAAGGAACATCCAACAAGCGCATGCACGCGACGTGCGAGGACGCACGCGCGTGATGCGCGGCGTTAGCCGTCATGTTGGAGCAAGTTGCTGACACTTTTCGGAAGAACTGCGCAGAGGTCGAGCGGTTGCTGACCTTTGACAAGGACGTGTTGACGGTTGTTATTCAGTTGCTTGAAGGCTTGCATAGCGAACTGAAGAGAAAATCTGACAATGAGCAGATGAATGGCGGTCGCGTGCTGACCATGGTCCGGAACATTAAAGACAATGACAGCTTACGGCCCCGCTACGACACCATTCATAGCCAGGCCGTGGTTCTTTTGGTCTCCCACTTCACGTCCGCTCTTGCAGACATGTTTAGGACGTCTGTATCACAGCTTCTTGATGCCGGAGAACCGGAGAAGGTCTTGAATGAGGAGGTGAAGCTCTCCTTTCGTGAAATGAGAGACAGGGGGTGGGCACTCAAGGAATCGGCCGCCGACCTTCTTATTGAAAAGAAAGACATTCATTTCCAAGACATGCAGTCAGTGGCTCGCGCCTTCAGAGACTACCTCGGCGTCCAGCTAGAGAAGGACGCGGTCACGAACGACATTATTCTGGGTCAGGCAGCTCGCCACGTAATCGTACACGCAAGCGGCAAGGCCAATGAAAGAACCGTCCGTCAGGTCTCAGGGGCCTTCCCGCGAACCTTGAAACCACGGATCAATGCTGGGGAGATCATTCGATTCGACACGTCCGAAGTCTTGATACTCAGAGACCAAATGCAGATCTATGTCGACAGAGCCATTAAAGCCATCAGCGCTGTGCCATGACGGCTAACAAATCGCTGCAGCGCACGGGTGGCCGGTGGTACTTGGTATGCGAGTCGCTGGCCGGTATCGATAATGTGCCCATCATCAGCCTCGGCGAGCCACCCGCCGGTGAGCTCAGTCGTTATGCGGCAAGGTAATGTGCGAAGTAACTGACGAAATCGATCGTGCCATTGAGTCGCTTCAGCTGAAAGGCAAAGTGGCAAGGCTCTCGCGCCCCAAAGCGGAAGAGGTCAACCGAACGGTCTTGGCCCGGTTTTCTGGTGGCAAAAATCGGCGTTGGTGGTGGGAGGCCTTCCCGCAGTCTGAATCCGTGTCGTTCGATGATGGCTTAGGATATCAACGAGTTCCCAACGTGGTTCCAAATCCAAGCGAGCGGTGTTGGTTCATCGTAGAGGGCCAAGAGAGTGGGCCGTACCCGGTATATGAGGCTTCACCGGAAGAGGCCGTGAGCATCATCGGAGAGTGCTTTGGCTTCGAGTACTACATCGTTCCCAAAGACCTATCCTGGTTGGTCTGTGAGAATCACCACGGCAGAGTCATTGGGTGCGGAGAGTCCGTTGAAGATGCAATACGGCGTGTTGCAGCATAACCATTCGCTGCAGGCGCGACGGCCCTGACGGGCCGCGGCCTGAGCTCAAACGTTGGGCGCAAAACAACATCGGGAGGGGTGTCTGTGAATAGAGGGCAAAGACAAATCGTTGCAGAAAAGGTGGCCTCCACCGTTCGGGTTCTAGAACTCCTCGGATTCGACTACAAAGTATCGGCTCCGAAGAACAAAAGAGAGAAAGGAAATAAATCACCCCGTGTGGTTTACGTTGATGTTGGGAAACAGCATCAGCTTCGTATCTACAACAGCGTCACTGGACATACCTGGGCCAATCTTCCAAACGGCAAACCAATTGCGCAGGTAAAGAGTATCGAAGATCTGTTTAATTATTTGTCCGGGTTAAAACCGTGAGCGCGCCCAACAAGGCGCTCCAGCCGACGTCGCCGCTTACGCGGCGCCGCGTCTGAGCTTGGTCGTAGGTTTCCATGGAGAATTGCATGAAATCTGAAGTTACAGACAACCTTTCCGTACTAATAGACGCTGACAATGCTCAGGCGTCGGTAATTTCAGATGTCCTTGCAGAGGTCGCGAGGTACGGAACCGCAACAGTTAAGCGCGCCTACGGCGACTGGACTACCCCAAATCTTTCGGGCTGGAAGGACGTACTTCACGATCATGCCATTCAGCCGATTCAGCAGTTCCGCTATACCACTGGCAAGAACGCCACCGACTCGGCACTCATCATCGAGGCTATGGACATCCTGCATGGGGGCAAGGTCGATGGCTTCTGTCTGGTCTCATCGGACAGCGACTTCACCAGGCTTGCTACCCGAATCAGGGAGGCCGGGCTCTCAGTGTATGGGTTTGGGGAGAAGAAAACTCCTAAACCGTTCATGGCGGCGTGCGACAAGTTCATCTATACCGAAATCCTCCGCAAGCCCGCCACTGGGGCAGCTGTTGAAGCGCCCATTCAGGGTCCACTGAAGTCCTTGATCATTCCGGCTGTGGCGGCGGCGGGACAAGATGACGGGTGGGCATTCTTGGGCGTAGTTGGCGGTCTTCTTCTGAAGAATGACCCCTCCTTTGACCCTCGCAACTTTGGATTTAGGAAGTTAGGAGAACTGGTAAAGGCTCAGCCATACCTAGAGGTCAAGTCGGTTCCTTCCAGCGAGGACTCACAGAGTATGCAGATATATGTACGAGCGAAGGAAGCCTAATCATTCGCTGCAGGCGCGATGGACTTAACGGGCTGCGGCCTGAGCTCAAGCGTTAGAGAAATAAGGAGTGTAGTTCATGAATCGAGTGTTAATTCCGTCTTGCGGTCCTTCGAGCTGGCGCCAGTTACTTGCTGATCCGGATAAGCATTGGGTACGCGGTGCCTCGGCATTTGAAACAGCTATATCGTGGGAAGCCGCCCAGAGAACGGATCGCGGCCTCCCGGGGCAGATCGCGGCCCTGCTTGATACTCAGGAGGTATTGAAAAGTTCAAAGGTGCTTCTGGCGCTGCCAGAACATCAAGTTAAGCTGCAAGGTCGAGGAAAAGCTTCTCAGAACGATGTTTGGGTGCTGTTGAAAGCACCCGATGGTTACGTATCGATGGCTGTCGAAGGTAAGGCGGGCGAGACGTTCGGCGAGTTGCTCGATGTTTGGTTCAAGGATGCCTCGCCTGGAAAGGTCACTCGTCTAGAGCATCTATGTAGTTTGCTCGGTGCCGCATATCCTCCGGATAACAAGCTTCGGTATCAGCTCTTTCATCGCACCGCGTCCGCGCTGATTGAAGCCGAGCGCTTTGGAGCCAAGTACGCCGTAATGATGGTCCAGTCGTTTCGGTCGGATCCTGTGTCCTTGGCCGATTTCGTGGCGTTCGGCGCTGCCCTCGGAGTCGATGTCGGAGAGGGACGATTGGTTAAGGTACCTCGAACAGACAGTCTCAGCCTCTACCTCGGGTGGGTCTCGTGCGATCCCTCCAATGACGATGTCATCGCGAGTGTGGTTTAACGATAAATAGAGATCAGATCGATACAAACCGGCCAGTATACTTTGAGAACAACGGGGTCAGACTCGATTGAAAGCTCACTTATCAGTGGTAAGCGGCGAAGCAAGTACCAATCGAGTCTGACCCCATTGAGGACCGGACAGACCCAGTTTTTTCATTGGCGCTGACTCGTTTAGAATGTCGGCTGATCCGGTTCCGCGCCGCCACTCGCCATGAGGCATTACCATGAACACCAGCCGCCCTGTCTATCAGCATCCGTTCTTTTCCGACCTGCCGCGCCACTTGCAGGTGCTGTACAGCATGATCCTGCTCATCCTGGGCCTCGGCTATCTGTTCGCGGTGATCCAGATCTTTGAGGTACATGCGGGCGTGGACGGCAAACCCGGCTTGTCGGTGCGTGACATCCAGATCGCCTACGCCGGTACGCCGGACAACAGCCGGTTGGAGACCGCGCTGCGCGGACCGATGGCTGGCATGGCGAGTCCGGAACAGATCCGGCAGATCATCGCCTGGGTGCGCACCGGCGCGGACGAGACGGAGTTCGCGGCTGAGATCGAGCCCATCCTGCGCGCGCGCTGCGTGGCGTGCCATTCCGGCGCCGACCCGAAGCTTCCCGCGCTGGTTTCGTACGCGGACGTCACGCCACTGGCGGCGACCGATGGCGGCGTGTCCATCGGCACGCTGGTGCGCGTCTCGCACGTTCACCTGTTCGGCATGACCTTCATCTTCGCGTTCATGGGTCTGATCTTTAGTCACGCCTATGTGCGTCAGCGCTATCTCAAGTCGATCCTGATCGCGCTGCCCTTCCTCGCGATCTTCATCGACATCGGTTCGTGGTGGCTGACCAAAGTGTCGATGGTGTTTGCGTATACGGTGTTTATCGGCGGCGGCGTGATGGGGATTGCCTTCGCGTTGCAGTGGCTGATCTGCGCCCATCAGCTGTGGTTCCTGCGCGCACCGCCGGAGGGCGCGCGGCCGGATTGAAATCAAGAAGTGGAAACGGGGACAGATTTAAAATCTGTCCCCGCTGCAACATAAATTGTGGTTCAGGACGGCGGCAGCAGCTCCGCCGGCAGTTGCCCGCCCGCGGGCGGGGCGATCTCGGATGCGATGGCGGTCGGGTTCAGGGTGTCGCCGGCCGCTTCGCCGTCTTCATTGGGGTCAGAGTTTCCATCCGATCCGTTGCAGGCGGCAAGTCCGGCGAGAAGGAGCGCCGGCAGGATACGCAGGGTGCGTTTCATCTTTTCCTCCACCTCAGTATTTGACCCAGTATTCCGTCCCGGCCGTGATGACGGTCAGCGGGTTCTGGATCAGGTCCGCGATCACCGGGTTGGCGCTGTAGGCCTGGCTGCCGGCCCACACGATCTGGGCGTCGGCGAAGGTCGCCGCGATATCCTCGAGTGAGATATCGGCCTGTGCCGTGTACTTGTTCCAGCCGGTGGCATGGGTCGGAACGATCCGCAGCGTCGGCGCATCAACGCCTTCCCAGACGATTTGCGTGCTGCCCGCGCAGGATTGTGTGGTGCGGAATTGCAGCGAGGCGAGCGGCGTGTTGGGTGCGGTGAAGCGGAAGCTCACCTGATAGAACAGCGCGTCGTCCGCACCGACATCAGAGGAATCGCGTTCCCACACCAGCTTGACGGGATCGCCCGAGTCGTCAACGCTCGCCTGCCCGACGGGCGAGCTCATCGGACGTGCGGTGATGCCGGCGGGCAGTTCGATCTCGACCTTGTAGGTATCGTAGTTGCCGAGCTCGTCCTCGCAGCCGTGATTGATGTTGGCGACCGCGATGAACGAGCGTCCGGCCTCCGCCGTGGCGTCGACGAAAGTGACATGGGCATGGGCCGCCGGGACGGTGGCGAGCAGCAGCAGGCCCGAGCCGGACAGCAAAGTCGTGCGGATTTTCATTTGAATCAGCCTCCCTCGAATGTGAAATCAGGAAGGGCATCTTAATCAACCCGCGTGCGTCTGATAATGCGACATATTGCCGCACCCCGTGCCTGGCGGAACCCACGGTATACAGATAAACAGGAACACCGAAGGTGCGACAATTTGCCGCATTTACCGCACTACCATGTCGATTGATAATGGCCGCTCATTCATTCCGGGGGAACGATGCTACGGATCACCGCGGCCAGCCTGGCAGTCATCGGTATCATCCATGCGGAGCCTGTCCTCGCCTGCGCGACCTGTCTGTGCGGAGACCCGACCATCACGACCATGGGGGCGGAGAAGCCCTTCGCGGGCCGGCTGCGCATCGGCGTGGATGCGCTGACGCGCGGGGAGACGGTGGGTGATCCCGGCGTCGACGGCCAGGACATCGATGAGACGCGCGTCACCTACAGCCTGAGTTATGCGCCGAGTGCAGACTGGATCTTCGCGGCCAGCCTGCCATACGTGCACAAGGAGGTGCGGCGCTTCGATCTCTCGCATGAGACGGCGAGCGGTCTCGGCGACGCCGATCTGTCCGCGCGCTGGTACCTGCGCGACGCCGCGCAGATTCCGGCCCGCCATCTGTGGGGCCTGCAGTTCGGCGTGCGCGTTCCGACCTCCTCCGAACAGCAAAGCAACGGCGTTCCGATCGATATCGATGCCCAGCCCGGCGGCGGGGCGACGATCCCGAATCTCGGCGTGTGGTACGGCTATTTCCGCACGCCGTCCTTTTTCTATCTGAGCGCCGCCTACCAACATGCCGTGGACGAAGGCTATCAGGGCTATGAGGCCGGCGATGTCATGCTGATGACCGCGCATGCGCAGTACGCGCTGGCCGGTAACGGGCTGGCGCTGTCCTTCAGCCTCGACGCGCGCAGCAAGGAACACGATCACTATTCCGGTGTGGTCGACCCGGATTCGGGCGGCGTGCTGGTGATGGCGACGCCGGGCGTCGTGTGGATGCCGCTGACGGACCTGATCGTCAACCTGAGCTATCAGATCCCCGCGATCGAGAATCTGCACGGCCGGCAGGAAGAGGACCCCGTGTTCCGCATCGGAGTGACCTATGATCTGTAAACGATCCCTCGGCATCGCGCTGATGCTTGCGGGCGCCGCGGCCGTGTCCGCCTGCAATGAGGATGACAGCATCGAGTCCGGCCTGACCGTGCATCTCGCCGAGCTGCATGCCAGTGCGCGCGCGGGCGAGGAGCCGGTCGAGGTGACGGTCACCCCGAGCAGCCCGCTCATCGAGGGAGGATATGACCAGGCCAATCTCGAGAAACACCCGATCCGCGACGCCAACGGCCGCTCGCTCGCGCTGTACCGCGCCTACCTGGTGCTGGATAACCTGGAGCTGGTGCCGTGTACCGGCCTGGCCGCCTTGCCGCGGCGTCTGCTGGATGCGATCGTGCCGGCGGCGCATGCCCATGCCGGTCATGGCAGCGAGCCGGTCGGCGGCCGCGCGCTGGATCATCCGAACGTGATCGATATCGTCACCCAGGAGGAATTCATCCTGCCGCTCGGCGATCAGGCCATCGCGCCCGGCCGCTACTGCGGGATCCGCGCCGCGCTGGTCCGTCTGGCGTCCGAGGCCTACGGCACGCCGGACTACGCGGCCGCCTCGAATGACGACCCGACCACGGCGCCCGAGGTCCCGGAAATGGCGGGCCGGATCTTCGCCATCCGCGCGGACTATTGCGCCGAGACCGACGGCTCCGGTTTGTGTACGCGGCGCGTGAAGGTGGATGTCGACGATGGCGGCCTGCCCGAACCGGCGCCGGTGATGTTGTCCTTTGATGCGCCGATCGAGCTGAGTGCCGCCCGGCGCGAGGTCTATATCATCGTCGGCATCGCCCACGGCGAGTGGATGCGTGATGTCGATGTGACCCGGCTCGCTGCCGATGCCGGTGAACTCCGGAAACTGCTGGACAACATCGCCGCCTCGATCCACGTTTACGGCGCCGGCCTCGGCGCGTTACCGCCGAATATCGCGGGATGAGCCGCGGAGCGAAGGGGTCGGATTCGCGAATCCGTCCCCCGTTCGTAATTCAGCCGTGATTCAGCGTCGTCGCAGCAGGATGACCGGTCCGCCAGGAAAGTAAGGCTGCAGACGATAGTCCTCCGCCAGCCGTTCGAAGGTCGCGCGCGCATAGAAGCAGACGTGCGTCGGATCGTTCTTGTAATACCAGTCCGCGAAGGCGGGCGCCTCATCATAGAGGCTGGTCATGACGCCGATCCAGCCGCCGGGCCGGACCAGCGAAACGATGCGCCGCCATTCCCGTTCCGGGCGGGCGAAATGCTCCGCCGCCTCGGTGCAGGTCAGGAAATCGTAGGTTTGCGCCAATGTGCCGCGATCGGGGGCATAGAACGGATCGTACAGGCGCATCGGGAAGCCCGCCGCCTCGAACATCATCGCCAGCGCCGGGCCGGGCCCGCAGCCGTAATCGATGCCCGTCGCGCCGGGCGCCAGCCGCGGCGCCAGCGGCTCGAACAGTTGCGCGAGGAAGCGCCGGTAGCCGGCGTCGCCGGGATCGTTATTGTGAAGGTCGTAGCGTTGCTTTTCCCGGTCGGCTGTCAGATGATGGCGCGCAGGCACGTGGATCAGCGCGCAGGCGGCGCAGCGCAGGTACGCGCGCGCGCCGTCGCGGTGATACGGCGCGGCATCGGGCGCGCCGCACAGCGGGCAGGCGCCGCCGTCCCGGGGGGCGCGGGTCTCTGCCGATGTTCCGGTGCCGGTCGTCATGTCAGTCAAAGCTCATGGAGGTTATCGCCATGCCGTCGTTCGATGTCGTCTCCGAAGTGGACAAGCACGAGCTGGCCAACGCGCTCGATCAGGCCAATCGCGAGGTCGGAAACCGCTTCGATTTTAAGGGCACCGGCTCCAAATATGAACAGGAGGAGCAGGTGGTCACGCTGCATACGCAGTCCGATTTTCAGCTCAAGCAGATGCTGGACATCCTGCAGGACAAGCTGACGCGCCGCGGCATCGACATCGCCTGCCTCAAGATCGACGAGCCCGAGATCTTCGGGCGCGAGGCGCGCCAGCGCGTCACCGTGCGCGAGGGACTGGAGACGACGCTGGCCAAGGAGATCGTCAAGCGGATCAAGGAGAGCAAGCTCAAGGTGCAGGCGGCGATCCAGGGCGACAGCGTGCGCGTGACCGGCAAGAAGAAGGATGATCTGCAGGACGCCATCGCGCTGCTGCGCCAGTCGAAGCTGGAGATGCCGCTGCAGTTCAAGAATTTCAGGGACTGACGCCCGGGCAGGCGGGTCAGACCGCCGCTGTTCCGGGCCGGGGCTTTTCCAGCCACTGCTGGTAGGCCAGTCCGTAGTTCGTGCCTTTCGTGTCGTCGAGGTACTTCAGCAGGTACGCGGTAAGGTCGACCTGTTCGTAGATGTCGTGCGCGAGGATCGCGTACTTGATGATCTTGTCGGTGGACAGGGGCGAGAGATCGAGCCAGTTCTTCGTGTACAGCGCGTCGCACCACAGGATGTTGGTGCCGAGGTTGGGGTTTTCGTTGAGCAGCGTCGGCTTGATGCAGCGCGTTCCAAAGCCGACGAATTTTGCGAACATGAAATTCCTGCTGCGCAGGTAGGTGTCGACGTCGGCGAACAGCGGCTGATTCTCGTACAGCGGGTGGAACTCGGCCTCGCTGTGGATCAGCAGGACCTTGTCCAGCAGCTTCTCGCCGCCCTTGAACACCATCAGCTCCGCGCCCTGGACGTCGATCTTGATGTAATCCACGTCGTCGATTTCGGGGATGTCATCCAGCCGCCTGGTCTCGATGTCGTGCTGCGCGACCGGCGTGACCAGCTCCGCCAGGTTCTGGAATTTTTCCAGCAGCGGGGTGTTCGGCTTGAACAGGGAGCCGGTCGCGAACCAGTTCGTCTCCCAGAACACCGCGGGTTTTCCATCGCCGATGAAATAGGGGAAGAATTCGTGCGGCTTGCCGTAATGTTCCCGCAGCCGTTCGCACTCGGCCCGGTTGGGCTCGAAACCGATCAGGCGCACCAGTCCGGAGGCGATCAGGTGCGCGTAGGGCGGCTTTTCCGTCATGCTCGCGCCGACATCGAGAATAGTGATCCGGGTTTCCGGCTGGATCAGCTCGGAGAGGGAGAAGTTCAGCATGATCGTCCTGCTCGTGGGCTCGTGGCCGGCGGTCTGCGATCGGTATAGTTCTAATAGTCGCCGCCTTGGGCTATTTGACCATGGAACCGGAACGGCGCTCAAGGCGGAATCGCGGACGGTCCGCGCCACGGCGTGGCATCGCGTCACAACCCCTTAGCCTGGCTGGAGATTTTCCGCGGTGGCGGGAAGGCCGTCCGGCCTCAGGTCCACAGCAGGCGCAGCGCCACCAGCACCAGCAGCAGCGCGAACAGGCGCCGCAGCCGCGCGACGGGCAGGCGGTGCGTGAGGCGCGCGCCCAGGGGCGCGGTGAAGATGCTCGCCGCGGCGATCGCGATCGCCGCCGGCCAGTTGATGTAACCGCTGCTGCCGGGCGGCAGGCCGGTCACGTCGAGTCCGGCGATCAGATAGGCGGCCGTCCCGGTCAGTGCGATGGGCAGGCCGCAGGCGGCCGAGGTGGCGATGGCGCGGCGCAGTTCGACGCGGCACCAGGTGAGGAACGGCGTGGTAAGCGTGCCGCCGCCGATGCCGATCAGCGCGGACACGGCGCCGATCGTGATCCCCGCCGCGCCCATGCCCGCCCGGCCGGGCAGCGCGCGTCGTCCCGCCGGCATGGCGCCGAGAGCCATCTGCAGCGAGACCGCCAGCATGAAGACGCCGAAGATGAGGCGCAGGGTCTCGCCGTCGACCCGGTCCGCGAGCATCGCGCCGGCGGCGGTGCCGAGCACGATGCCCGGCATGAGCCGGCGTGCCAGCGGCCAGGAGATCGCGCCGTGACGGTGGTGGGCGCGGATCGAGGACAGCGCAGTCGGGATGATGGTCGCGAGCGAGGTTCCGATGGCGCTGTGCATCAGCGCGTCACCGTTCTGGGCCGCGAACAGGAATGCGAGCGCGGGCACGATGATGAGGCCGCCGCCGATGCCGAACAGGCCGGCGAAAAAACCGGTGGCGGCGCCGAGCAGGAGATAGAACGGCAGAAACTGCGGGAGGCTCTCCACCGGTGCGCGCCGCGCCGTCGCGCTCAGCGGATCCAGACGGTCTTGGCGTTGACGAACTCGAGCATGCCGAGGCGCGCCAGCTCGCGCCCGTAGCCGGAATCCTTGACGCCGCCGAAGGGCAGGCGCGGGTCGCTCTTGACCATGCCGTTGACGAAGGCGCAGCCGCACTGCAGCCGGCGCGCGACGTGCTCGCCGCGCGCGGCGTCGCGCGTCCACACGCTGCCGCCGAGTCCGAAGCGCGAGGCGTTGGCCAGTTCCACGGCCTCCGCCTCGTCGCGCACGCGCAGCACCGCCGCCACCGGGCCGAACAGTTCCTCGTCGGCGGCCGGCATGCCGGGCGTGACGCGGTCGAGGATCGAGCCGTGATAATACGCGCCCGGTCCCGGGATCGGCTCGCAGCCTGTCACCGCGACGGCGCCGCGGGCGATGCTTGCCTCGACCTGGCGGTGCAGCTCGTCGCGCAGGTCCGGCCGCGCGAGCGGCGCCAGCGTGGTGGCCGGATCGAGCGGATCGCCCGCGCGCAGCGCCTCCACGCCGATGCGGAAGCGTTCGACGAACTCGTCGGCGACGGCCGCCTCGACGATGAAGCGCTTGGCGGCGATGCAGCTCTGGCCCGCGTTGACGAAACGCGAGGCGACGGCGTTCGCCGCGGCGAGCTCGAGGTCCGCGTCGGCCAGCACGATGAACGCGTCGGAGCCGCCCAGTTCGAGCACGCTCTTCTTGAGCGCGCGCCCGGCGGCGGCGCCCACCGTGCGGCCGGCGGCCTCGCTGCCGGTGAGGGTCACCGCGCGCACGCGCGGGTCCGCGATCACCGCCCCGACCTGTCCGGACTCGATCATCAGCGTGGTGAACGCGCCGGGCAGGAAGCCGGCGTCGCGGAACACTTCCTCGATGGCGAGCGCGCACTGCGGCACGTTGGAGGCGTGCTTGAGCAGGGCGGTGTTGCCGGCGGCGAGCGCCGGCGCGGCGAAACGGAAGACCTGCCAGAAGGGAAAATTCCACGGCATGATCGCGAGCACGGGGCCGAGCGGCTGCCAGGCGACGAGACTGCGGCCGGCGTCGCTGGCGACGGGTTCATCGGCCAGGAAGGTGGCCGCGTGGTCGGCGTAGTATTCGCAGCCGAGCGCGCACTTCTCGACCTCGGCGCGCGCCTCGCCGATGAGCTTGCCCATCTCGAGGGTGATCAGGCGGGCGAGCGGGTCGAGCCGTTCGCGCAGGAGCCAGGCAAGCTCACCCAGCAGCTCGCAGCGGCGGGCAAGCGGGGTATCCGCCCACAACGCCGCCGCGGCGGCCGCGCCGTCGAGGGCGGAATCGATCCGGGCCTCGTTCCAGGGCTCGATCACCTTCAGGACGGACCCGTCGGCCGGATTGATCGATCGGAAAGCCATGCATCGACTCCATATATATTGCGCTCCAGATTAACACAGCTCATGGCCGGGATGGAGCCACGCGGCGCCGGAACCCGGGGACAGGCGCGCCGGCGCAGCCCGCGCCTGACAAAGCGCGGCGGACTCGCGTAAAATCGGCAGGCGCGCCGGCGGCCGGGGAAGACCGGATGTGCGCGTCGCGTCGAGCCAATCACCGGAGAGTCGTAATGCCCTTGAGAGTTGAACCGGCGGTCAAGCCGCTCGTATGCCTGCTGGGAGGCACCGGCTTCGTCGGCGGCCACCTTGCCGCCCTGTTGTCCGCCCACGGTTACCGCGTGCGCATCCCGACGCGGCGCGCGCAGCGTCACCGGGATCTGCGCGTGCTGCCCGGCGTCGAGCTGGTCGAGGCCGATGTCCACGATACCGTCGCCCTGCGCGCGCTGCTGCAGGGCTGCGCGGCGGCGGTCAATCTGGTCGCCGTCCTGAACGAGGGCGGCGCCGGCCGCTTCCAGGACGTCCATGTCAAATTGCCGCGCAACCTCGTCAAGCTGTGCCGCGAGGCCGGGGTGAATCGCCTGCTGCACATGAGCGCGCTCAACGCCGACGCGCAGCGCGGGCCGAGCCGCTATCTGAAATCCAGGGGCGAAGGCGAGGACCTGGTGCACCAGGCGGAAGGCCTGGAGGTCACGACATTCCGTCCGTCGGTCATCTTCGGACCCGACGATCACTTCTTCAATCGCTTCGCCTGCCTGCTCCGACTGCCGGTCCCGGTGTTCCCGCTCGCCTGTCCGCGCGCGCGCTTCGCGCCGGTGTTCGTCGGCGACGTCGCGCAGGCCATGCGCATCGCGCTGGAGGATCCGCGCACGATCGGCCAGCGCTACGACCTGTGCGGGCCGCGCGCCTATACGCTGAAGGAACTGGTGGAGTTCACCGTGCGCGTACTCAGGCTGCGCCGCCAGGTGCTCGGGCTGTCGCCGATGCTGTCCCGCCTGCAGGCCGCGGTGATGGGCCATCTGCCGGGCAAGGCCTTCACGCACGACAACTATCTCTCGCTGCAGGTGGATGCGGTGTGCGGCGGCGATTTCCCCGCGGTGTTCGGGGTCGCGCCGGCCACGGTGGAGGCGGTGGTGCCGGTGTATCTGGGGCACCGCGATCAGCGCGGACGGTTTGACGAATACCGCCAGCGCGCGCGCCACAATTATTGAGCCGCCGCCGCGGACGACGTTCATTCGCCGTCATTCCCGCGCGGGCGGGAATCCAGTACCCTGATACATCGATCCCGTACATCGATCCCGGCGCGGCGCAGCGCCCGGGAGGTCTGAAATCCGTGGAGGCGCCATGAAGGCCTACATCGTCGGCGGCGCGGTGCGCGACAGGCTGCTTGGACTCCCGGTGCGGGATCGCGACTGGGTGGTGGTCGGCGCGACGGCGGCGGATATCGAGGCGATGCGCGCGCGCGGCTTCCGGCCCGTCGGCCAGGACTTCCCCGTCTTCCTGCATCCCGAGACCCACGAGGAGTACGCGCTGGCGCGCACCGAGCGCAAGGTGGCGGCGGGCTACAAGGGCTTCACGGTGCAGGCGACGCCGGAGGTGACGCTGGAGGAGGACCTGCACCGGCGCGATCTCACCATCAATGCGATGGCCGAGGACGAGGACGGCGCGCTGATCGATCCCTTCGGCGGCCGGCGCGACCTGCACGATCGCGCACTGCGCCATGTGTCGGAGGCCTTCGCCGAGGATCCGGTGCGTATCCTGCGCGTGGCGCGCTTCGCCGCCCGTTTCGCACCGCTCGGCTTCACGGTCGCGCCGGAAACGCGCGCGCTGATGCGGCGCATGGCCGAGGCCGGCGAGGTGGACGCGCTGGTGCCGGAGCGCGTGTGGCAGGAACTGCTGCGCGCGCTCGGCGAGACCCGACCGTCGGCGTTCTTCGAGACCCTGCGCGCCTGCGGGGCGCTGGCGCGCCTGTTCCCCGCGCTCGACCGCCTGTGGGGCGTGCCGCAGCCGCCGCAGCACCATCCCGAGATCGATACCGGCGTACATACCATGATGGTGCTGGAATGCGCCGCGCGCCTGAGCGGCGACACCCGCGTGCGCTTCGCCGCGCTGGTGCACGACCTCGGCAAGGGCACGACGCCGCCCGAGCAGTGGCCGCGCCACATCGCGCACGAGGAGCGCAGCGTCACGCTGGTCGAGGAACTGTGCCGGCGTTACCGCATCCCCAACGACTACCGCGACCTCGCCGTGCTGGTCGCGCGCTATCACGGCCAGGTGCACCGCGCCGAGGAACTGCGACCGGAGACGGTGCTGCGCCTGCTGGAATCCACCGACGCCTTCCGCCGCCCGGAGCGCTTCGAGCAGTTCCTGCTCGCCTGCGAGGCCGACTCGCGCGGCCGCACCGGCTACGAGGACAGTGTGTTCACGCAGGGGTTCTATCTGCGCCGTGCCTTCGCGGTGGCGCGCGCGGTGGACGCGGCGGCGCTCGCGAAGGAAGGCTTGACCGGCAAGGCACTCGGCGATGAACTGGCACGCCGCCGCGTCGAGGCGCTGACCTCGATCCGACCGCAGAAGTAGGGGACAGGAAGGACCCGGGGACAGATTTTAAATCTGTCCCCATTCACCATGTAGCCCGGATGAAGCGCAGCGGAATCCGGGGCAGGGCTTACGAGGAGGACTTCCCGGATTCCGGCGCTGCGCGCCTGCATCCGGGCTACATCGGAGAATCGCGGTATTGTAGGTTGGCGCTGAGCGCAGCGAAGCCCAACGGTCGACAGCGCGATGTTAATGTATAGGGGACAGATTTAAAATCTGTCCCCGTTTGACCGCATCCGAAGTGCAACACGCCTTTTGATTGATCACTCAATCCTGCTTTTCGTCTCCCCACCGCGGCACGAGCGCATGCTCGACGCCGAGGTGGTCGAGGATGCGGGCGACGACGAAGTCGACCAGGTCCTCGATCTGCTGCGGGCGGTGATAGAAGCCGGGGTTCGCCGGCATGATGACGACACCGAGGCGCGCGAGCTTGAGCATGTGTTCGAGGTGGATGGCGGACACCGGCATCTCGCGGTGCACCAGGATCAGCTTGCGCTGTTCCTTGATGACGACGTCGGCGGCGCGCTCGAGCAGGTGGTCGCTGCTGCCCATGGCGATCGCGGCCAGCGTGCCGCTGGTGCAGGGACATACGACCATCGCGTCCGGCGCGCCGGAGCCGCTGGCGAGGGGGGCGGTCCACTGGTCCTTGCCGTAGACCTGCAGCTGGCCGGGTTCGGCGCCGTAGTATTCACTCAGGAAGCGTTCGATCTCGCGCGGCACGCCCGGCAGTTTCAGATCGGTTTCCATCGCGATCACCACCTGTCCCGGCGGCGACAGCATCAGCGGCACCTGCACGCCGGCCTCGATCAGGCATTCCAGCAGGCGCAGGCCATAGGCCGCGCCGGAGGCGCCGGTCATCGCGACGGCGACGGTCTTAGTCGTCATGGCGCAGGGCCTCGAGCAGCCGAGTGTGGATATTTTCGAATCCGCCGTTGCTCATGATCAGGATGTGGTCGCCGCCGCGGCCGTTGGCCTTCAGATGGTCGATGATGGATTGTACCCGATCGAATACGCGCGCGCGCGGGCCGATCGCCTCGGCGATTTCGCCCAGCGACCAGCCCAGGTCGGGCGGCTGGAACAGGATCACCTCGTCGGCCAGTGCGAGCGCCGGGGCGATCTGTTGCTTGTGCACGCCCATCTTCATCGTGTTCGAGCGCAGCTCCAGCACCGCGACGATGCGCGCCGGTCCGATGCGGCCCCGGAAGCCGTCCAGTGTGGTCGCGATCGCCGTCGGGTGGTGGGCGAAGTCGTCGTAGACCGCGATGCCGGCGACCGTGCCGCGCAGCTCCAGCCGGCGGCGGACGTTGCGGAACTCGCCCAGCGCCGCGATCGCCTCCAGCGGCGGCACGCCGGCGTGGCGCGCCGCGACGATGGCGGCGAGCGCGTTGCTGATATTGTGGCGTCCGCTGAGCTCCCAGCGCACGGCGCCGATCTCGCGCGCGCCGTGCATCACGGCGAACTCGCCGCCGTCGGCCCTGAGCGGGCGCGCCCACCAGTGCGTGGCGTCCGGCGCGTCGTCACCGCGCAGGTGTTCGACCGGGGTCCAGCAGCCCATGCCGAGCACGGTGTTCAGCTCGGCGTCGTCGACCGGCGAGATGATCAGGCCCGAGCCGGGCACGGTGCGGACCAGGTGATGGAACTGGCGCCGGATCGCGGCGAGGTCGGGGAAGATGTCGGCGTGGTCGAATTCGAGGTTGTTCATCACCAGCGTGCGCGGCCGGTAGTGCACGAACTTCGAGCGCTTGTCGAAGAAGGCCGAATCGTATTCGTCGGCCTCGACGACGAAGAACGGCGCGTCGCCGAGGCGGGCGGAGCCGCTGAAGTTGAGCGGGGCGCCGCCGATCAGGAAGCCCGGCTTCAGCTGCGCGTATTCGAGGATCCAGGCCAGCATGCTGGAGGTCGTGGTCTTGCCGTGCGTGCCGGCCACCGCCAGCACCCAGCGATCCTTCAGCACGTGGCGCGCGAGGAATTCCGGTCCCGAGACGTAGTCGAGCCCGCGGTTGAGCACATGTTCCACCGCCGGATTGCCGCGCGACAGCGCGTTGCCGATCACTACCAGGTCCGGCGCCGGTTCGAGGTGTTCGGGCTTGTAGCCCTCATAGAGCCGGATGCCGCTGTCCGCCAGCTGGGTGCTCATGGGCGGATAGACATTGAGGTCGGAACCCTCGACCTCGAGGCCGAGCTCGCGCGCGATCAGGGCGATGCCGCCCATGAACGTGCCGCAGATCCCGAGGATGTGAACGCGCATCTCAGTTGGTCTCCGGAAAGAACAGGATTCGGGTCACGCTGTAGGATACGAACAGATAGACCAGGGCCAGCAACACCCCGATCGGCAGCCGGGTCGACAGCGTGTGGCGCAGGATGTGGCCGATCACCATCAGATCCCACAGCAGCCAGATCCACAACAGCAGGGAGGCGAACATCAGGGCGGAGCTGATGGTGTCTTCGGCCAGCCCGGCCTGCTGCCAGGAGAGAATCGGCAGGGCCACGATCTGCAGGATCGCGCCGGTCCCCAGCAGCGCGGTCAGCGTCTGGCGATAGCGCACCAGCATATCGCGGCTCCACAGCAGGGCGAACAGCAGCCCCGCGAGCAGCCCGATGTCCTGCCCCACCAGCAGCGTCGCGTGCGCGACATCGAGATTCTGCAGCGACATCAGCATGCCGGCGGCGAAATAGCCCAGGCCGCTCAGCCACAGCAGAAAGCCCGAGGACGGCAGGTCCTGCGGTCCCGCGCGCAGCAGGCAGATATCGAAATAGCGCTGCAGCAATCTACCCATTCATTCTCCCTGGAATCTGGCGTGCGCCTGCATGGCCGGCCGTCTGCCGGCAACTACATGGTGAAGTACTTGGCCTGCGGGTGGTGCGCGACGATGGCGCTGGTGCTTTCCTCCGGCCACAGCTGGTCCTCGTCGCCGAGCGTGACGCCGATGCGGGAGGCGTCGAGCAGCGCGAGGATCTTGTCCTGGTCCGCGAGGTTGGGACAGGCGGGATAGCCGAAGGAATAGCGCGAGCCCCGGTAGCCCTGTTTGAGGACCTCGTGCATGGCGCGCGCCTCTTCCCGGCTGAAACCGAGCTCGGCGCGAATGCGCTTGTGCACGTATTCCGCCAGGCCTTCGGTCGATTCCACGTTCATGCCGTGCCAGTACAGGTATTCCTGGTACTGGTCGGCCTTGAACAGTTCGCGCGCGAAGTCCGACGCGTGTTGCCCGACGGTGACGAGCTGGAATCCGACCACGTCGATCGCCCCGGATTCGCGCGGGCGGAAGAAATCGGCCAGGCAGAGGTGGCGCCCCTTCGGCTGGCGCGGGAAGGTGAAACGGCAGCGTTCGCGCTGGCCGGCGGGATCCTCGTACACGATCAGGTCGTTGCCGTCGGCATTGCAGGGGAAGTAGCCGTATACCGCCTGCGGGCGCAGGATATCCTCCCGTTCGCTGCGTTCGAGCAGGCGGTTCAGGATCGGGTCGAGTTCGGCGCGGGCGAAGGCCTGGTACTCGTCCTCCGAGCGCCCGGCGGCCTTGTAGCCCCATTGGAACTTGTACAGGGTCTTACGGTTGATATAGGGCACCACCGCCCGCAGCGGTATGCGCTCGATGCAGCGGCTGCCCCAGAACGGTGGCGCGGGGACCACGTTATCGTGCCGGATGCCCGCCGGCTCGCCGTCGTGGGGAGGCTGGTCTGTCGTATCGATGTCCGTCACGTCGGACATCATACCGTGACCGGGTGTAAGACTTAAGCGGATTTGCGCGTGCCGCGCGGATCCCGGCGACCCGGGGCGCGTCAGCGCCAGCAACTGCGATAGGCGACCTGGAGGGCGTCGAGGCGGTCTTCGTCCGTATCGAGATACAGATCCATGTTGAGCTGGAAGCGGGTGAAGTCGAGTTTGATCAGGGAGGCGCTGTCGAAGGCGCCGCCGCAGGCGACGCGCTTTCCGGACAGGAACAGTCCGGGGGCCGCGGCCACTTCGCCGGCCACCGACCACAGGCTCGACAGCCAGCGATTCGCCAGGTCGGCCTGCCGGGCGGCGCTGCCCAGGAGGCTTGTCGGGGGGCGGCACGGCCGGGCCTTGTGCCAGGGGTCGATGCAGACCGCGGCGCTGACGGCCTCGGCCACCGGGGCCAGGGTGTGGGTCAGGGGGCCGGCCTGGGCCGCCGGCGCCGCCAGGGCGGCGAGCAATAGGCTGATGACTGAAAGGGGGGTGGTGCCAGTGGATACCGCCATGCCGTGCGCCTGGTGCCGGATACGGGGGACAGAGTAGCCGGTTTCCCCCGGTCCAGCCGTGATGGCTATCGCATAAGCCGAGGTCATGCCCGGGGGCGGCCGCACCGGCCGCGACTCATATTTTTCCGCCCGGATGCCGCTAACTTCGCAGGGCTATTCGGGATGACCCCGGCGCGGTTCCGCGCGCGCCGAGGCCCGGTGCCCGTATCTACGATTCCAGAAACCCAAATAGCGTGAGGCTACGGCAAATGATCAATAAAGAAGAGATCGACAAGGCCATCGGTGCCCATGGCATGTGGAAGGCGCGCCTCAAACAGGCGATCGAGACCGGCAAGAGCGAGGTCTCGGCGGACACGATCCGGCAGGACAATCAGTGCAATTTCGGCAAGTGGCTCTATGGAACCTCCCTCAGCGCGACGGACAAGTCCTCGGCGCATTACCGGTCGGTGCGCGAGCTGCACGCCGAATTTCACAAATGTGCCGCCCGTGTCGCGGATCTGGCGGTCACCGGGCAAAAGGATGAGGCGGTCAGGATGCTCGCGCTGGGCGGCGATTTCGCCTCGGTATCGTCCCGGCTGACGGCCGCCATGATGGAGTGGAAAAAGGTTTAGTATAGAGAAAGCATGGCCGCGGTGAGACAAGCGCCGCGGCCATCCGACTTCGGAGACGGAACCCCATGAATCCATTACTGCGTTTGAAAACCTACGGACAGAGCATCTGGCTCGATAACATCCACCGCAATCTGCTCGAATCCGGCGAGCTGGAACGCATGATCCGCGAGGACGGCATCTGCGGCATCACCTCCAATCCGACCATCTTCGAACAGGCGATCAACGGCAGCCCGGATTACGATTCCGCCCTGCAGGCGCTGGTGACGCGCAGTCCCGGGCAGTCGCCGCAGGAATTGTTCTACACGCTGGCGGTGGAGGACATCCAGGCGGCGGCGGACATCCTGCTGCCGGTCTATGAGTCGAGCGGCCATCGCGACGGCATGGTCAGCCTGGAGGTCTCGCCGGAGCTGGCGCACGATACGGCGGGCACCATCGCGGAAGCGCGCGCGCTGCACAAGCGCGTGGACCGTCCGAACCTGATGATCAAGGTGCCGGCGACCCGCGAGGGGCTGCCGGCGATCCAGCAGCTGATCGCCGAGGGGATCAACGTCAACGTCACGCTGCTGTTCGCGGTCGACCGTTACCGCGCCGTGGCCGAGGCCTATCTGGCCGGTCTGGAGGCGCGCCGCGACAGCGGCCACAAGCACAACGATGTCGCCTCCGTCGCCAGCTTTTTCATCAGCCGGGTCGACAACCAGGTCGACAAGCTGCTGGAGCAGAAGGCGGCGGCCGCGCCGGAGGGCGAGCGCGCCGCGATCCTCGCGCTGCGCGGCAAGGCGGCCATCGCCAACGCCAAGCTGGCCTATCAGGTCTATCGCGAGATGTTCGGTTCCGGCCGTTTCCGCGCGCTCGCCCATGCCGGCGCGCATGCCCAGCGCCTGCTGTGGGGCAGCACCGGCACCAAGAATCCGGATTACAGCGACGTGCTCTACGTCGAGGAGCTCATCGGTCCCGAAACGGTGAATACCGTGCCGCCTGGGACGTATCTGGCCTACCGCGATCACGGCGATCCGCACGTCACGCTGACGCAGGGCGCCGGGGAGGCGCGTGAGGTGCTGCAACGCATCACCGGCCTCGGCATCGATCTCGCCGCGATCACGCGCGAGCTCGAGGCGGACGGCGTGAAGAAGTTCGCGCAATCCTTCCACACCCTGCTGGACGTCATCGCGAAGAAGGTGGCGGGGATGTCGCCCGCGCGTGCCAGCGGCGGGACTCGCCGCAGCTGATCCCGTATGATAAAGGTCCCCGGCGCCATCCGCCGGGGACCTTTTTCTTTTTTATCCTATCGGGGACAGATTTATTTTTCCGATTTTGCGTCCGGACGCCCCGCCAATGGCGACGGGTAATCCGGGAAAAATAAATCTGTCCCCATTTTTGCATTTTTGACTCCGGCGGGAGGCGATGGAGCGGGAACTGGCGAATGCCATCGCGGAGGCGATCCGCGCGGCCACCGGCGCGTCCTTCACCGTGCGCGGACAGGAAGGCGTCGGTGGCGGATGTATCAATGACGCGTGGCGGCTCGACGGCGACGGGCGGAGTTTCTTCGTCAAGCTGAACGATCCCGCGCGCGAGGAGATGTTCGCCGCCGAGTTCGCCGGTCTGGAGGAGCTGCGTGCGGCACAGGCCGTGCGCGTGCCGGCGCCGGTCTGTGTCGGCGTGACGGCGCGCGCGGCCTTCCTGGTGCTGGAATGGCTGGAGCTGGGGCGAGGCGGAGGCACGGGCTTCGAGCTCCTGGGGCGCCGGCTCGCCGCCCAGCATCGCGTGACGCGACCCGCGTTCGGATGGTCGCGCGACAACACCATCGGATCGACACCGCAGCCCAACCGGCCCGATGCTGACTGGGCGCGCTTCTGGGGCGAGCGGCGCCTGGGTCATCAGCTTGTGCTGGCCGCCGCCAACGGGCACCGCGGCCGTCTGCAACAGCGCGGTGAGCGCCTGCTGGCGGCGCTGCCGATGCTGCTGGCGGGACATGCCCCCACCGCCGCGCTGCTGCACGGCGATCTCTGGTCCGGTAATGTCGCCTTCACCCGCGACGGCGAGCCGGTCATCTTCGATCCGGCGGTCTATTTCGGCGACCGCGAGACCGATCTGGCGATGACCGAACTGTTCGGCGGCTTTCCCGCCGTTTTCTACGATGCCTACCGCGAGGTTTTGCCGCTCGATCCCGGCTATGACCTGCGCCGGACGCTCTACAAGCTCTACCATGTGCTCAACCACCTCAACCTGTTCGGCGGCGGCTACCGCGCGCAGGCGGAGGCCATGATCGACGCGTTGCTGGGGGAAGTGGGGCAGTGAAAGGAAGGGCCCGGGGCCAAGGACCAAGTAAAAACCGGGTTCCTGATCCTTACGGGCCCTGTGGGTCGGGAAAATTCATCCGCGCATCGAGTAAAACATCTGCGGGAGGGAACGGACTCAAGTCCGTCCCCGGGTGGCCGGGGTTTACCTGAAGTCGAGCTGCAGCATCTTGCCGCCGGTCTTGTCCGCCAGGGTCTGATATTCCCACTGGGTGGTGGGGTTGGAGCGGCCGATCGGCAGGGTGAACACCGGGCTCGGGATGTCGAGATAGAAGATGCGGTCATCCGAGGGCTCGTCGCCGAGCAGCAGGTAGGCGCCCGGCTTCTTGGCGTTCATGGCGGCCTTGCGGAAGGCGTCGCCGATGGTCTCATTGGCGCCGATGAAGGGCGCGCCCTGCACGAGCTGGTCGAACATCTCGCCCATCGAGCCGGTGTAGGTCTCGGCCTTTTCATCGGAAAACCAGGTGATGGCGTCGAGATGCTTGCCGGAACGGATCACGATCACGCGCAGTATCGGGATCAGGAAGGACGACAGCCCGTGCATGGAGCCGGTGGCGTCCACCACCAGGTGCAGGTCCTTGCCGGGCAGGTCGCGCAGGCCGGTGATGAAGATGTCGAAGTCCTTGCGTCCCTGGCCGGTGGAGAGCTGGGCCGCCTCGAGCGCCCGCTGCATCTGGGCATCGGTGCTCATGCCGGCCATGTCGTCGATTTCGCGCATCAGGCGATTGCGATCGGCGTCGCTTTGCTGCAGTTCCCGGCGCATCTCCTCGATCCTTTCCTTGAGTTGCGGGGTCTCGTACTCCTCCGCCAGCCGCGAGGTGATCAGGATCAGGACGAACAGGAAGATGAAGGTCGCCAGCATGAGCAGCGCCATGTCCGAGAAACTCTCGTGGATGTTCGTGAAGGTGAATTTGCGACGTTCCTTCATGACGCGGTCCGCGGCTCAGGTTTCCCGGCGCCAGAGGGCGTCGCGCAGGCGTTCCCACCAGGATTTGTTGATCCGCCGCATCGCGGTGATCTCGCCGCGCATCATCTCGATGTTGTGCTTGTGCAGGCGGAGATTGTCGAACAGGATCTTGTTTTCCTCCTGCGACACGTCACGCAGCAGGGCGGCCTCCTCGCGGAACCGGGCCATGGTCTCGCGTGACTCGTTGAACGCGTGCTGCAGCACCTTCATGCGCAGACCGAGCGCCTCGATCTGGGCGTCGAGCTGATGCAGGTCGCGCTGCATCGAGGGCTGCAGGTCGGCGGCGCAGTGCACCAGGCAGGTCCGCATCACGGCGTCGTACACGCTGTTGATGCCGTGCTCGGTGATCTGGGCGAACACGCGCAGCAGCACACCGCCGAGCACTGCCCCGAGCAGGGTGGTGTAGAAGGCGGTGCCCATGCCCGCCATCGCCTTGCGCATGCCGCTCAGCATCATTTCCGAATCGTGGCCGAGCGCCTCCAGCGATCCGGTCAGTCCGGTGAGCACCAGGGTGAGTCCGACCACGGTGCCGATCAGGCCAAGGGTGATGAGCAGATTGCCGATGACGTCGGTCGAATGGCTGATGCGCTGGTAGATCGACAGTTCGCTGGTGAGCAGCGCCTCGGTGTCGACGCTGCCGTTGCCGGACTGCGTCGTCTTCTTGAGCGCGCTGAAGAAGCGACCCACGGCGCGGCGGCGGGAGAGCCTGTCGATGGCGGTCAGGCCCTTGCCGGCGACCCGTTCGTCCACCTGGTTCGCCACCAGCGCCTCCAGCGTGATCAGGATCGTGACGATGAAGCTGGCGATGAGGCCGAACACGAACAGGCCGATGATCAGCCAGGTGACGCGGCTCTGGTCGGTGCGCACGAACTCCCACACCTCGCCGCCGCGATACAGGGAGAAATAGGTGATGACGGCGGTGGCGGCCCAGATGATCCACAGCAGCAGTGTGCGAAAAGGTTTTTGATTCATCCGATTACCTTAAGTCATCGCCGCGATGCAAACCACGGGACCGACGGCGCGGACCGTGCGCGCGGGCGGGTCTGGTCGCGGGACTGGGCGGGTCGCGTTTCGGGTGAAATGCATGATGAATTGTAATAGAGTTTAACCCCGGACGGGAAACGCAGGAATAGCCACCGCCGGCCGGTTTTTCCGTTGGTGAACACCGCCTCATGCCGGCGGCCCACTTCAGTCCCGCCCCTGTCTGTCCGGGGCACCCAATTCGGAGGCGCAACAGAATGACCGTCAGGATCCTCCCCCGCTTCGTCGTCGCCGGCCTCTGCCTGTTGGCCGCCAGCGCCCCGTTCGCCGCCGAGGGGGACGTCGCCGCCAGGATCATGCAGCAGGTCTACGAGGTGTACGGCGGAGACGACAGCTTTTCCCGCCTGCGTTTCAGCTTCGAGTACGACGGGGGCAAGACCGGTACCCTCGGCCTGGTGATGGCCTACAAGCGCTATCCGGCCTCGGCCGGGGTGGAGTCCAAGGTCGTCATGTTCAATGAATATCCGCCTGAGAAAAAGGACATCGGCTATCTCGGCTGGTTCTACCGCGTCGAGCAGGATCGGGACGCCGACCAGTGGCTGTACCTGCCCGATCTCAGGCTGACGCGCAAGCTGACGCGCAAGCCGCGCGACTACTCCGGCACCCGGAGGCGTACCGAGGGCGACGAGTTTTCGGTGTCCGAGCTCGATCTGGAGGAGCTGGCGCCGCGCGCGCCGGTGCTGGACCGCCATACCCTGCTCGGCAGCGAGACCCTGGACGGGCGCGCGGTGTACCGGGTGGAATCCGTGCCGCGCGACCCCGACAGCAGTCCCTATGGCAAGCGTGTCGCCTGGATCAGCAAGGATGCCTATCTGCCGCTGCAGGTCGATTGCTATGACCGCGAATCGCATCTGGTAAAGACCTTGATCTTCACCTGGTCCCAGGTCGGCAAGGACTGGGTCTGGGATCGGGTCGCCGCGGTGAACCGCGTCAACGGCAACAAGACCCTGCTGGAGCAGCGCGACGTCCAGGTCAATCTCGGACTGCCGGACGACATGTTCGCCAAGCGCGTGCTGGATCAGGGGGCGGACACCTTCGCCCAGCGGGTTTCCCGCTATGTCCGCTGAGTCCGGCCTCGCCCGCGCAGGCCGGTAAGGGTGTAGACTGCGCGGAAGGCCGCGCTCGCAGGTTGGGATTGATGAAGACGAAACATCTGTACAAGGTGGTATTTCACAACGAGGGCAAGATCTACGAGATCTATGCGCACCAGGTGAACCAGGGCGGCTTGTACGGGTTCATCGAGATCGCGGAGATCGTCTTTGGCGAGAAATCGGCCGTGGTGGTCGATCCGTCGGAAGAGCGGCTCAAGGCCGAGTTCGGCGGGGTGCGCCGCAGCTATATCCCCCTGCACGCCGTGATCCGCATCGACGAGGTCGACAAGCAGGGCACCGCGAAGATCAGTGACGGCGAGAAAGGCGGCAACGTCGCGCGCTTTCCGACACCCCTCTACGCGCCCGGCAGACCGCCCGACGGGTCCAAGGAATAGCGGGAGCGGATACATGGGGGCGGATTTACACCGAGATTGGGGACAGATTTAAAATCTGTCCCCATATTCCCGACAAATCTGTCCCCATTCCCCAGGCAGCCGATGTTCACTTCTTGTCACCGGCGCAGCGGAAACCGAGGTCGTTGAAACGCGATTCCGGCTTCAGATAGAAACGGTACGCGGTGCGGTAGAAGTGGCTCATGACATAGTGGCCAACGCCGCCCCAGCCGCCGCCGCGCGCGACCTTGAAGCGCTCGCCGTAGTCCTTCGAGGGCTGGTCGTTGCCGGGGTAGGGCTGGTACCAGTCCGAGACCCATTCCATGACGTTGCCGGCCATGTCCTCGACGCCGTAGGGAGAACGACCCGCCGGCAGCGATCCGACAGGCATCACGCCGTATTCCTCGCCGCGACCGGCGTTTACGCGCGTGAGGGACCATTCGTTGCCCCAGGGAAATTCGCGCCCGTCGGTGCCGCGCGCGGCCTTTTCCCATTCGCGTTCGGTCGGCAGGCGCTTGCCCGCCCAGGCGCAGTAGCGCCGCGCGTCCTCCCAGCTCACCCCGCTGACGGGCAGGTTTTCCAGTTCGTGGCGCCTGGACTCGATCGCGTCCAGCAGCGCGTTCTTGTCCAGCATGCGGGTATCGCGGTTCAGGTTGAAGGTATCCGCCGCCAGGCGGCGCAGGGTGGGGAGGTCGGCAACCTCGAGGATCGGGCGCTCAAGCAGGAAACCGTTGCCCTGCCACGGGTCCGGCAGCCAGTAGTTCTGGTCGACCACGAAGGCGCGGTAATCGGCATTGGTGACCTCGAAGCGGTCGATCAGAAAGGCGCCGAGGGGGATCTTCTGTTGCGGATGCTCGTCCTGGTAGAGTGGCTTGTTGAGGCCGAGCTCGCGGCTGTTCGCCCCGCCATCGAGCAGGTCGCTGCCGAACAGGAAGTCGCCGGCCGGTATCTCGATCATCTCGCCCGCGCCGGCGGCCACGGCGACGACCGCCAGCAGCAGCATGAACAGGATGCGCGTCATTGTCCGCCCTCCGCGTCGCTTGCGCAGCGAAAGCCGAAGGAGGAGTTCTTCACGCGCGCGTTGAAGAAGCTGCGATTGAAGGTGGGGGCCGAGATGCCGCATTTGTAGAACGAGCAATCCCACCACGAACCGCCCTTGAGCACCTTGTAGATCTCGCCGAAGTTTTCCGACTTCGTGGTGTTGCCGGGATGCGGGAGGTACCAGGACGCGGTCCATTCCCATACATTGCCGGACATGTCCTCAAGCCCGTAGGGGCTCGCGCCGGCCTTGAAGGCGCCGACCGGCGTGGTATCGCCCTCGCGCCCGAGACGCGCCCAGCGGACCGGCGTGTTGGCGGCGCGGATATTGAATTCGTCGCCCCAGGGAAAGATGCGCGCGTCGGTGCCGCGCGCGGCCTTTTCCCATTCCTGCTCGGTCGGCAGGCGCTTGCCGGCCCAGGCACAGTAGTCGCGGGCGTCGAACCAGTTGACGAAGGTGACCGGATGATCGGCCTTGCCGCGCGGCGGGGCGCGGTCCTCGAAATCGTCCGGCGCGCGTCGCCCGGTCGCCTCGATGAATGCCTGGTATTGCAGGTTGGTGACTTCGTATTTGTCGATCAGGTAGGCATCGAGATGCACGGTGTGCTCCGGCCCCTCGTCGGACAGGCGGTCATTGCTGCCCATCCGGAACTCCCCGGCCGGGATGCGCACCATCGGTCCGGGCGCGGCGCCGAAGCGCGTGCCTTCGTAGTACATCTCGCCCTCCAGGCCGAGGGTGTCGCCGTCGGCGAGCTCCGGGTCCGCGGACTTCGCGCCGGCCAGCGGTTTGAGCGGGCCGCCGCGCTCACCGTCTTCATGACAGGTGGAGCAGCCGCGCGTCAGGTCGAGGCGGGAGAAATCGGTCTGGGTGTGACAGGTCGCGCAGCGCTCGATCTCCCGGCTGTGATGCAGGCTCTTGAGATCGGCCGCCGCCAGCGCGGTCCCGCTCGCGAACACACCGGCGGCGAGCAGCAGGCCCGCGGGGCGGGCTCGGGCGATGAGGGCGCGGAGGGACATGGGTGGGGAAATGATAACACTTTAGGCACAGGACCCAGTCACGAGATCAAGGGTGTGATGGGTGATGTGTCATTGCATGTAGCCCGGATGGAGGCGTGTAGCGCCGGAATCCGGGAATGGTTGCTGATGGATTTCCCGGATTCCGCTCCGCTCCATCCGGGCTACATCTACGTTAATCACCCATTACGCCTTAGTCCTGCATTTATTCGATGCTACAATTCTTTCGCAATTTCAGAGGGAATTCCGCGCCATGAATCCCGCCGCCGTCTTTCAGGCCCACGGTCTCACCAAGGTTTACCACATGGGTGAAGTGGAGGTGCACGCCCTGCGCGGCATCGACCTCGACCTCTTCAGTGGGGAGTTCGTCGTGCTGCTCGGCCCCTCCGGCAGTGGGAAATCCACCTTGCTCAACATCCTGGGCGGGCTCGACACGCCGACCGGCGGCCGCGTGATGTACGGCGAGCGGGAGCTGACGCGTTACGACGACGCCGAGCTGACCGCCTACCGGCGCGAGCACGTCGGTTTCGTGTTCCAGTTCTACAACCTGATCCCCAGCCTCACCGCGCGCGAGAACGTCGCGCTGGTGACGGACATCGCGCAGAATCCGATGACACCCGAGGAGGCGCTGCGGCTGGTCGACCTCGGCGAGCGGATGAATCATTTTCCGGCCCAGTTGTCGGGCGGCGAGCAGCAGCGGGTCGCGATCGCGCGCGCGGTGGCGAAGCGGCCGGCGGTGCTGCTGTGCGACGAGCCGACCGGCGCGCTCGATGTCGCCACCGGCATCAAGGTGCTGGAGGTGATCGAGCGCGTCAATCGCGAGATCGGCACCACGACCGTCGTCATCACCCATAATGTGGTCATCGCCGGCATGGCCGATCGCGTCATCCATCTGAGCAACGGCCTGATCCAGAGCGAGGAGCGCAACGCCGCGCGCGTCGCGCCGGGGCAACTGAGCTGGTAGCCGATGCGCGCGCTCGACCGCAAGCTGTGGCGTGACCTCTGGCTCATGAAGGGGCAGGCGGTGGCGAT
Organism: Gammaproteobacteria bacterium; assembly: GCA_016716465.1. Classification (NCBI taxonomy): domain Bacteria; kingdom Pseudomonadati; phylum Pseudomonadota; class Gammaproteobacteria; species Gammaproteobacteria bacterium. Next base: position 649,083 of record JADJWH010000004.1, read on the forward strand.
CGGGCTGGTGATCCTGTGCGGGGTCGCGACCTACATCATGTTCATCGCCATCCTCGACAGCCTGCGCGCGACGCGCGCCGACTATTATTCGCACAACCGCTTCGCGGATGTGTTCGTGAGCCTGAAGCGCGCGCCGGAGGGCCTGCGCCGCCAGATCGAGGCGATCCCGGGCGTGGCGCGGGTCGAGACCCGGGTGGTGGCCGGGGTAAACATCGACGTCGAGGGTTTCGCCGAACCGGTGACCGGGCTCATTATTTCGGTGCCGGACGAGGGCCATCAGCCGCTCAACAGGCTGTACCTGCGCAGCGGCCGTTACGTCGAGCCCTATCGTTCGGATGAGGTCATCGTCAGCGAGGCCTTCGCCGAGGCGCACGGCTTCACGCCGGGCGACCGGCTCGCCGCGGTCATCAACGGGCGACGTCAGTCTCTGGTCATCGTCGGTACGGCGCTGTCCCCCGAATACATCCATCAGCTGCGTCCGGGCGGCATCTTCCCCGATTACAAGCGCTACGGCGTCATGTGGATGGGGCGCAAGGCGCTCGGCAACGCGCTCGATATGGACGGCGCCTTCAACGACGTCGTGCTGGAGCTCGCCGCTGGCGCCGGCGAACACGACGTCATCGACCGCCTCGACCGCCTGCTCGACCGCTACGGCGGGCTCGGCGCCTACGGGCGCGAGGATCAGCGCTCGCACCGGTTCCTCGACGAGGAGTTCGATCAGCTCGCGATGATGTCGAAGATGTTTCCGGTCATCTTCCTCGGCGTCGCCGCCTTCCTGCTCAACGTGGTGATCACGCGCCTGGTCGGCCTGCAGCGCGAACAGATCGCGATCCTGAAGGCCTTCGGCTACGGCAACGCCGCCGTGACCTGGCACTACCTCAAGCTGGTGCTGCTGGTGGTGGCCTTCGGCGTCGTCGGCGGGATCGCCACCGGCGCCTGGCTCGCGCATCTGATGGGCAAGATCTATATGGAGTTCTTCCGCTTTCCCTATCTCGCCTTCATCCTGAATGCGCATGTGCTGATCGAGGCGACCGCGGCGAGCGTGGGCGCGGGGGCGTTCGGCACCCTCCTGGCCGTGCGCCGCGCGGCGGTGCTGAAGCCGGCCGAGGCCATGCAGGCGGAGCCGCCCGCGCGCTACCGCGAGTCGTGGCCGGAACGGCTCGGGCTGCGGCGCTGGCTGACGCCGCCGAACCGGATGATCCTGCGCCACATCGGCCGGCGGCCGTTCAAGTCCGCGGTGACGGTGTGCGGCATCGCCGTCGCCTGCGGCATCACCATGACGGGCCATTTCCAGAAGGACACGGTCGGTTACATGCTGGAGGTTCAATATGGCATGTCGCAGCGCGAGGATATCTCTCTGGTGTTCACCGAGCCGACGTCCTACCGCGCGCGCTACGAGCTGGCCGCCCTGCCCGGTGTGCGCCGGGTCGAGGTGCAGCGCAGCGTCCCGGTCGAGCTGCGCTTCGGCCACCACAGCTATCGCACCGCCATCCGGGGCATGCAGCCGGGCGGCGACCTGCAGCGCCTGCTCGATGCGGAGCTGCGGCCGATCGAGCTGCCGTCCTCGGGAGTGATCCTGACCGACTACCTGGCCGAGATGCTCGGCGTTCGGCCGGGCGACCGGCTGACCGTCGAGGTGCTCGAAGGCGGCCGCCCGGTGCGCGAGGCGCAGGTGGCCGGCGTCGTGAAGGAATATCTCGGTGTGTCCGCTTATATGGAACTCGGCGCGCTCAACCGCTTCATGCGCGAGGGCCCGGCGATCTCGGGTGCCTGGCTCGCCGTCGGCGACGGCGACGAGCTGGCGCGTCTCTACCGCGCCCTGAAGGACATGCCGCGCGTGGCCGGCGTGGCGCTGCGCAAGCAGGAGATCCGCAACTTCAACAAGACCATGAACGAGTCCCTGCTGTTCTATACCTTCGTCGCCATGATCTTCTCCGTCATCATCGCCTTCGGGGTGGTGTACAACAGCGCGCGCATCGCGCTCACCGAGCGCAGCCGCGAGCTGGCCAGTCTGCGCGTGCTCGGTTTCACGCGCGGCGAGATCTCGTACATCCTGCTCGGCGAGCTCGGCCTGCTGACCCTGGTCGCGCTGCCGCTGGGCCTGTACGCCGGGCGGCTGCTGTGCTGGATGATCGCCTACAATCTGCAGAACGACCTCTATCGCATCCCGCTGATCCTGCAGCCCAACACCTATGCCTTCGCCGCCACCGTGGTGATCGCCGCGGCGGTGGTGTCGGGCCTGGTGGTGCGACGCCGCCTCGATCGGCTGGACCTGATCGGTGTGCTGAAAACAAAAGAATAGGACCTGAGGACTCAGGACCAACGGCGTGATGGGTAATGGGTGATTATTAATGAGCATGTAGCCCGGATAGAGGCGCGCAGCGCCGGCATCCGGGAAGCAATTCCCTGACCCGCTCCCGGATCCGCTGAGCTTCATCCGGGCTACGTGCCTAAGGATGCGGAACTGGAATGAGTCAGAGTCAAGGCCGTGATGGACGAGGAGTCAGACACTTGACACGTTATGTACCGCGGGGTTTGATCGGACAGAAGAACCTGGGAGTCGAACATTGAAACGCTGGCGTACTCGCATTGCATACCTCGGCATCGCCCTGCTGGTGCTGGCGCTGCTGGTCTACGGTTTCCGGCCGCAGCCGGTCGCTGTTGATACCGCGCGCGCGGAACGCGGCACCCTGCGCGTGACGGTGGAAGAAGAGGGCCGCACGCGCGTCATCGACCGCTTCACGATCTCGGCGCCGGTGGCCGCCTATGCCCGCCGCGTGGACCTCAAGGTGGGCGACGAGGTGAAGCGGGGGATGCCGCTGCTGGTGCTGGAGCCGCTGCCCTCCGATGTGCTCGATCCGCGCAGCCGGGCGGCGGCGGAGGCGCGCGTGGCCGCGGCCGGTGCCGCCCATCTCGCGGCGAAGGAAAACGCCGCCGCCGTCGCCTCGGGCGCGCAGCTCGCGCGCGTCGAGCATGAGCGTGTGCTGGAGCTGCGCAGGAGCAAGCTGGCGAGTGCCGAGCAGGAGGATCGCGCGCGCACCGAGGCCGAGCGTACGCAGGCCGCGCTGCGCGCGGCCCAGCTCCAGGTCGAGGTCGCGCGCCACGATCTCGATGCCGCCCGGACCGCGCTCGCCTATTCGGCGGCACAGGAGCGCGGCGAGACTCCGGAACGCATCACCCTGCGTTCACCCGTGGACGGGCGCGTGCTGACGGTCCATCGCGAAAGCGAGGGCGTGGTGGCGAACGGCGAGGCGCTGATCGACGTCGGTGACGCGCACGCGCTGGAGGTGGAGGTCGACGTCCTGTCGGACGATGCGGTGCGCATCCGCCCGGGTATGCAGGTGGAGTTCGCGCGCTGGGGCGGTGATGAACCGCTGACCGGCGTGGTGCGCGTGGTGGAGCCCGCCGGCTTTACCAAGATCTCGGCGCTGGGTGTCGAGGAGCAGCGGGTCCTGGTCATCGCCGATATCACCTCGCCGCCGGAGCAGTGGGCGCGACTCGGCGATGGTTATCGCGTCGAGGCGGCCTTCATCCTGTGGGAGGCGCCGGATATTCTGCAGATCCCGTCCAGCGCCCTGTTCCGCGCCGGCGGCGACTGGTATGCCTTCGTGTTCGAGGACGGACGCGCCCGCCGGCACAAGCTCGAGATCGGCCACCGCAACGGCCTGCAGGCGCAGGTGCTCGGCGGCCTCACGGGCGGCGAGATCGTAATCGTGCACCCGGACGATACGCTGGAGGATGGGGCGCGGGTGAAGATGCGGTGACCTAGATGTGAGGGGACAGATTTGAAATCTGTCCCCGTTCCCGTTTAATTCGATGCCAGCCGGTGCGCCGCCCGGGTCGTTTCCGGCAGGCGGTAGCGGGTGGTGCAGCGCAGCACGTAGTCGACGGCGGTTGGCAGGTCGATGCGGTGGCCGATGGAGATGTACAGTGGCTGCACGCCGGCGCGCGTGCGCACCACGGCGCCGATGCACTCGCCACGGTCCATCAGCGGCTGCTGGGCGCCCTTCGCGGGCGGAACTTCCTCATGCGTCCCGATGAGCCGGCTCTTGGCGACGCCGATCGTGGGTCGATCGAGCCAGATCCCGAGATGGCAGGCGATGCCGAAGCGGCGCGGGTGCGCGAGTCCCTGGCCGTCGCACAGGATCAGGTCGGGCGGCACGGCCAGGCCCTCGAAGGCGTCCAGCACCGCGGGCAGTTCGCGGAACGACAGCAGACCGGGGATGTAGGGGAAGGTCGTCGGCCGCCGCGCCACCGCCTGGTCGACCACGGTGAGCGCGGGAAAGTCCAACACCACCACCGCGGCGCGCGTCACCGTGTTGCGGTCCTCGAAGCCGACGTCCACCCCGGCCACGTAACGTACCGGGCCGAACGCGTTTTCGCGCCTGACCAGCGCGGCGAGGCGGCGCTGCAAGCCCACGGCTTGCGCGGGATCGAGATCCCAGGGGTGGCGGTTCGCGCCGGCCTCACTCACGCGCGCCGGCGCGCTGCAGCAGCAAGGCTATGTTGTTGCGTCCCTTGTTCATCGCCGCCATCATCGGCGTCATGCCCTGTTCGTCGCGCGCGGTGAGATCGGCGCCCGCGGTGATCAGCATCTGCACGATGTCGATGTGATCACGGTTCGCGGCCCAGTGCAGCGCGGTGGCCCGGGTCCTGTCGCCGAGGTTGACGTCGGCGCCGCGTGCGATGAGCAGCTTCACGGCCTCGGTATTTCCCCTGGTGCTGGCGCGGATCAGCGCCGTCGCGCCCGATTCATCCTGCGCGTTGATGTCCGCGCCGCGGTCGAGCAGCAGCGTGATGAGCTCGGTGTTGCCGACGCGCGCGGCATGCGTCAGCGCGGTCCAGCCATAGTTGTTGCGCGCGTTGACGTCGCCCTCCGCGGCGAGCTTTTGCGCCTCGGTGATATCCTCGTGCATTACCGCCTTCATCAGCGGCGTATTGTTGTCACAGCCGCCGAGGAGGAGCAGGCCGAGCAGCAGGGCGGGGCAGGAGAGGTCTCTTGGGCGCATGGCCCGGGATTTTACCATTATTCGCGGCCGCGGCTGGCCTGGGTCGGGGGCGCCGGGTATCATGGGCGCCAGGTATTCCCTGGCCGGCCCATCCATGAAACAGTACCCCTGCCCGAGCTGCAAGCAAGACGCGATCCCGCTCACCGAGAAGTACCGCGCCGGGATGTGGCGCATCATCCAGTGCCCGAACTGCGGGGCGCGCCTGTGCGCGCAGCCCTGGCTGATGGTGGTCGCCTACATGATCTATGTCTGGGTCGCGGCCTGGTTCGGTTTCTGGGCCTGGCTCGAGCACACCATCACGCCGCTGCTGTATCTGGTGCCGGTGTGGCTGCTGCTCGATTTTCTCAACATCACCTACATGCCGCTCTCGGTTATGCGCCCGAAGGGGCCATGACGCCCGCTGAACGGTCCGCTTCGCATGGCGCACATCCTCGGCATCGGCATCGCCACCCTCGACATCATCAACAGCGTCGACGGCTATCCCGCGGAGGATGCCAAGGTGCGCGCCAGCGCCCAGTCGATCCGGCGCGGCGGCAATACGGCCAACACGCTGACGGTGCTGACCCAGCTCGGGCATCGCTGCGCGCTGGCGGGGTCCATGGCCGACGATCCCGACAGCCGGTATATCCGCGACGACCTCGCCGCGCATGCCGTGGGGATCGCCCCGTGCCGGGTCTTCGCCGGCGCGCACACGCCGATTTCCTACATCGTGCACAACCTCCGTAACGGCTCGCGTACCATCGTGCATTACCGCGACCTGCCGGAATATCCGTTCGAGGCGTTTCAGCGCATCGACCTGTCGCACTACGACTGGTGCCACTTCGAGGGCCGTAATGTCGAGGAGACCGCGCGGATGCTGCAGCGCGCCAAGGCGCACGGCGGGCTGCCATGCTCGCTGGAGGTGGAAAAGCCGCGCGACGGGATCGAGCGCCTGTTCGCCCATGCCGACCTGATCCTGTTCGGACGCGACTACGCCATGACCCGTGCCGCTACGCCGCAGGCATTTCTGCGCGGACTGCGGAGCGAATTGCCCGGCGTTGACCTGGTGTGCGCCTGGGGCGAGCAGGGCGCCTGGGGGATCGATCGTGACGGCCTCGAGCTGCATGCCCCGGCCTGTCCTCCGCCGGCGGTGGTGGATACACTGGGCGCCGGCGACACCTTCAATGCCGGCGTGATCGACGCCCGCCTGCGCGGCGAGCCGCTGGCCGCGGTGTTGGCGCAGGGCTGCCGGCTCGCGGGCGAGAAATGCGGCGTCGAGGGGCTGCGCCTCCCTTCGCTGGCCGCCGCCCCGGCCTGAAATTGGGGACAGATTTATTTTTTGTAACTCTCTAACCTAACAAGGAATTCCGGAAAATAAATCTGTCCCCAATTTATCCATGATCGAGATCTACGACAAGAAGGGTTTCATCCGGCTGTTGCGCATCGAGGCCGAGGCGCTGGCGGGGGCGGATCTGGCCGGGGCGGATCTGCCCGAGGCCAATCTGGTGCAGATCGACCTGTCGCGGGCGCGGCTGACGCGCGCCAACCTCGCGCATGCCGACCTGCGACTGGCCCGGCTCGCCGGCGCCGATCTCGCGCAGGCCAATCTTGCCGGCGCCGACCTGTCCGGCGCCGACCTCACCGACGCCGATCTGTCACAGGCGGATCTGTCCGGCGCCAAGCTCGACGGCGCCGTGCTGACCGGCGCGCGGCTGCCGGCGGCGCACACCGCCGCGGGGACGTTCGCGGGGCTGGAGATCAAGGTCGAGAAGAGACAGGACTGAGTGCAAGGATAAAAACCGCAAGTTTGCTGTCCGGCTTTATCGCAATGGGCCCAATTCCACGTTTTTTGTTTCTTACTTAGTCCTGACTCCTCAGTGCTGTTCTTTATTCATCCCACAGCCACGCCGCACCGCGCACGCCGGAGGAATCGCCCCAGCGGTTTTTGACGATGCGGCCGCGCCAGTCGGGGTGGAAGACGTGGCGGCGTACCTGCGCGGGGCCTTCCGTATATAACTCGTCGACGTTGGACATGCCACCGCCCAGGACGATGACGTCGGGGTCGAGGATGTTGACCACGACGGCGAGCGCGCGCCCGAAGCGCTCCAGATAGTGCGCCAGGCAGGCCCGCGCCAAGGCCTCCCCCGCGCGTGCCGCCTCCACGATCGCGGGCGGCGTGATGGCCATGCCGCCCGCGCGTTGATAATCGGCCACGAAGCCGGGGCCGGAGAGAAATGTCTCGACGCACCCGCGCCGGCCGCAGTAGCACGGCGGTCCTGTGACATCGAGCGGATTGTGGCCCCATTCACCGGC